>CAKUFI010000018.1 GCA_934647305.1 uncultured Clostridia bacterium | reverse complement strand
TGCACCTCCTGTTGTAGTTTCTATTCTACAACAGGAGGTGCTTTTTTGCACTGTCCGTTTTGATGGGAACGGTCCACTTTGCGGGCAGAGGGGTTCGCGCAGAACTTCGCGTCATGTGTCTTCGCTCTCCCAGTTCCGCATTCGGGGAACCACTTTACTGTACGGGAAAAAGTCACGCGGATCAAAGTGCTTTTCGGGAGAGCTCGAGAGGGGCTTTTCTCAGAAAAGCCGCCTCTCGATCGTTCCCCTCCCCCTACAGCAGAATGCAGATCATTCCGCCGCTGCCCTCGTTGACGATTTTTGTGAGGGCGAGCTGCATTTTCGGCTGAGTTTCGGAGGGCATGCGGCTGAGCTTGGCGGCGAGGCCCTCGCGGATGAGGTCGCTGAGGGTTTTGCCAAGCAGGTTGGTATTCCAGACGCTGTCGGGATCTTCCTGATACTCCCTGACCATCTGCTCGACCAGCTCCTCGGTCTGCTCCTGCGTGCCCACGACGGGACAGACTTCGGTCTGTATGTCCACCTTCAGCAGGTGCAATGAGGGGGCGCTGGCCCGCAGGCGCACGCCGTACCGGCCACCCTGCCTGACCATTTCGGGCTTCTCAAGGCGCAGCTCGGCCTCGTCCGGGGGGACTAAACCGAACCCGGTCGCGTCGACCGACTGCATGGCTGCGGCGATGCGGTCGTACTCGCGCTTGGCCCCGGCCAGCTCGGTCATCAGGGTCATCAGGTGCTCCTCGTCCTCGACCTTCTGGCCGCTTTCCTCGCTGAGCACGCGGTAGAACAGGCCGTCCGCCGGCTGCGCGCGGAAGGAGACCGCGCCCTCGCTGAGGCGGATTTCGCTGGGCGACGGGGCCTTGAAAAACTCGGACTGGGCGAAGGCCTCGGTGACCGCGCCATAGTCGCGCACCCTGCGCATGTGCTCGCCCGCCTGAGCCACCTGCTCGCGCAGCGCCTTCTTGAGCCAGTGTCCCTCAGGCAGCGCGCCCACCCAGTCGGGGGTCTCGACCCAGACCTCGGTCAGCGGGAACTCGAAGAGCATGCTCTCCAGCACACCGCGCACGTCTTCTTCCGTCATCTTTTCCACGCTCATCAGGCGCACCGGGGTCTCGTACTTCTCGCTGAGCGCCTTTTGCAGGGACAGCGCCGCGTCGGAGTCGGGCTGGGCGCTGTTGAGCAGGATCACGAAGGGCTTGCCCAGCGCCTTGAGCTCCCGCACCGCGCGCTCCTCGGCGGCGACATAGGCGCTGCGGGGCAGGTCGGTAATCGTGCCGTCGGTCGTGACCACCAGGCCCAGCGTGGAGTGCTCGTCGATCACCCGCCGCGTGCCGATTTCCGCGGCCTGCTCGAAGGGGATGTCGTGGTCGAACCAGGGCGTGCGCACCATGCGCGCGGTCTCGTTTTCCTGCGTGCCCAGCGCGCCTGTCACCAGATACCCCACGCAGTCCACCAGGCGCACCCGGAACGAGGCCTGATCGCGCAGGTGAATCAGCGCCGCCTCGTTGGGCACGAACTTGGGCTGCGTGGTCATGACTGTGCGCCCCGCGCCGCTGACCGGAAGCTCGTCAAAGGCGCGCTGCCGCTGGTTTTCGTCCTCAATGTGGGGCAGCACCATCAGCTCCATGAAGCGCTTGATGAAGGTGGACTTGCCGGTGCGCACCGGCCCCACCACGCCGATGTATATGTCGCCCTGCGTGCGGCGGGCGATGTCGCGATACAATGTGTCCATGCAAAAACCTCCTCACAGCGGATGCCTCGTTCTGTCGGTTCATCCTATGAGGAGGTTTCTTCTCATATGCCGGCCGGGTCGGCAGGGCCGACAGCCGCTTGCTGCCGGCAGGCTGAGCCTGCACCCGGTTGCTGCCGCCGGACAAAACACGAATCCGGGAACCATAGGTTCAAGTTCCCGGATTCTTCGTCTGTGAACCCCGCCGCCCGCGCCGCGGGCACCTCCCCTTTCAGGTGAGGCATGGCATATCGCTTCGCTCCGTCCCCGCCCCACGCCGCATTCGGGGAACCACATTGCTCCTTTATCATTGATTACGCGGATCAAAGTGCTTTCCGGGTGGGGTCTGGGGAGGCGCCAGAAGTCACGTGGCCTTGCTTGTTTTGACTATATCTTGCCTGTCTCATGGGTGCGCGGCAGCAAGTGGGGCCGGGCACTGCCCGGTCAGAAAGGCGGCCTCCCCGGCCATACCCTGCCTGTCTCGTGGGTGCGCGGCAGCAAGTGGGGCCGGGCACTGCCTGACGGTCAGCTCGAGTCGGCAGTGCCGACTATTAATCTGCGGCGAAGGCCGCAGATTCGCAGAATTCGGGAACTCCAATTTATGGTTTCCGAATTCGTCGATAGAATGCGCGGCAGCAAGTGGAGCCGGGCACTGCCCGGTCTTCCCCCTCGACGATCGCGGTGGCGGCGGCGACGGAGGCGAGATGCGTCAGGGTGAGCAGGATGCGGCGGCCGCCGATGGCCTGAAAGCGGGCCTGAGCGCCGCCCGAGAGCAAAACGCGCGGCGCGCCCAGCTCGTCGTATTCGACCGAGATGGCGGCGGGGCCGAAGCCTGTAAAGCCGGTGCCCAGCGCCTTGGCGACCGCTTCCTTGGCGGCGAAGTACCCGGCGGCGGTCTGCGCGCCCTTCTCGGCGATGGCCGCTCGCTCGTCAGGGGTATAGACCCTTTGTAGAAACCGGTCGGTTTTTATCATTTCCGCGATGCGCGGCACCTCGATCAGATCCATTCCAAGCCCCAGTATCATGCTCTTTTCTCCCTATACATAGCCCATGATCCCGCGCACGGACACGTCGCCCGCGTGCAGAATTTTTTCCGTGCCGTCGTCCAGGCGCATGACGAGCGCGCCGTCCTCGCAGAGACCGACTCCGGTCCCCTCATAAGCGACTCCGGTCTGTTCTTCGGCCCGGACGCGTCCGGAGAGCGTCACGCAGCGGGCGCAATAGTCGCCCATGATCGCGTCCATGCCGTTTTTTGCCCAGTTTTCGTAGTATTTTTCGAACCAGGCGAGCACGCGAGAAGCCACCTCCTCACGCGAGACCTCGCGGCCAAGCGCCTCGCAGACGGAGCCCGCGTGCGTCGTTTCCGCGCTCACGGGATGCGTTTTGACGTTGATTCCGATGCCCAGGATGGCAAAATCGACCGAAGTCTGTTTAAGACCCAGTTCGAGCAGCATGCCGCACAGCTTCTTCGGGCCGCAGACGATGTCGTTGGGCCACTTGATGCGCGCCTGCACGCCCAGATCCTCCAGCGCGCGGCACACCGCCAGCGCGCCGATGAGCACGATCGCGGGCGCCTTTTCGGGCTCAAGGCGCTCCGGCCGCACGAGGATGCTCATCAGCAGCGCCTCGCCGGGCTGCGCCTGCCACCTGCGCTGCATGCGTCCCCTGCCCGCGCTCTGAAAATCGGTCACGCACAGCGTGCCGTGGGGCGCGCCTTCCTTCGCCAGGTCTTTCAGCCAGCGATTGGTGGAGTCCACCTCGGGCGCGTAGTGAAGCGTCCGGCCGGCCCATTTCGTGGTCAGGCGGGCGGAAATCGCCTCGCCGACCGTCTGATTTGCCTGAATCATGTGCTCATCCTCCGTTTCCTGCTCCAATTTATTGTATCACGCCGGGGCGAAAAAGTAAATTATCATTTGAGGCGACATTTGGAAGCTGTTTGCGCTTGTGCTTGTAACGCGGGGAGGGTATAATGGTAGAAAGTGCCGAGCGGAACTTTTTGGCCGCGGCGCGCTTCTAAGAATATTGACAGACCTTCAAAGAACAGGACGGATACACAAAATGCAAAACGCTCAGAAAATGGCGCAGCTGCTCAAGCAGAATATCGGCAAGGTGGTCGTGGGCAAGGAGGACGCGGTGGAGCTGATGCTCATCGCGCTTTTGTGCCGCGGCCACATACTGATCGAGGACGTGCCCGGGGTGGGCAAGACCACGCTGGCCTCGGCGCTGGCGCGGTCGCTGGACTGTACCTTCAAGCGAATCCAGTTCACGCCCGACATCACCCCCAGCGACATCACCGGCTTCACCATGGCCAACTTCAAGACCGGCGAGATGGAGTTCCACCCCGGCCAGGTCATGAGCCAGATCGTGCTGGCCGACGAAATCAACCGCACCTCGCCCAAGACCCAGTCCTCGCTTCTCGAGGTCATGGAGGAGGGGCACGTCACCGTGGACGGCACGACCTATCTGATGCCGCGTCCGTTCATCGTGCTGGCGACGCAGAACCCGCTCGACTTTATCGGCACCTATCCCCTGCCTGAGGCGCAGCTCGACCGCTTCTTCATGCGCGTCAACCTGGGCTATCCCACGCCCGAGGAAGAGGCCGACATCCTGGAGCGCTTCACCGGCGGCGCGCACCCGATGGAGGAGCTGCGGCCGATCTGCAGCGCGCAGGACGTGGTGGATCTGCAGGAGCAGGTCAATCAGGTGTATTCCTCGAAGGAGGTTCGCGCCTATATTTCCCAGATCGCCCAAGCCTCGCGCAAAAATCCCTCGCTTCAACTGGGCGTGTCCACCCGCGGCGCGATCTTCCTGCTCCGCGGCGCACAGGCCCGCGCGCTGCTTCAGGGACGCGATTTCGTCGCGCCGGAGGATGTGCAGAAGATGGTGCTGCCCGTGCTCGCCCACCGCGTAATCCTCAGTCCGGAGGCGCGCATGCGCGGCATGACCGCCGAGCGCGTGCTGTCCAGTGTGATCGGCTCCGTACAGGTGCCGGTCAGGCGATGAGCAGGCGGGCGCTCGCCCTTCTGGTGCTGACGCTGACGCTGCTGCTTGTCGCGCTGTCCACCGGAACGACGGCGTATTACCTGTTGTTTCTGATGCTGCTTTTCCTGCTGCTGGGCGGCTTTCTCAGCGCCCTGAGCGCGCTTTTCCTGACCCGGGCGCAGGTGATTCTGCCCCGCAGCCAGGTGGTGCGCGGCGACAGCGTGTCGGTGCGCGTATCGGTGCGCCGGGGCAGTCCCCTGCCGATCGGCCAGCTGGAACTGAAGATGGCTGCGTCGGGGTCGCGCACGCTGGGCTGGATGACGATCAGCCTGCCGCCGATGCACGCGAGGGAGTACCGCTATTCGGTCGCCTGTCCGCACAGGGGGGTGTGCGAGGTGGGCGTCAGCGCGCTGCGCGTGACCGACGTGTTCGGCCTGTTCACGCTCAGGCGGCGCGTGCGGGACGGCGGCGGCGAGGTGACCGTGCTGCCCCGCGTCAGCCGCGAGGGCGAGACGATGCCCATCGAGCCGGGTGAAAACGGCCCGCAGGCGCGCATCCGCATGACCGAGGACACCTCCTCCCCCGCGGGCGTGCGCGCCTGGCAGGAGGGCGACGAGCTCAAGAAGGTGCACTGGAAGCTGTCCATGCGCAAGCGCGAGCTGATGGTGCGCACCTATGAGGAATCCGCCCGGCCGGACACGCTGGTGCTGCTCGACCTGAGCCCGGTCAGCGCGACCGCCTCGCAGGTCGCCTCGCTCGAGGACAGGCTGTGCGAGGCCGCGGGCGAGGCCGTGTTCGCCCAGCTGCGCGCGGGCTATCCGGTTCGCATGCCGCTGCACTCTCAGCAGCCCACCGAGCTGTCCGCGCAGTTTCCGGCCCAGTTCGAGCCGATACTCAGCCGCCTGGCCTTTGTCCAGTTCGACTGTCCCTACCCTTTCGAGCAGATTCTCGCGCTGGAAACCCGCCGCATGCAGCGCACCGGCGGCGTGGTGCTGGTCACCTCCCGCCTGAGCAGCCAGACCGCCGACTTCGCCCTGCGCATGCGACAGCAGGGACTGATGGTCAGGGTCTGCCTGGTCTCCTCCGCTTCCGGCGAGCCCCAGGAGCTGCTCGCCCAGCTCGCCACCCAGGGCGTCCAGGCAGGGTAACGCTGGGGAACGTTCGAGAGGCGGCTTTTCTGAGAAAAGCCCCTCTCGAGCTCTCCCGAAAAGCACTATGATCCACATATTGCACAGCAAGGCAGAAATGCGGTTCCCCGAATGAAAGGCGGCGGGAAAACACTTCTCGCAACGCTGACTTTCTCCCCAAACCACATAACAAATGTGTTTCCACGGAGGACGTGGAGTGAATGAAATTGTACCACACTGCATAACAATGTGCTTCTGCGCGGGACGTGGATTGAAATGCCGCGCTTACCGCGAATAAATCAAACCTCAGGCTTTGATCCCTCGGGCGGGCTTCGCCTGACGAAAGGCAACTCATCATGAAACAACGATTCAACAAACTGGCCGACCTGCTGGCCTGCGCGCTGACGGCGCTGCTTTTGGGGACGTCGATTGCGCTGACCATGCTGGGCGCGCTGGAGATTCCCCATACGTTTTTCGCCGTGCTGGGCCTGTGCGCGGGCATGGTGGCGGTGATGACGCTGATGCGGCTGAACAAATGGACGCTGCTGGCATGCGGATGCGCGCTGGTGGGCGCGGTGATTCTCGACCGGCTGCGGGGCGGCGCGATGCTGTCCCAGGCGAGCGGGACGATTCGCTCGCTCACGCGCCTGCTGGCCTCGGGTGAAGGCTCGCTGGCCGAGCACGCCGGGGCGCTGATCGTGTCGGTGTCGCTGCTCGCGGCCTTCATCGCGTTTCTGTTTTCGCGGATGAGCGGCGGCGTGTATCCGGCGTTTCTGCTGTTTCTGTTCGTGATGATGGGCTGCTGGTTCCTGCGCGGCGAAATCCGCGTTTGGCAGCTTCTGCCCGGCCTGATCGCGCTGGGCCTGCTCTACGCGCGCTCCTACAAGGACGGCCCGGCCTCGCTGCGGGCGCTGCCCCTGGTGCTGGCGGCGGCGCTTCTGGCGGTGCTGCTGGTGCCCAGTCGGCAGATCACCTGGGAGCCGCTGGTGGACGCGGCCGACAAGGTGCGCAAGGTGTTTTACGACTACTTCCTGTTCAATGACCCGCGCGCGGTCTACACGGTGGCAAGCGACGGCTATCAGCCGCTGGGCGAAACGCTGGGCGGCCCGGCCGACCCGCGCGAGGACGAGATCATGCGCGTGACGACCGACTCAGACCTTTTGCTGCGCGGCTCGGTCAAGCGCACCTATACTGGCGCGAGCTGGGTAGACAACACGGTCAACAGCCGCTACCTTTTCATCGACCCGACGCGGCAGAACAAGCTGACGCGCATCTTCGACCTGGACAAGCTGGGCCCGCTGGAGGGCTGCGTCGAGCCGGACGAGGTGTCGGTCGAGCTGCTGCACGCGGGCACGTCCACGCTGTTCGTCACCAGCCGACTGCAGTCGCTGAGCATACCGCTCGACCAGGCGGCCTACTTTAACGACGCGGGCGAGGTGTTCATCGCGCGGGACGTGGAGCCGGGCGACGGCTATTCGTTCACCGCCTACCGCCTGACGGGCGACCTGAGCGAGCTGACGGCGCGCTTCGACGCGGCGGCGCAGCTGGGCGATTCGTCCTACGCGGGAATCCAAAGCGAGTACATGAACCTGCCCAGCGGCCTTGAGGACGAGGTCTACTGGCTCACGATGTCGGTGGTCGAGGGAATCGACTCGCCGCTTGAAAAGGCGCTGGCCATCCAGAAGTACCTGCGCGCAAACTACGCCTACGCGACCGACGTGCCCTACCCGCCGCAGGGGCGCGACTTCGTGAGCTATTTCCTGCTCGACCAGGGCAGCGGCTACTGCACCTACTTCGCCTCGGCGATGGCGGTAATGGCCAGGCTGGCCGGCCTGCCCAGCCGGTACGTCGAGGGCTACCTGGTCAGGGCGCAGGCGGACGGCGAGACCATCGTGCGCGGAATCGACGCGCATGCCTGGGTCGAGATCTACTTTGAGGGAATCGGCTGGGTCAGCTTCGACCCCACGCCCGGCCAGAGCGACAGCCCGGAGGGCACGGGCGGCTCGTCCTTCGAGCCCCCCGCCACGCCGGAGCCGACCCCCACCCCCACGCCCGACCCCGCTCCCTCTGAGGTGCCGCCCCAGATGGACGATACCCTCGAGGAAACGCCCACGCCCGAGCCGGAGGCGGGTGAGTCCACCCCGACCCCCGAGCCGGAGGACGGCCTTGCCACCCCCACGCCCGAGCCGGAAAACCAGCCGGACGAGAGCGATTCGCCCGACAATCAGCCGCCTGAAAACCGGCGCAGAAATCGCGCCTGGCTGTGGGCGCTGCTGATCCTTATGCTGCTCGCGGCGCTCACCTGCCTGGCCATACTGCGCGCGAAGGCCACCCAGCCCGAGCGCCTGGCCCAGAAGGAGAAGGACGCGTCCAGCAGGCTGATGCTGTGGTACCGCGCGATCCTGTCTCTCCTGGCGTTCGAGTCGATCGAGCCGCAGGGCGGCGAATCGCCGGTCGCCTTCGCCAGCCGCCTGGTCAAGTCAGGCGAAGCGCCCGCCGCGCTGATCGACGTGGCGCGGGCCGTATCCCTGGCCGCCTACAGCGCGCAGGAGCCAGACGAGCGCACCTTCAGCCAGGCCGCGATGACCTACCGCACGCTGGAATCACAGATGAAGAAAACCGCGCGGGCGCGCTATGCCCTGCGCCGCATGCTGAGAGGAATCGGCGACTATCGCCAGATTCCCTGATGGGAGGAAATCGGATGCCTGTCTTTGAATGCACGGTCGAGGACGTAACCTTCCGCAACGAGGAAAACGGCTGGGCCGTGATCCGCGTGAAGCTGGACGACAAGAAGGATCGCTTCGCGGCCGTGGGCGTGATGCCGCTGATCGCCTCGGGCGAGCACGTGCGCCTGACCGGCGAATGGGACGAGCACCGCGATTTCGGCCGCCAGCTCAAGGTGAGCCTGTGCGAGTCGGTCGCGCCGACGACCCGAAGCGGCATCGAGAAATACCTGGCCAGCGGGCTGGTCAAAGGGGTCGGCCCCTCGACGGCCAAGCTGCTGGTGCAGCAGTTCGGCGTGGACACGCTCAGGGTGTTGACCGACGAGCCGGAGCGCCTGACCGAGGTGGACGGCATCGGCCCCAAGCGCGCCCGCCAGATCGCCGAGTCCTTTCACGAGCAGCTTGAGACCCGCACCACGATGATGTTCCTGCAGAAATACGACATCTCCCCCGCGCTGGCCGTGAAGATCTACAAGCGCTACGGCGAGGCCACGCAGCAGGTGATGCAGAGCAACCCCTACCGTCTGGTGGACGAGATCGTGGGCGTGGGCTTCCGCACGGCCGACCGCATCGCGCTGTCGATGGGCTTTCCGGCCGAGTCGGAGATGCGCCTGACGGTCGGGGTCAAGTATGTGCTCAGCGAGGCGGGCGCGGCGAGCGGACACATGTACCTGCCGCGCGAAATCCTGCTGGAGCAGGCCGCGCGGCTGCTGGGCGCGGACGAGGCGCTGATCGAGCGCGCCATGCGCCAGTTGCTGCTCACCCGGCAGCTGGTTGAAACGCCGATTGAGGACTATACCGCGGTCTACCTCGCCTCGTTCTACGACGCGGAGGCGCAGGTGGCGCGCCGGCTGACCGAGCTTTCCGCCTCGTGCGATGCGGCGATGGACGAAGGGGCAGCCGAGGCCGAGATCACCCGGTATGAGCGCGAGGAGGGCGTGCGCCTGTGCGCCGAACAGCGCCAGGGCGTGATCGCCGCGGTCACCGGTGGGCTGACCATCATCACCGGCGGCCCGGGCACCGGCAAGACCACCGGCATCAAGTGCATCATCGAGCTGATGAGCCGCCGGGGCGAGGTGCTGCTGACCGCGCCGACCGGCCGCGCCGCCAAACGCATGAGCGAGGCCACCGGCTGCCCGGCCAAGACCATCCACCGGCTGCTGGAGTTCTCCGGCGACGAGGGGTGCTTTGCCCGCGACGAGGACAACCCGCTCGAGTGCGACATGGTGATCGTGGACGAGATGTCGATGGTGGACATCTTCCTGATGAAGAGCCTGCTTCTCGCGCTGCCGGCCGGCACCCGCCTGGTCATGGTGGGCGACGCGGATCAGCTGCCCTCGGTGGGCGCGGGCAACGTGCTGGGCGACCTGATCGCAAGCGGCGTGCTGCCGGTCATTCGCCTGAACGAAATCTTCCGGCAGGAGGGCGGCAGCATGATCGTCCAGAACGCCCACCGCATCAACCGCGGCGAGCTGCCCATCCTGAACGGCAAAAACACCGACTTCTTCATCGAGCGCAGGGACAGTCAGGCCGCTGCCATCGACTCGATCCTGCAGCTGGTCAGCCGCCGCCTGCCCGGCTACATGAACCTTGACCCGATACGCGACATACAGGTGCTCTCCCCCACCAAGAAGACCGACCTGGGGGTGTGGAACCTGAACAGGCTGCTGCAGCAGACGCTCAACCCGCCCGCCTACGGCAAAAACGAGCGCACCCGCGGCGAGACGCTGTTTCGCCTGGGCGACAAGGTGATGCAGACCCGCAACGACTACCAGCTCGAGTGGAAGCGCGACCTGGAAAACGGCGTGGGCGTGTTCAACGGCGACATGGGCTTCATCACCGGCGTCGATGAGGACGGCGGCGACGTGGAGGTCACCTTCGACGACGAACGCGTGGCCGTGTACGACGACGGAAACCTGGACGAGCTGGAGCTGGCCTACTGCATCTCGGTGCACAAGAGCCAGGGCAGCGAGTTCCCGGCGGTCGTGCTGCCGGTATGGTCGTGGCCGCCCATGCTGATGACCCGAAACCTGTTCTACACCGCCGTCACCCGCGCGCGCAGGCTGGCCGTGCTGGTCGGCCGCGAGGGCTGCGTGGCCCAGATGGTTCAGAACAACCGCATTTACACCCGTTACAGCGACCTGCAACGACGACTTCAGGAGGCCGACGCGCTGCGCGCCAAGTGAGTATGATTAAGAAAGTATTTAACCGCGTACTGGGGCTGCTCTACCCCACCCGCGCCCGCTGCCTGGGCTGCGGAGACATGACCGGCAATCAGCACGAGGACTTCCTGTGCGACCGCTGCCGGGAGAAGATGGATCGCCTGTTCGACCTGTACGAGGCCGGGGGCGCGGACATGCCCGGCATACGACGCGCCTTTGCGGCCTACCCCTATGTGCCGCCAGTCAAGGGCGTGATTCACGCGTTCAAGTTTTCCTCGCTGCCCACGCTCGCCGAGCCGCTGGCCGACGACCTGTGCCGCCTGCTGGTCACGCACGAGCTGACCGACTACGACTGCGTGGCGCCTGTGCCGCTGCACCGCAAGCGCGAGTATCAGCGCGGCTACAACCAGTCGCTCCTGCTGGCCGAGGCCATCGCCGAGGAGCTGAAGATCCCCGTCTTCACCGACCTCAAGCGCGTCCGCTCGACCAAACAGCAGGCCATGCTGTCCACTGCCGAGCGCCGCAAGAACCTCCAGAACGCCTTCGAGTGCAAAAAGCCGCTCCCCGGCCCGCGCGTGCTGCTGGTTGACGACGTGCTGACCACCGGCAGTACCGCCGCGTCCTGCGCCCAGGCCCTGCTCGCCGGCGGCGCAGCCTTCGTGGACGTGTGCACCATCGCCATGGCGGGCAAGCACCGCCCGAGGCCGGCCGCAAAGTAACCCCTCACGCAAAACATAGATTCGGAGGAGAACGCCATGCTCGATTGTGTGATGAACCTGTTTATCGATCTTGCGGACTGTTTCCTTGATATGGGCCTGGACGCTCTGTTCTCCAGGTTCGTCAAGAAATAGAAAACGTCCGGCCTGAAAAGCCCTCCGTATGCTTCGGCGCATACGGAGGGCTGACTGTTTTACGCGTCCCGCGATTCGGAAAAGGGGGAGAGGGGCGCAGGCTCGGGGGGGGGGGGCTACGCCCGCAGGCGCACCCGCACGTCCACGCCGCCCGACGGGTTCAGGCTGTAGCGCAGGCCGTAGCCCTCGCCGTAGCGCAGAAGCAGCCGCTTGTGTACGTTCCACGCGCCGTAGTGCTCCTGCGTATACTCGCCGCGCAGGCGCTCCTCCATCGCCGCCACGTCCATGCCTACGCCGTCGTCCGAAACCACGATCACCAGGTCGCCGTTCTCCTTCCGGCAGTCGATCGCCACCGTGCCGCTGCCCTCCGGCTTTTCCAGAATGCCCGCGTTGATGGCGTTTTCCACCAGCGGCTGCAGGATGTTGCCCGGCATGAGCACCCTTCTGCAGTCGGGCGTGAGCGTGATGCTCAGGCGAATCTTGCCGTCCACGCGGAAGTTCTGCATTTCCACGTACAGCTGCACGTGCCGCAGCTCCTCCTCCAGCGCAATGAGCTCCTTGCCGTGGTTCAGGCCGATGCGGTAAAACTGGGCCAGCGCCTGCACATAGCGCGCGCCCTCCTCGTCGCCGTTCTTGGTCAGCCGCCAGCAGATCAGGTTGAGCGTGTTGTACAGGAAATGCGGATTGATCTGGCTCTGAAGGAGCCGCAGCTCCATCAGGCCCAGCTGCCGCGCGTCGGAGAGCTTCGCCTCGATCGACTGCTGCAGCTCGTCCAGCAGGAAGTTAAACGAGCGCTCCATTCGCCCGATCTCGTTGCCCGGGCCCTCCTCGACCCGCACGCTCATCTCGCCGCTTCGCACCTGATCCATCGCGCGGGCCAGCCGGAGCAGCCTGCGGCTCTGCGCCGTGCCCGAGGCGACGGCCAGACCCAGCGCGACCGCCAGCGCCGCCGCCAGCACCCACAGCATGTTCAGCATCATCCGATGCACCGGCAGATACAGCGCGTCCGAGCGCACGCGATAGGACAGCGTCCAGCCGTCCGGCCCGACCGGCAGCTCGTACACAAGCGCGGCGGGTTGTCTCATCCAGCGCCCCGTTTCGCCCCCGGCGGCGGGCAGCGCGGCCAGGGAATCGTCGCCCAGCGCATAGATCGCCCTTCCTTCGCGGTTGTAGAGCACGGCGGCGTCGCCCTCGTTGACCAGTATGCCCTGCATCAGGCCCTCGATCTCCTGCGCGTCCACGTCCACCGCCACCGCCCCGATCACTGTAAAAAACGACCGGCCGCCGACCGCCGTGCGCATGACGCTCAGCACGCGGCGCGGGTTCCTGAAAATGTAGTCGAACGTGCCCGTCTGCACCTCGTAAAAGCGTCCCTCGCGCATCAGGTTGCCCAGGCGCGCCCGCTCCTCCTGCGGCATGCGGAAGAAATTGATCTGCTCGTTGGCGTACAGCGTGTCGCCGCACAGCTGCAGCCTCACCCGCACGAGGTTCGAGCTGTCCTGCAGGCTCTTGAGGAAGTCGGTGATCCACTTCGCGTCGTCCAGCTGCTCCGAGAGCGGATAGCTTTCCCGCGACTCGGCCCTGGTCAGCGCGCCGGTCACCCGCCCCTGGCTGAGCACCAGGTCGGCCACGCGCAGCGCCTCGTCAATCCGGTTGGAGATGCTCTCGGCCGAGAAGCTGACCAGCTGGCCGTGCGCCTCCATGAGCTGATTGCTCAGCGCGCGATAACTCTGCAGGCTCAGAAACACCGCGATGATCACCACCGCCAGCACGATGACCAGGAAGGTAATCAGGATCAGCCGCCAGCGGATGGACAGCCGCTCAATTTTCCGATTCCCACGCATGTCTGCCCTCCGGCTCCTCCTTCACGTACTGACTGGGCGTTTTCCCGGTCGTCTTCTTGAACAGCTTCGAGAAGTACACCTCGTCGGCGATGCCCACCTGCCGTCCGGCCTCGGCGGCGCTCGCGCCCCTGAGCAGCAGGCGCCTGGCCCGCTCGATGCGCATCGCGATGATGTACTGCCTGATCGACTCGCCCACGCCCTGGCGGAACAGGAAGTTCAGGTGCGAGGGGGAAAGGTAGGCCGCCTGCGCGATTTCGGACACCGGCAGCGCGCCGTCCAGGTGTCCCGCGATGTATTCGATCGCCTGCGCGACGCCGGGCGCGAGCAGCCGGGTCATCTGCGCCTGCGCGCTCGCCTCGACCGCCTCCAGTGTACGCTGCGCCGCCTCCTCAAAGCAGGCGCACTCGCCCAGCCTTTCCGCGCCCTCCGCGCCCACGGCCCCGGTTATCGCCTCAAGGACGGCCAGCGCGTCCCGCCGGGTCAGGCCCTCCGCCGCGCGCAGCCTCTCCAGCGCATCCCGCGCCGCGTCCACGGCCAGCGGCCACATCCGCCTTTCACAGGGCTCGACGACCGCCCGCGCGGCTTCCTCGCGCAGCGCCCGCACCGTATCCGCCTGATCCGCAAACCGATGCAGCCCGCGCAGCGGCCGCATCCAGGCCAGCGTCGCGCACTCGCACGCCTGGCTGTACGCCTCGGGCAATTGCTCCAGCGCCTCGACCGGCTCGCTCAGGCACAGCGCGTACCCGCCGCCCGCGTGATTGAGCGCGTCCACCAGCTCCTGAAAGTCCGCCTCCCGCTCCGTCTGAGCCACGACCAGCAGCGACCGCTCGCTCGACTCGCTCTCCAGCAGCGCCTCCCGGTGAAAGGCGCGCACGATGCGATCCAGCTGCTGACTGGTCAGCTGCAGTCCGTCCTGCGAGACCAGCAGCACGCCGACCGTAAATTGCCTGGCCCCGGCAAACAGCGCGGGCAGCCTGGCTCCCGGCTCAAACAGCTCATGCGCGGTCACCCAGCTCTTCGGGGCGCTCGGCCGCTCGAACAGCGCGTGAATCCTGGCCACCAGCTCGGAGATCATCACCGGCTTTTCCAGGTAATCCACCGCGCGATAGCGGATGGCGGTCATCAGGTATTCCTTGTCCGAATAGCCGCTGATGAACAGAAAGGGGGTCTCCAGGCCCTCCCCGCGCATGGTCTTGAGCAGCTCGGCGCCGTTCATGTGCGGCATGCGCACGTCGCTGATGACCAGATCCAGTCGCTCGGCGCGCAGGATCTCCAGCGCCTCCAGGCCGCTTGCGGCGGTCAGCGGGGCCTCAAACCCCAGCCGCGCCCAGGGCACCAGCTCCGCGATGCTCTCCCGCACCTGCTTTTCGTCCTCCACAATCAGGCAGCGCATGCCTCTCGCCTCCATTTTTATCTCTCGTGGGTATTGTACCGCACATTCCTGTTTTTGTAAAGTCTCATCGTCTTTTTCGTTATCAATGTACGCACAGCGTCTGCCTTTTTCCACGAAAAGAGCGGCACGCCGCCCCTGTTGCAGTGCGCAGCGTGCCGCCAAAGTGTCGCCTGATTACTTCTTGTAGATGTTGGACTCAGTGATGTCGGCGACGGAGTTCATCGCGAGCACCTCGGGGTTGGCCTCGACGTACGCGTTGACCTCGTCGATCATGTCCTGACCGCCCTCGGAGAGGAACTCGGCCATGACGGAGTCAAACTCATCCACGCTGCGGGTGCCGGCGATGCACTCGAGGATGTAGTCGTTGGTGAGGGTGTTGAGCGACTGGGTGTACTTGGAGACGGACTCCATGGGCGGCGCGTAGGCCAGCGGGGAGTCGACCCAGTTCTCGCGCGGGAAGGCGTTCTGCTTCACGGTCGCGGCATACTGGATAGCGCCCTTACGCGCGCGGCACAGCCACATGTCGGTGAAGGAGGCGGGGGAGTTGACGATGTTGAAGTAGTGTCCGTTGAACCAGGCGGTGAAACCGGGGTTGTGCTCCTCGCCCAGCAGCGGCCAGTATTCCTGCACGCCGTCGCCGTCGGTATCGCGGTACTCCCACTGCTCGCCTTCCACGCCCAGGAAGCTCTCCAGGAAGATCTGGGGATCAGCGCGCAGATCCAGGAAGTCGATCACCTTGTCCACCTGCTTGCAGGTGGTGGGGATGGCGCCGTAGCCGGTCACGCCCTTGTTGGCGGCGACGCGGGCGTTGCCGTCCTCGTCGCTGAGCCACCACAAAAAGTCCATTTCGTCGCCGGTGGACTCCTGCAGCGCGGTCACGATGTGGGTGCAGACCCAGCCCTGGTTGCGGGCGGCGGCCTTCGCGGTGGTGAACTTCTGGTCGATGTTCTCGCCCTTGTTCACGGGCCACTCGACGTCGATCAGGCCCTCTTCGTACAGGCTGTGCATGAAGGCGATATACTCCTTCATGTTGGCGTGGCAGAAGCGGTTGACGATCTTGCCGTCGACGTCGGGCTGCCAGTCATGGGTGACGATGCCGAACGCGGAGGCGAAGGTGGGCTCGATCGCGGCGTTGCCCACGTAGGGGATCACGTCGGGATTCGCTTCCTTGACCTTGCGCAGCACGTCCACGAACTCGGACAGGGTCAGCTGGCGGTCGGGATTCTCCGCGTCCAGCTCGAAGCCCGCGTCCTTGAACAGGCGGGTGTTGAAGGCGATGCCGCCGGAGACGTAGTGCGCGTCAAACTGCGGAATGCCGTACAGCTTGTCGCCCACCTTCGCGGCGGACCACTCCAGGTCGTTCATGATACCCTTGAGGTTGGTGGTGCCGTCCAGGTAGGAGGAAATGTCCATCAGCGCGCCCTTGGGGGCCAGGGTATAGAACTGGTTCTTGTTCATGCGGATGACGTCGTACTCCGCGCCCGAGCTCAGCTCGAGGTTGAGCTTCTCGTCCGCGCCCTCGCTGGGCAGCATGTAGTAGGTCACCTTGTAGCCGGTCAGCTCCTCGATCTTCTTGGCCGGGGGCTCCTCGTTGGGGTCGGTGGCACAGTAGCCCATCAGGTACTTGAGCTCGCCCTTGTACTCGGGATCGGCGGAGGCAGCGCCGCAGAACGCACCGAGGATCAGGCACAGCGCCAGCAGGAGGGACAGGGTCTTCTTCATGGTCAGGTTCTCCTTTTTGTTTTCTATTTCGCCGGGTTTCCCCGGTAAAACGACCAGATGTCATCTCAGGACGTAACCGCTGTACGATAGAGGAAACAAAGGTTTTTATACTAACCTTTGTCCTCATAGAGCGGTAGCATGTGCTTTTCGGGAGAGCTCGAGAGCGGCTTTTCCCAGAAAAGCCGCCTCTCGAACGTTCCCAAGCGTCAGCCCTTCACCGAGCCGACGACGATGCCGGAGACGAAGTACTTCTGCAGCTGCGGATACACGATCAGTATGGGCAGGGTGGACAGCGTGATCGCCGCGGCGCGCACCGATTCGGGGGTCAGGTTCATCACGTCGTCGGCGGACAGCGCGCCGGTATTGCCGTCCGCGCCCTCGTTCATCAGCTGCAGCGCGTTGTTGATCAGGTCGTACAGGTACAGCTGCAGCGGCCGCCTGTTCAGACTGGAGATGTACATGCGGGCGGTGAAGTAGTCGTTCCAGTAGCCCACCGCGTAAAACAGCGTGATCGTCGCCAGCATGGGCAGCGAGATGGGCAGGATGATGCGGAACAGCACGGTCAGGTTGTTCGCGCCGTCGATGCGGGCCGCCTCCTCCAGCGAGTCGGGCAGGGTCTCGAAGTAGTTCTTGATCAGGAACATGTTGTACACGCTCACCAGGCCGGGCAGCATCAGGCACCACATCGTGTCCATCAGGCCCAGCATGCGGTAGAGCATGTAGTTGGGCACCATGCCGCCGTTGAACAGCATGATCAGCACCCACAGGTACAGAAAGCCCTTGCGGCCGCGCAGGTTGCTCCGGGAGAGCGGATACGCCGTCATCGAGGTGACGATCACCGCCGCGACCGAGCCGAACACGGTCAGAAACACGCTGACCTTGAACGCGTTGAAGAACGAATTGCCCTTGAGCACGTACTGGTAGGTCTTGAGTGTCGGGTTCATCGGCCAGAACAGCACCCGTCCCGAAATGACCGCCGATTCGCCCGACAGGCCCTTGGCCACCAGGTTCAGGAAGGGCAGCAGCGTCACCAGCGCGAACAGGATCAGAAACAGGTATTTCAGCACGTCGACCACATAGTGTATCGGCCGTTTGTTTTCCACAATCGCCATGGATACTCCCCCTCCTTTACCAGATGCTCTTGCCCACCGTGCGGCGGCTGATCATGTTCGTGCCCACCACCAGCACCAGCGCGACGACCGAGTTGAACAGGCCGACCGCCGTGCCCAGGCTGAAGTCCATCTTGCCCAGACCGATGCGGTAGACGTAGGTCTGGATGATGTCGGACACCTTGTAGACCGTGGGGTTGTACATGACCAGAATCTGGCCAAAGCCCGCGTCCATGACCGAGCCCACGCGCAGAATCAGCATCATGATGATCGTGGAAAGGATGCCGGGCAGGGTGATGTACCACAGCTGCTGCATCTTCTTCGCGCCGTCGATGACCGCCGCCTCGTACAGCTCCTGGTCCAGGCCGGTCAGCGCGGCCAGGTACACGATCGTGCCCCAGCCGACCTCCTTCCAGGCGTCTGTGAACACCAGCAGCCACCTGAACACGCCGTGATCCATGAAGAACAGCACCGGCTCGTCGATCAGTCCCCAGTTCTTGAGCGCCGTGTTCACGATGCCCGTGCTCGACAGGATCGACATGAAGATACCGGACACCACCACCCACGAGAAGAAGTGAGGCAGGTAAATGACCGTCTGCACCGTCTTTTTAAACCGCGCGCAGCCGATCGAGTGGATCACCAGCGCCACCAGGATGGGCAGCGGGAACACGAACACGATCTTCATGAAGCTGATCGTGAAGGTGTTCCTCAGCGCCTGCAGAAACTCCGCCTTGCGGAACACCCGCGCGAAGTTCTTCCAGCCGACGAACTCGGAGTTGAGTATCGCCTTGATCGGATTGGAGCCCGCGAACATGTTGTAGTCCACAAAGGCGATCGAAATGCCCAGCATGGGCAGGATTTTGAAGATCAGCGCATACACCAGACCTGGAATCAGCAGCAGGTACAAATCGTAATTGCGGCTGAAATACGACCGGAACGAGTTCTGTTTTTTTCTAACTTGAGCAACCGCCACAAACCTTCCCCCATCTCTTATCGATAATATACACATTGTAATTCAACTGCGCGCGTTTTTCAATGCAAAATACAACGGATTTCGGCAACAAACCAACGGTTTTCCATGCACAGCCGACAGTTTTCCCACTTTTTTCCGTAGGCTTTTTCCGCGCTTTCCCGCCCTTCACCCCCGCGCGGGCAATCCGGCGCTTTCCCGCAAAAAAAGTAAACCGGCGGTAAAATTTCTCTTGCAATTTGCGCGGAGATGCTGTATAATAGAATTCGGTTGCAGGGAGCGGGTCTGTGGTTGCAAGTCGATGCCAGTCGCAGGCGAAACGATCCACGTAAACCGGGCAAAGTCCCGGCGAGCATGGTGCGGCTTAGAAGTAAGTCCGGCCAGCCATCGAGCTGAGAGGATCAGTAGTGGGAAGGCATACGCCTCATGAGCGAACGTCCCGGCCGGCGAGTGTGGGGTCAAAGACCAGGTCAGCTGAGCCTTGGCAACCGATTTTTACAAGTGCAGGGGGATATTCCAATGTTCGAAGACAAGACGCTGGTTTGCAGAGACTGTGGCAAGGAATTCGTGTTCACCGCCGGTGAGCAGGCGTTCTACGCGGAAAAGGGTTTCCAGAATGAGCCCACTCGCTGCAAGAGCTGCCGCGATGCCCGCAAGGCAAGCCGCGCGACCAACAATGGTGAAGCTCGCGAGATGTACGAGACGGTGTGCGCCGAGTGCGGCCGTCCCACCCGCGTGCCCTTCATCCCGAAGAACGACCGTCCGATCTACTGCAGCGAGTGCTTCGCCGCGCATCGCCGCTAATTGATCCAATCGACACACTGATGAACAGTGAGCCTTGCGCCCACTGTTCATTTGTTTACCGGTCGAGGCGATCCCCCGAGGAGGTTTCCATGCTCAAGTATGATCTGATTCTGATGGACGCGGACAACACGCTGTACGACTTTGACGCCTCGGAGGCGCGCGCCATCCGCGAGGTGCTGCCTGAGATCGGCATCCTTGCCCCGGACGCGCCCGAGGTGTACAGCCGGCTGAACCTGGCCTGCTGGCTGGACTACAACCGCGGCCTGATTACGCAGGAGGCGCTGCGCGTGCGCCGCTTCCGCGAGCTGCTGGACTACTACCAGGTGGAAGGCGACCCGCAGAAATGCACCGACCTCTACTCCGAGGCGCTTTCCCGCCAGTGCATACCCCTGTCCGGCGCGCTCGAGGCCGTACGGGAAATCAGCGCGCGCCTGCCCATCATGGTGCTGACCAACGGCATCAGCGACATCCAGCACCGCCGCTTCGACGCCTCGCCCCTGCGCCCCTATCTGCGCGGCATGCTTGTTTCCAGCGAAACCGGCCATCCCAAGCCCGAGCCGCACATGTACCTGCAGGCGCTCGAGCAGTTCGGCGTGCCCGCCAGCCGCGCGCTGATGATCGGCGACAGTCTGACCAGCGACATACTGGGCGCGAACCGCGCGGGAATCGACGCCTGCTGGTTCAACCCGAAGCGCGCAGGGCGCACCGAGGACGTGCGCATTGAGTACGAAATCCACGCCGTGTCGGACATGCCCGCCGTCGCCCTCCAGGCAGGCTGAGCCTGCACCCGGTTGCTGCCGCCGGTCGGAAGGGCCGACAGCCGGGCAGTGCCCGGTTCCGCCTGCTGCCGGTCGGCGGGGCCGACAGCCGGTTGCTGCCGCCGGTTCTGTCGACGAATTCGGGAACCATAAATTTGAGTTCCCGAATTCTGCGAATCCGCAAGCTTCCTTGCGGATTGATGGGCGGGCGCTGCCCGCCTCGGCTGGGGGAGGCTCCGCTACGCTTCGCGCTCCCCCAGACCCCCACCGAAGTTTGTCCGCCGGGCAGTGCCCGGTTCCACCTGCTGCCGGTCGGCGGGGCCGACAGCCGGTTGCTGCCGCCGGTTCTGTCGACGAATTCGGGAACCATAAATTTGAGTTCCCGAATTCTGCGAATCCGCAAGCTTCCTTGCGGATTAATAGTCGGCGTTGCCGACTCCGGATAGCGCCCGGTCCCACCTGCTCCCGCCGGTTCTGACACGAATCTGTCGGCCATAGATTAGAGCCGCCAGATTCTTCGTGGAGTGAAGAACTCGAGGCCGTGCTCCACACCCCGCCTGTGGCGCGTTCGGTTGTGCATCCTGTCAAAACCCCTGAGGGTCCATCAAAACCCTCAGGGGTTATGTTTCCGAGCCGCGCCGCGGCCAGGTCAGCGATCCGCGTCCATCTCCGTGCGCACCTCGACGCCGTTTTCGCGCAGCAGCTGTGCGGTCACACCCTCGCCCGGCACCAGTTTGCCCGAAAAGCTGCCGTCGTAGATCAGGCCGCAGCCGCAGGACGGGCTCTTGCTCTTCAGGATGGCCTTTGTGCAGCCGAAAAGCCTGGCCAGGCGAAGCGCCTCCTGCGCCCCGCGCCGGTACTGCGCCGTCACGTCCCGCCCGTCGCGCGTCACGACCGCCTCGCCCCTGCGCTCGGCAGGCGTTCGGGGCGTGGCCAGGCCGCCCAGCTGCTCCGGACAGACCGGCACCAGCTGCGCGCGTTCCTTCAGGCAGATCACGCCCTCGCAGGGCACGCTTTTTCCGTCATACCGGCAGGGCACGCCCAGCAGGCACGCGCTGACCAGTATTCTTTCCTTTGTATCCATTGCGTTTTCCTCCCGTCTGCCGCTCGATCACAGCACGCGCAGCGGCCGCCACTCGTCCACCAGCTCGCGCACCGTCTCCTCCGCGTGCTCCGTATACCGGACGTGCAGCTCCGCGTCGTACCGCCGGGCCAGCTCCATGGCCTTCTCCAGGCTCTGCGCCCTCGCCTCGCCCGGACTCTGCGTCAGCAGCAGCACCAGCGGCGCCTTCGCCCGGTCGGCCAGCTCCCGCCCCGCCGCAATCGAGCCGTAGAAATCCTCCGCCTCCGCGGCGCATACCGCAACCACGCCTCTCATCTCTCAAACCGCCTCCTTCCGCCTGCATTCATAGTATATGCGCGAAGGCGGGGAAGAACGATCGAGAGGCGGCTTTTCTGCTGGGCAGTGCCCAGACCCACTTGCTGCCGCGCATTCTATCGGCGAATTCGGAAACCATAAATTGAAGTTCCCGAATTCTGCGTCTGTGAACCCCTCAGTCGCTTGTAGCGACAGCTCCCCTTTCAGGAGAAACCTGAAAAGGTCTCTTTTGTTCCTTTCACATGCTTCGTTACCCAACCTGCACCCACGCCTCATTCGGGGATGTGCGCTTCTCCTCTGCGTTTTCCTGCGTGGATCAGAGTGCTTTCCGGGTGGGGTCTGGGGAGGTGACTTTCTCAGAAAGTCAGCCTCCCCAGCGTTCTTCAGAAGTCGAACAGCGAGACCTGACTGGTGGCGGGCATGTCGCCGAGCGCGCCGCTGACGCGGAGGGTTTCGACGACGGACTTGCCGACCTTGCGGCGCACCATGTCCTCCTGGGAGATGAACGGCCCGTCCTCGCGGATTTTGACCAGGTTGATCGCGGCGTTTTCACCCACGCCGGGCAGCGCGCACAGCGGCACGCGGATTTTCTTCGGGGCCTCGATCAGGAACTTCACCGCGTCGGACTTGTACACGTCGACCGGCAGCAACTCGATGCCGCGCTCCAGCAGCTCGACGATCGACTCGAGGATGGTGATCGTGTCAGCCTCCTTCTCCTTTTCGTGCTTGGGCAGGTCGTCCAGCTCGTCGTGCAGCTTCTTGATGTAGTCGCTGGAGCCGACCATGCGGGACGCGTCGAACTTTTCGATGTTCCGGTGCAGGAAGCAGGCGTAGTACTCGGTGGGGTAGTACACCTTGAAATAGGCGATGCGCAGGGCCATGGTGACGTAGGCCACGGCGTGCGCCTTGGGGAACATGTAGCCGATCTTGCGGCAGGCGTCGATGAACCACTTGGGCACGCCCGCCTCGTTCATGGCCTCCTCCATGCCCTCCTTGAACACGCCGCCCGCCTTGGCCGCCTTGCCCTTTCGGGTGAACTCCATGATGTCGAAGGCCATCTTGCTGGGCACGCCCCAGGCGATGAGCTGGTTCATGATGTCGTCTCGAGTACAGGGCGCGCTCTTCAGGGTGGCGACGCCGTTTCGCACGATGTCCTGAATGTTGCCCAGCCACACGTCGGTGCCGTGGGACAGGCCGGAAATGCGGATCAGCTCCTCCATCGACGAGGGCTTGGTGTCCATCAGCATGCCGCGCACGAAGCTGGTGCCGAACTCGGGCACGCCCAGCGTACCGGTCTCGCAGCGGATCTGCTCCTTGGTCACGCCCAGCGCCTCGGGGCTGCTGAACAGCGAGATGATGCTCTTAAACACATCCGGATCGTCCAGAGGCACCTTCTGCGGCGCGATGCCGGTCAGGTCCTGCAGCTGGCGCAGCATGGTCGGGTCATCGTGGCCCAGTATGTCCAGCTTGACCAGCACGTCGTGCATGGAGTTGAAGTCATAATGGGTGGTGACGGTCTCGGTGGTCTGGTCGTCGGCCGGGTGCTGGATGGCGGTGAACTGGTAGATTTCGTAGTCCTTGGGCACGACCACCATGCCCGCCGGGTGCTGGCCGCTGGTGCGCTTGACGCCCGTGCAGCCGGCCGCCAGGCGCTCCTTCTCGGCGTTGGAGACGTTGATGCCCCGCTCCTCCAGGTATTTCAGCACATAGCCGTACGCCGTCTTTTCGGCCACGGTGCCGATCGTACCCGCGCGGTAGACCTGCTTCGCGCCGAAGAGCTCCTTGACGTAGTTGTGCGCCACCGGCTGATACACGCCCGAGAAGTTCAGGTCGATGTCGGGTACCTTGTCGCCCTTAAAGCCCAGGAACACCTCAAACGGGATGTTGAACCCGTCCTTCATCATCAGCGTGCCGCACTCGGGGCAGTTCTTGGGCGGCAGGTCGAGGCCGCAGGTGTACTGCTCGGGCACGTCGAACTCGACGTGGTGGCACTTCTGGCAGGCATAGTGGGGCGGCAGCGCGTTGACCTCGGTGATGCCGGTCATGTGCGCCACGAAGGACGAGCCGACCGAGCCTCGCGAGCCGACGATGTAGCCGTCGCTCATCGACTTTTTGACCAGCTTGACCGCGATATTGTACAGCGTGGAGAAGCCGTAGCCGCAGATCGACCCCAGCTCCTTGTCCAGCCGCGCCTGAACGATCTCGGGCAGCGGGTCGCCGTACAGCTCGTGCGCGCGCCGGAGCGACTCGCTGCGGATGAAGTTCTCCGCCTCCGGCCAGAAGGGCTGGAAGGTCTCCTTGCCCTCGGGGTGCTTGACGAAGATGCTGACCTTTTCGACCCGGTCGGCGATTTTGTTGGGATTGTCCACCACCACCTCCATCGCCTTTTCCGGGCCGAGGTAGGCAAACTCCTCCAGCATTTCGTCGGTCGTGCGGAAATAGAGCGGCGCCTGCTGATCGGCGTCCTCGAAGCCCTTGGCGTTCATGATGATGGCGCGGAAGATCGCGTCCTTGGGGTCTTTGAAGTGCACGTCGCCGGTCGCCACCACGGGCAGGTTCATTTCCTCGCCCAGGCGCACGATCACGCGGTTGTACTCGCGCAGCGCCTCCTCGTCCTTTGCCGTGCCCTCGCGGATCATGAACTGGTTGTTGCCGATGGGCTGGATTTCCAGGTAGTCGTAGAAGCTGGCGATGCGGCGCAGGGTCTTCTGATCCTTGCCCGCCACCACCGCCCGGAACAGCTCGCCCGCCTCGCAGGCGCTGCCGATGATCAGGCCCTCGCGGTACCGCCGAATCAGGCCGCGCGGCAGGCGGGGCGTGCGGTGGAAGTAGTGAAGGTGCGCCTCGCTGACCAGCCGGTTCAGGTTGAACATGCCCTGCTGGTTATAGGCCAGCAGGATGATGTGATAGGCCTGCCCGCCCGCGTCGCCCACGAACACCGTGTTGAGCTCGGACAGCGTGATGACGTGCTTTTCCTCGCGCAGCTTTTTGAGCGCGATCATCAGCATCTCGGCCGTGGCGCGCGCGTCGTGTACCGCCCGGTGCGCCTTTGTCAGGTCGATGCCCAGGAATTTGCACATCGCCCCCAGCTTGAAGCTCTTCTGCTCAGGGTAGAGGTTGCGCACCAGCGTCAGCGTGTCCAGCTTGGGGTGGTCGAAGGGGATGTCGGCCGCCTTGAAGGCGCGGTCGAAGAAGGCCATGTCGAAGGAGGCGTTGTGCGCAACCAGCACCGCGCCCTCGCAGAACCTTGCAAAGTCATGTATCACGTCCTCGATGGCGGGCATGCCGGTCAGCATGCCGCTGGTGATGCCGGTCAGCTCGACCACCTTCTCCGGAATCGGCCGGCCGGGGTTGATGAGCTGGGAGTAGGATGCCACCTCCGCCCCGTTTTCAAACCGCACCGCGCCGATCTCAATGATCATGTCGGTGGCCACGTTGAGGCCGGTGGTCTCCACGTCCAGCACCACGTAAGGCGTGTCGGCCAGCGCGCGCTCGTCGGGCAGGTCGACCACCTGCGCCGCATCGTCGATCAGGTAGCCCTCGCAGCCCGGAATCAGCTTGATGTCGTTCTTCTTGGCCGCGCCGAACGCCTCGGGGAAGGCCTGCAGCACGCCGTGGTCGGTGATGGCCACTGCCGGGTGCCCCCACTTGGCCGCCTGCTTAATCAGGTCGCTGGCCGAGGAAAGGCCGTCCATCGTGCTCATCTGGGTGTGCATGTGCAGCTCGACGCGCTTGCGCTCGGCGGTGTCCCTGCGGGTGGGCTTATCTTCGCGCATGATGTCGTCCACCATCACGGTCATCTCGTGGGTGAAGTGATCCTGCTGATAGCGCCCGCGCAGCCGCACATACGGCCCCTCCTTGAGCACTGCCGCCAGCGCCTTGATCTCGTGCATGGCGCGCTCGTCGTCGCCCCCGCGCGTGGCCGCGAAAATCTTGCAGGGCAGCGTGCCGGTATAGTCGGTCACGGCGAAGGTCATGAGCAGCGCCGTGTCGTTCTTGATCGCCCGCTCCTCATAGCTGAACACCTCGCCCACGACGGTAATGCGCCCCGCGTCCTCGGTGACCTCGGAAATGGGCACGCTGGGGCCGGTGATCGTGCGGCCGTAGAGCAGGCGCTTCATCGCCTCCTGCTTGGGGTTGGGCTTGGCGGGGGTGTACATCATCTGCGCCAGCCGCTCCTCCTTCTCCTGCTGCTGCTGCGCGATGGCGGCCAGGCGCGCCTTCTCGTCGCCGGTCAGCGACAGCACGACGCGGCACTCGACGTGGAACATCTCCTTCATCAGGCCGCCTAAAAATGCCGGCACGCCCTTCTTCTCCAGCAGCTGCGCGCCCACCTCGTCGGCCAGGGAAATGGTCAGCGTGTCCTCCTCAAGCGCCCAGACCGCCGTATGCAGGTAGGGTCTGGCGCCCGGCATTTCCTGGCCCACGATGTCCAGCAGGAACGCGCGGTAGGGCGCGAGATCCTCCCGCACGCTGTCCTCAAGCGCCGGGTAGCGGACGCTCAGCGTCACCTGGAACCCCGGAAACTGCGCCGAAAAGGCCCGCGCGAGCGCCCGGTACTGGTCGGCCGGGATCAGCTCCAGCGAGTTGAGTATGACGTGCATTTTCGTCGCCGCGCGGTTGACCTGCACCTTGTCAAAGGACAAAAGCGGAGCCAGCTTGCCCAGCTCGCCCTTGAGAAGCACCTTCCATCCGTCGTCCATCGTCAAATCCTCTTGCGTATTTCGTCCATGAGCGCCTCGTACAGGTCGCCCTTCACCTCGCGCGCCCTGCCGCCCTTCACAAACAGCGCGCCGCCGGTTTTGCTGCCCGCCAGACCCAGATCGGCCTCGCGCGCCTCGCCCGGCCCGTTGACCACGCAGCCCATGACCGCCACCCTGAGCGGGGTCTTGACCTGCCTCGTGGCCTCCTGCACGCGCTTTGCGATGCCCGCCACGTCGATGCAGGTGCGGCTGCAGGTCGGGCAGGAGATCACGTCCACCCCCGCGCGCAGGCCGAGCGCCCGGAGGATTTCAATCGCCGCCTCGGGCTCGGGCAGCGGCGAGCCGGTCAAAGACACCCGAACCGTGTCCCCGATGCCGTCCAGCAGCAGCGCGCCGATGCCGATGGCGCTCTTGGTGTTGCCCATGCCCGGGGTGCCCGCCTCGGTCACGCCCACGTGCAGCGGGTAGTCGCACACGCGGCTGGCCAGGCGATACGCCTCGACCGTCTTTCGCACGTCGGTCGCCTTGAGCGAGAGCACGATGTCCTCAAACCCGCACCTTTCCAGCATCCTCGCGTGGGAAAGCGCGCTCTCGACCATGCCCTCGGCCGTCACCCCGCCGTATTTGTTCAGGACGTCCTTCTCAAGAGAGCCGGAGTTCACCCCGATGCGCACCGGCGCGTGATGCGTTTTCAGGCAGTCCGCCAGCTCCCGCACGTTTTTCTCCCCGCCGATGTTGCCCGGGTTGATGCGCACCTTGGCCACGCCGTTTTCCAGCGCGCCGATCGCCAGCTTGTGGTTAAAGTGGATGTCTGCCACCAGCGGCACCGGGCTTTCGTCCGCCAGGCGGCGCAGCGTCCTGACGCACGCCTCGTCGTGCACCGCCAGGCGCACAATATCGCAGCCGTTTTCGGCCAGCGCCCGAATCTGCGCGATCGTCGCCTCGAAATCGCGGCTGTCCGTGTTGGTCATCGACTGCACCGACACCGGCGCACCCCCGCCGATCAGCACGCCGCCCACGTTCACCTGTCTGGTCATACCTCTTCCTCCTTCAGCGCCCGCAGATCGGGCGTACTCTCGTTTGACTGATAGGCGAACAGCGACAGCTCGTCCGCCCCCGCCGCCCGGGCCGCGCGCAGGCATTCGAGCGCCTCCCCATCCTCCAGCTGCAGGATGGGCGCGAGCAGATAGCGCCTGCCCGCCCGGTTCAGGCTGGCCGTCTCGATCCCCGCCTGCCTGCAGGGAAAGCCGTCCCGCAGGACATCCTCCGGCAGCTCGGGCGCGTGAAGAAGCCGCGCCGCCTCCTCCCGCGTCAGGCCGGTTTTCCCGGTCATCAGGTCAAGCAGCCCCGCCCATTCATGGTTCAGGCAGGCCGGCCCCTCGTCATACGGATACTTCCTGTAGATCATCGGCGAGAGAATGTCCAGTCCGCACTCCCCCGCCTTCGCCTGGCCCACCCAGCGCGCAAGCGACGGCGCGAACACGAACGCCCCGGCCTTTTTCCCCTGCCTGTGTACGACCCTGGCAAAATCGGTCAGGAAGGCCGACGCGCTCGCCTCGCGAAAGGCCAGCCACTCGCCGATGCCCGAAATCGCCTCCTGCGCGTCGCCCTCGCCGGTCTGCGTGAACCGGTAAAAGGCGCGCGCCCCCCGCAGCATCCGCTCGGGGTCAAAGCCCAGCTCCTCCGCCGCGCGCATACACGTCGGGCAGAAGCAGGTGAAAAACGCGTCCCGTCCCTCGCCTGAGGCGAACGACGCAAACCGCGCCCCGTCCAGCATCACCGCGCGCACGCCCGGCGCACTGGCCAGTTCCTCATACTGCGCAAGCCGCGCCCGGCGCATTGCCTCGTCGCTCGGGCAGCCGGAGGAAAACCAGCGCCACTGCCTTCCCTCGCAGTCCTGCGCAAGACGCGAAAACCCTCCGCCCAGGGAAAACGCCCCGGCGGAGAGATCATATGTCAGGCCGTTTTCGGCCAGCGCCTCGACCACGCGCGACTCCGCGCGCCCGATCGTCACGCCCGAATAACCCTTTTCACGCAGCATGCGCGCGCACCCTTCCGGCTCCCGCGCGTCCATGCCGAACAGCGTATACCTCACCTTCAGCCTCCCGTAATCAGCCGCGCGATGTCCTGATAGGTCAGCACCACCATCAGGATCAAGAGCAGCGCCATGCCCACCAGGTGCACGACCGCCTCCTTGCCCCGGGGCACCGGCTTGCGGAAGATGCCCTCAAACGCCAGAAACACCAGCCGTCCGCCGTCCAGCGCGGGCAGCGGCAGCAGGTTCATGACGCCCAGGTTGAAGGAAATCAGTATGATGTAGTTGAGCACCATCTCGAAGCCGGCCCGTATGCCCTTGCTCATCTCGCCCACGATGCCCACCGTGCCCATCATGTCCTTCGCGCCCTCGCCCCTGAACACCAGGTTTTTCAGCGAGGTCAGGATCACCCTGCCGATGTTCCACAGGTACTCGCCCGCGTAGGGCAGCGCCTCGCCCAGGGGCATGCGCAGCCGCTCGTAGCCGATGTAAAAGCCCACCGAATGACTGCCGTCCTCGTTCTCGTGCATGGGCAGGGTCACGGTCAGCTGCTCGCCGCCGCGGTCTACGCCCAGCACAAGGTCGGTCGTCTGGTCGTGCGCGTTAAGCAGCGCGCTCATCTGCTGATAGCCCTCGTATGTGTAGGGCACCTGTGTGCCGTCCACTGAAGTGATCTTATCGCCCGCCTGCAGCCCGTACTCCGCGGCAGGCATGCCCTCCATCACGCTGCCCACCAGCGGCATGTAGTAGTCCACGCCCATGAACAGCAGAATGCCCAGCGTCACCAGGTACGCCAGCACGAAGTTCATGAACGCGCCCGCCAGCGTGGTCAGAAACCGCTTCCAGACCGGGGCATTATTGAAGGCGCGCGGATCTTCGCTGTCCGCGTCCTCGCCCACAAAGCGCACATAGCCGCCGATGGGCAGCGCGCGCAGCGTGTACTTGATGCCCTTGCCCCACTGCACCAGCTTCGGCCCGAAGCCGATCGAAAACTCCTCGATGCCCAGGCCGCACAGCCTGCCCACCGTATAATGGCCCAGCTCGTGCACCATGATGATGAACCCGAGGATCAGAATTGCGATCAGGATATAGACGATGTTCATAATAACTCCTTCCGGGAAACGTTTTGCGCCGCTTGGGCGCGTGTGGGGCACTGCCCCGAGTCTTCCGTAAACGGAGAATCTGGAGGCTCCAGTTTATGGCCGACAGATTCGTGCGGCCCCCGCGGCAGCTGGTGGAGGCAACGCCGACCTGTGATTTCCGGAGAATTCCGGAAATCCGCAGACCTTGGCCGCTTCAATTTATGGCGGCCAACGGTCGTCGATAGAACCCGTAGAAGGTGGGTGCAGGCTCAGCCCGCCCTCCATTCGGGGAACCACGCTTCTTTCACGTTTTCCAATGCGTGGATCATCGTGCTTTCCGGGAGAGCTCGAGAGGGGCCTTTCTCAGAAAGGCCGCCTCTCGAACGTTCCTATCGTTCCCCCCGCCGCCTCGCGCGCCAGGCGGTCTGCCTCATAGACGTCCTGCACGCAGGAAATGTTTCGGCGGTCGGTGTGATTTAATACCTCGTCCACAATTTCGCTGATCTGGCCGAAGCAGACGCGTCCCTGGCGGAAGGCCTCGTTGGCGGCCTCGTTGGCGGCGTTGAGCGCCACGGGCAGCGTCCCGCCCGCCGCCTGCGCCTGGTAGGCCAGCTTCAGGCAGGGGAATTTGTCCAGGTCGGGCGGCTCGAAGGTGAGCGAGGACAGCCTCGTCCAGTCGATCGGCTCGCCGCCATAGGGCAGGCGCTCGGGATAGCCCAGCGCGTAGCTGATCGGGCCGCGCATGTCGGGCTTGCCCAGCTGCGCCAGAATCGCGCCGTCCTCGAACTCGATCATCGAGTGGATCACGCTCTGCGGGTGTACGACCACCTGGATCTTCTCCAGCGGCACGCCGAAGAGGTGATGCGCCTCGATGACCTCCAGGCCCTTGTTCATCATCGTCGCGCAGTCCACGGTGATCTTCGCGCCCATCTTCCAGGTGGGGTGTCCAAGCGCCTGCCTGACCGTCGCGCGGTAGGTCTCCTCGCGGGAAAGCGTGCGGAACGGCCCGCCCGACGCGGTCAGCAGCAGCCTGCGGACGGGGTTGTTCCCCCTGGCCTGCAGGCACTGGAAAATCGCCGAGTGCTCGCTGTCCACCGGCAGTATTTTCTTGCCCAGCCGCCGCGCCTTCTCCATCACCAGCTCGCCGCCGGTCACGAGCGCCTCCTTGTTGGCCAGCAGCAGCCGCTCGCACTTTTCCAGCGCCTCAAGCGCCGACGGCAGCCCCGCAATGCCCACCACCGCGGCCAGCGCGTCGGAAGCGCCCTCGACCGCCCAGGAGCACACGTCCTCGCCGAAGCGCCAGGCGCACGCGTCCTTCACGTCCCCGGGCAGTTTCTCGGGGACGCAAACCAGGCCCGCGCGCTCCGGATGAAACGCGCGAACCTGCTCAAACAGCGCCTCCGCGCTCGCGTGCGCGGCCAGCGAGTACACTGAAAACCGATCGGGATAGCGGGAAACCACATCCAGCGCCTGCCGCCCGATCGACCCGGTGCTGCCCAGTATCGCCAGTTTTCTCATCATATCACCTGACTGAACACCCAGAAGTAGCCAAACACCGCCACCGTGCACAGAAGCGAGCTGTCCATCCGGTCCATCAGCCCGCCGTGGCCGGGCAGTATCTGCGCGTAGTCCTTAATCCCGCAGCGCCGCTTGACCAGCGAGGCCACCAGATCCCCGATCTGCGCCGCGAAGCCCGCCACCGCGCCCAGCAGGAGCATCTGCCACATGGGCGGCATGACCGCCTCGGGCAGCTCGCCCGCCAGGCTCTGAAGCGCCGGATACAGCGCCGAAATCGCGCCGGACGCCGCGATCGCCGCCGCAAGGCCCGCCGCCGCGCCTTCGACCGTCTTGCCGGGGGACAGCTCCGGGCACAGCTTGCGCCTGCCCACGCGCGAGCCCACCTCATACGCCGCCACGTCGCAGGCCGCCGGCACCAGAAATACCAGCAGCATGGAAAGCGAGCTGTACCGGGCTACCTGAAAGTCCTGCATCCTGAACAGCAGCAGGAACATCATCCCCGGATACAAAAGCGGGAACACCGTCGCGATCAGCGCGCTGAAGTCGGCCTTGCCATGCAGTATCACGCACGTCATGCCCAGTATGCAGCACAGCATCATCAGCACGCAGGCCGCCTCCCACCCGAAAAACAGGTAGGCCGGCATGGAGAGCGCCGCGAACAGCATCCCCGGCCACCAGTAGGTGTGGTCTCCGTGCTGATTATAGGCGCAGTACATCTCGCGCATGCCCTCGATCATCATTGCCGCCAGTATCACGCGCATGACCGTGCCCTGGAAATACCACATGACTCCCAGCATGACCGTCCACAGCGCGCCCGTGATCACACGTTTCATTTCTTCACTTCTCCTGTCGTCACCGCGCCGAACCGCCTGTCGCGAGACTGGTAGACGGCGATGCAGTGTTTCAAATCCTCGGGGGTAAAGTCCGGCCAGAGCGTGTCGGTAAACACCATCTCGGCATAGGCGGTCTGCCAGGGCAGAAAGTTGCTCAGGCGCATTTCGCCGCTGGTGCGGATCAGCAGGTCGACGTCCGGCTGGCCGCGGGTATACAGCTCCTGCGAAAAGGCTTCCTCGTCGATCGCCTCGGGGCTTATTTCGCCCGCAAGCGCCCTCTCGGCCAGTTTTCGCGCCGCCAGGGTCAGCTCTGCCCGCCCGCCGTAGTTGAGCGCAATGTTCAGCTGCAGGCCGCGGTTGTCCCGCGAGCGCTCCATCGCCGAAACGACCGCGCGCCGCTGCGCCTCGGGCAGGCCCTGCACGTCGCCCAGTATGCGGATGCACACCTGCTTTTGACACAGCTCGTCGATCTCCGACGCAAAGTATTTCAGCAGCAGGCTCATCAGCGCGCCCACCTCTTCGCTCGACCGCTTCCAGTTTTCCGTGGAAAAGGCGTAGATCGTCAGCACCTTCACACCCAGCGCGTCGCACGCGCGAATCACCCCGCGCAGCGCCTCCACGCCCGCCGAATGCCCGGCGCTCCGGGGCAGGCCCCGCATGGTCGCCCAGCGGCCGTTGCCGTCCATAATCACCGCGATGTGCGCGGGCATGCGGCCCTCGTCCAGTTCGCTTGGCGCGGCCGCCTCTTCCTTTCCAAAATAGACAGGTAGGCGTGAACACATGCGGTGCCACGCCTGCCACAGGGTGCGTTTACCCTTCGACATATTACTCCTCACGCGCGTCGACCTCAAAGCGCGCGGCCGTCAGCTCTTCCCCGCGCACGCGAATCACGCGCAGCGTACCGCCCTCGCGGACGTGCGGGGCCGAGGCATACTGAACCCGCGGCTCCACGCCCGCCTCGCGCAGGCGGCGCACGGCCTCCTCAAGCGGCAGGCCCAGAAGCGTCGCCGTCATACGGCCATGATCTCTTTTTCCTTGTCCGCGCACACCTTGTCGAGCTCCTTGATCGCGTTGTCCGTGATCTTCTGCAGCTCGGTCTCGGCCTGCTTCTGCTCGTCCTCGGTGATCTTGGAGTCCTTCTTGAGCTTCTTCACCGCCTCCATCGAGTCGCGGCGGATGGCGCGCACGGCCACCTTGCCCTCTTCACAGGTCTTCTTCACCTGCTTGCACAGCTCCTTCCGGCGCTCCTCGTTCAGCTCCGGAATCACCAGGCGAATCACCTTGCCGTCGTTGGACGGGTTGATGCCGATGTCGGACTTCTGAATCGCCTTTTCCACCGCGGAGATCATCTTGGTCTCCCACAGGGAAATGACCAGCATGCGCGGCTCGGGCGAGGAAATGTTGCCCAGCTGGTTGATCGGGGTGGGCGTTCCATAATAGTCCACCAGGATCTTGTCCAGGATCTTCGGGTTGGCGCGGCCGGCGCGGATCGAGGCCAGCTCGGACGAGGTCACATTGATGGTCTTGCCCATCTTATCCTTTGCGGTGGAGAGAATTTCCTTATACATTTGAGTACCTCCCAGCTTGATTTCTTAATGTAATAATCCTAACAGTTTTTGGGCCGGATGTCAATCCGCAAATTGCGTCTTTTCCGCAATTTCGCCGGTCGGCAGGGCCGACAGCCGCTTGCTACCGCCGGCCACACGAATCTGTCGGCCATAGATTGAAGCCTCCAGATTCTTCGTTTGCGGAAAACTCGGGCATGTGCCCCATAACCCGCTTCCGCCGGGTCTGGCGACGAATTCGGGAACCATAGATTGAAGTTCCCGAATTCTGCGTGATACCTTATTGCAGGCTCTCTCGCCGGGGGAGGCTCCGCTTCGCTTCGCGCTCCCCCGGAGCCCCCACCGAAGTTAGCGCGCTCATCCCGCACTGGGGAAAACATTCATACAGGCGTTTTCGCCACGCCCCCACTGGCCGGGAGAGGCTCCACCGAAGTTTGTATGCTCATCCCGCACTGGGGAAAGCGTTCATACAGGCGTTTTTCGCCACGCCCCCGCTCGCCGGGGGAGGCACCCTGAATATCGTACATCCTGACGACAGGAGAGGCGGCAGCAACCGGGTGCAGGCTCAGCCTGCCTGAGGGGTTCACCGGCTACCCGTTCTCCCCCGGCAGCGCCCGAGCGCCCATATAATCCTGCCTGAGAATGGCGAAGAGCTCCACGTCGACGTAGCGCCCCTTGTTGTACAGGCGGCTCCTGAGCGTGCCCTCGTGGCGCATGCCGCACTTGCGCATGACCGCGCCGGAGGCGGGATTGCCCACCTCGTGCTGGGCCTCGATGCGGTTGATGGCCATTTCCTCGAAGGAGTAGCGCAGCACCGCCCGCAGCGCCTCGGTCATGAAGCCCTGGTTCCAGCAGTCGCGGGCGAGCGAGTACCCCACCTCGGCGGCGTTGTTCTCGGGCTGAAACCACATATAGCCGATCGTGCCCACGACGCGGCCCTCGTCCTTGCGCACGATGCACCAGCTGGCCGGGTCGCCCGCGCGGTACTTGCGCAGCATGAACTTGATGTAGGCGCGGCTCTCGGACACGTTTTTCTGCGCCTCCCAGAGCACGTACCGGGCCACTTCCTCGTCGCGGCTGTAGGCGAACAGGTCGCGCGCGTCGCGCATCTCCATGCGCCGGAGGAGCAGCCGCTCGGTCTCGATTTCCTCCATGGGAAAGATGGGCATTCGCGAAAGCATCCGCAGCATGGCTATTCCTCCCGGTTGATCCACTCGGCCCCGCGCAGTCGTGCGCCCTTCCTGACCTCGCCCGGCAGCAGGAAGCCGTATTCGTCCCCGGCGCGCAGGCACAGGCAGGCCGCGTCCGAGGTATTTTTCAGGCCTGCTTCGGTTTCCTCGAGCTCACAGGGCCTTTCGGTCAGTGCGCGCAGCCTCGCCTCGTCGTCGCTCGCCCGGAAGGCCAGCCGGTCGCACACCTCGACCGTCTCCCCGCGCGAGTCGCGCAGCACCGTGCGCAGAAGCAGCAGCTCCTCCCCCTCGGGGAAGGGCGCGTGCACCTCGCCCAGCAGGCCGTTTCCCTCGCTGAGCGCCACGAACTCCCACCCGCTGACCAGGCCGCCCCGCACGTCATAGGCCGATACCTGTATCCGCATCACGTCGCGAACCGCCCCGTCGCCCAGCAGGTATGCCTCGAACACGCCCTCGCCCTTCTCGCGCAGGCAGATGTGCGCCGGCCCCCAGGCCTGGGAAAGCGCCCAGTAGGCGCCGCGCTCCACGCCGTCCTGATCGATCAGTGCCCGGGAGGCCGCCTTCCAGTCCGCGTCGTTCAGTCGCACCTGCAGCATCTCGCCCCGCAGCCGCTTTTCCTCGGCCAGTGCGCGCAGGTTTTCGGCCTGCATCGCCCGCTGGTACCGGCACGCGGCCTCAAACGGCGCGGCGCACGCCTCGGCGGGCGGCTCGTCGGACACCTTCGAGCGCAGCCGCCACACGATCGCTTCCTCCGGCGGCCAGTACTCGGCCCCACCGCACAGCTCCTTCAGCAGCCCTTCCCGCTGCATCGCGCTGTACGGCGCGCCCTGCCGATACGCGGCGCAGGGAATTCCGCCGGTCAGGCCGCCGACCAGCCGCCCGGGCCTTCCCCGCAGCGGCACGCACGCCTGCGCCCCCAGCCGCTCCATCAGCAGCGCCGCCTGCGCGTCGGCACGGTACGCGTCTACCTGCACCGCGCGCGTGATCGGGCGATCGGGCCGCGCAAACTCGAGACTGGCCTCGTCGCACAGCGTATCGCCCCGGAAAAGCGCCGCCTCGAGGCAGAGTATCCCCTCCTCGGGCGCGCGCTCGCTCCATGTGGGCGCGCCCGCGAGGGGCAGTTCGCAGGAGACCGTCTCATGCCGCTCGCTCAGGCGCACGGGAATTTCCCGCTCGGCCAGCAGCCCGCCGTCCATCCGCAGCCGCGCCCGCAGCGTGAACTCCTGCCCCCGCCTGCGCGCAATGCGGCAGGTAACGCGCGCCGCCTCGCCCGAGAGCACCTCAAGCGCCTCGATGCGCGCGTCCTCGCTCTCGTGCAGGTACACATCGCCGCACAGCCCGATCTCAGGCAGCGCGTCCCAGCCGGGCAGCGTGCGCAGCCTGGCCTCGAACACCACCTCCAGCCGGTTCTCGCCCTCAAGCAGCTCGTCCGTGCACTCGACCCACAGGTTCTGGTCGCAGAAGTCGGCCAGCTTTTTGCCGTTCAGGCGCACGCAACCCTCGCCGCACAGGTTTTCCAGGTAAAAGGCGCGCATCAAGTCGCCCTCGGGCCGGGAAAAGGTCAGCCCGTACGTCCACCTTCGCGCGCTCACCCACTCGCAGGAAAGGCTGTGAAGGCCCCTTTCCGGCTCCGCAAGCACCCCCGCCTCGGTCAGCGCCCGCACCACGCCCTGCGGCTTCGCCAGCGCAGTCGGCTGCACGATTCCGTCCGTCAGGCTCCAGCCCTCGCTCAATCGAATCAACTTCAGCCCTCCAGTTTGCTCTGGGCCAGCAGCAGGCCGCACAGCGTCTTGCTGTCCTGGAACTCGCCCGCCTGCGCCCGCGCGATCGCCTCGTCAAAGGGCATGCGCACAAGGCCCAGGAACTCGTCGTCGTCCGGGTGCGCCGCCCCGCGCGTAAGGCCCGTCGCCAGGTAAATCGAAATCATCTCGTCGCAGAAGCCGGGCGTGGTCACCATGTCGGTGAGCTTGACCCAGTTTGCCGCCTCGCAGCCGGTCTCCTCGGACAGCTCGCGCTTGGCCGTAACCAGTCGGTCCTCGCTCTTCGAGTCCAGCTTGCCCGCCGGGATCTCGGTCGTCACCCGGCCAAGCGGCGCGCGGAACTGCCGCACCAGCAGCACGTTTCTCTCCTCATCCACCGCCACCACCGCGCACGCCCCGATGTGGCGCACGATTTCGCGCTTTGCGGGCTTGCCGCTGGGCAGCGTCACGCGCATCAGGTGCAGATGCACGATCTTGCCCTCGTAGATCGACTCCTCGTCCACAACCTTCTCAATCAGCTGTTCGTCCATAATGATGTCATCCATCCTTTCTGTTCATGCTTTTGATCCTGGCCCCTTGGTCGCTTTCACAGGCGACCGTAACCCTTGTGGGGCACATGCCCGAGTCTTCCGACCGCGAAGAATTCGGGAAGTCCAATTTATGCTTCCCGGATTCGTGTTCTGTCCGGCGGCAGCCAGCGGCTGTCGGCACCGCCGACCAGGCTCAGGTATCGCGGTAAGATGCTGCAACCTCAGGCGCAGTGCAGTACTGCGCGCAATGCAGCTCCGGCTGCGGCCGCCAAAGGGACCAGGGGAGCTTGCGATGCCTGTCTTATGCCTGCGTTGCGTGGCCCCCGCGGCAGCAAGTGGAACCGGGCCCTGCCCGGCCCTTACCCTTTTCAACGCGGTCCCGTGGGTGCGGCCTGAGAAGGATACGTTCCTGCCCAGCCAGTTTTTGGTGCTTGGAAAGAGACGGGGCGATTCCAACTGAACCACGAGATTAGCAGGGAAGTAGTGCCTTGGGCGGGGCGTGGGTGAAGCGCAAAAAAGGCGCTTTCGCAGGGCAGGCGGGGTGACGGCGAAGGGCAATAGCCTTGAGCGTAAGCTCCGTTGCCCTTGTGGGGCACATGCCCGAGTCTTCCGACCGCGAAGAATTCGGGAAGTCCAATTTATGCTTCCCGGATTCGTGTGGCCCCCGCGGCAGCAAGTGGTTGTCGGCCCTGCCGATCGGCAGCAGGTTATGGGGCACTGCCTCGAGTCTTCAGTTCAGGAAGAATCTGGCGGCTCTAATTTATGGCCGACAGATTCGTGTGCTATCCGGCGGTAGCCAGTGGGTGCAGGCTCAGCCTGCCGGCCGCCCGAGATGAGACCGCATACAGTTTCACCTCGTCGTTTTCATAAACGAGGGGGTAGCTGTTCGCGATGGTCTCCTCGTCCACGGCGTAATTGGCGCGCTCGTAGCCGCTGATATAGATATAGTCCACGCCGTACTGGCTGAACAGCTCGGCCGACTGCGCGGGCTGCTCAAACATGGCCCGCTGCGCCGAACGCTGGGCGGAGTAGTCCACGCCGTGATAGTACAGGAAGCTGGCCGTGCCGCAGACGATTTTGCGCCCGGCGAGCGAGGAGACGGCGTTGTTGTGGTTGTCGCTGGTCAGCACGACCGCGTCCTGAGGCGCGTGCTCGTCAAGCCAGTGAGCCGCCTGCACCGCCTCGGCGCTGTAGAGCTGATAGTCGGACCTGACCTCCCGCGCGACCGACAGCGCGCCCGAAAGCACGCACACAATCGCGAATACGCCCGCGAGCAGCCGCCTGCCGGGCAGGCCGCGCATCCGGTCGTACAGCGCCACAAGGTAGGTCGCCGCCAGCGGCAGCAGCGTCATATAGGCCACGTAGAACAGCTTGTTGTTGTCGTACACGTTGGGCTGGAACAGGATCAGCTCGGCCACCAGCCACAAAAGCCCAGCGCCCAGCGCGAACGCCCTCCCCCGCTTCTTCGCAAGCAGCGCGCCCGGCAGCAGGAACAGGTAGACCGGCCCGACGTTCTTGATCCAGAACCAGAAGTAGCCGTCGATCAGGCCGCCGCCATTCCAGTTGACCCAGTTGAACTGCAGCCTCAGCGACCCGCCCTTCACCGTCTGCGGCACGCTCCAGGTCAGAAGCTGCGGCGCGGCCAGCAGGACGGCCAGCCCGCCATAGCACAGAAAACCGGCCAGCAGGCGCCTTTTCTTCGCCGGGTTCTTCTCCTCCGCGAGCGTATACGCCATCACGCCCGCGCTGATCAGGCCCAGCGCCAGGAAGGAGTGCGTGTGAATCATCGGCATCGCGCCGCCCCACGCGCCCAGCAGCCAGAACCACTTCCGCTCGCCCGAGGAGACTGCCTCCTGCAGCATCCATAGCGCCGGAATCACCATCATCCAGCCGGACAGCAGCGTCCTCTGGGGCAGCATCATGTCCACGATCACGTTCACCCAGCGAATGTTCTTGTCCACCAGGTTGGCCGGCGCCTTGTAAAAGTCGTTCAGGCAGGAAATGAGGCGGCTGGGATCGAGGCCGGCCTGATCCAGCACGTAGCAAAAGCCCAGTCCGCCGTTCAGGAACAGCAGCACAAATGACAGCGCCGCCGCCCGCTTCCCGCCGCCAGTCAGCCGCCAGGCAAGCATCAGGTATCCCCAGAACACCAGCGCGGACATCAGCGTGCCCGGCACGATAAACGCCCACCGAAGCGGCGTGCCGCACAGATACATGCTGCCCGACAGCGCGTCCATCAGGAAGGGATAGCCCAGCAGCGTCCCGGGCAGGATCGTGTACTCGGGCGGATAGCTCGCGTTCTTCAGGCCCGTCGCGATGCCCAGATGCAGGTTCAGGTCGCCATACGTGGACTGGCCCACGTGCAGCGAGCCGTCGACCGGCCGAAGCGTGTGCGTGTATTGAAGGTACCCCATCAGCAGCGTAAACGGCACGACCAGCGCCAGCACCAGCCACACCGGCGGCTCCCTGTCGCTTCGCGGCGCTTCCTGCAGGTCAGAATCGCGCCGAAAACGCGCCTTAACCTGCGCAAACGCGCCCAGGCCCACGGCCACACCCGCGCCCAGCGCCTGCGCGACCCACGTGAAGTCCAGCGCGAACGCGAACAGCGACGGAAACCACATCATCATCGCGAACCCGCAGCTCAGCCCCAGCCACAGCCGCGTCATGCGCCCCTGCCGCCGAAACAGCGCGTCCATCAGCGCGCAGCCGCCCGCCAGAAACGCCGCCAGCAGTACAAATCCAAGCATCTTCAGACCTCCCGATTCTATTCTCCCCTATTATAAACGATTTCACCCCGCACTTCAAGAGCTTTCTGCGCGCGACCCGGGCCTGAAAATTCGCGAAAGGGGCTTTACGAACGGCCCGGCGTGTGGTATACTGTAAAGACAGATCGGAAGGAGGAGTCGTATGCCGAAGCGGGAAGGAATCAAGATCGTCGCGCAGAACCGCAAGGCCCGGCACGACTACTTCGTCGAGGAATCCCTCGAGGCCGGTCTGGCGCTGCACGGCACTGAGGTCAAGTCGCTCAGGCAGGGCAAGTGCAACCTGAAGGACTGCTTCGCCCTGGTCAAGGACGGCGAGGTGTTCGTGCACGGCATGCATATCAGCCCCTACGAGCAGGGCAACATCTACAACGTCGACCCGCTGCGGCCCAAGAAGCTGCTGCTGCACAAGGCGGAGATCCGCAGGCTGCGCGAGCAGGTCATGCAGCAGGGCTACGCGCTCGTGCCGCTGGAGGTCTACCTCAAGGACGGGCGGATGAAGCTGCAGCTGGGCGTGTGCAAGGGCAAAAAGAACTACGACAAGCGCGACGACATGGCCAGGCGCGACGCTCAGCGCGAAATTGAGCGATCCATGCGCGATCGGGGATAACGCGCGACATGGGGGCGAAAATGGCTTCGACGGGGATCTGGAGGGTTCGATCAGCGAGCGGCAGCCCTGAACTGCCTATCAACGGGAAATTAAACATTAACTGACAATACGAATAATTTCGCTCTCGCGGCCTAATGCCGTGAGCGCCGGCCTTAAGCCTCCCGCGGCGTAAGTCACCGGCGTCATAAAAACGGGGTACCAGCCCGGCTAAGCTTTGCCCCGGGTGGGATTTTATGAAGCTACTCATGCCGCGATCCTGTCTGCGGGAGCGCGGCGGCGGGAATGTCAAAGCACAGACTGCGCTCGGAGAACATCGTATTCTTGGGTTTTCGGACAGGGGTTCGACCCCCCTCGCCTCCACCACACTCCATCGTAAGCAATTACGATGGAGTTTTTCTGTACCTTCCTGCGTAATCCGCCTTTTAGGCTCTCTGGCAATCGCCCACCATTCACCGCCCACCCCGAACCCGTCTTTGTGGGCGGCGTGCTCGGATGGTTCTTCCGCAGGGATGATACGAAAAAAGCAGGAGAGGCAGGCAGCGCCTGGTCGGCAGTGCCGACTGACAACTGCTGCCGCCGGTTCTCTCGACGAATCCGGGAACCATAAATTTGAGTTCCCGAATTCTCCGGTTTTCCGGGATTCCCCGAAAAACTCCTGTCGGCGCTGCCGACTTCCTCCGGGCGGGCAGTGCCCGGTCGGCAGGGCCGACTGACAACTGCTGCCGCCGGTTCTCTCGACGAATCCGGGAACCATAAATTTGAGTTCCCGAATTCTCCGGTTTTCCGGGATTCCC
>CAKUFI010000017.1 GCA_934647305.1 uncultured Clostridia bacterium | reverse complement strand
GGGGTGCGAGCCGCGCGCGCCGGGCGCGGGCGAGCGGAGCAAGCCGTGGGAGGGGATGCGGGGGAGGGCGGAGCCAGCCCCCGCAGGCGCGCAGCGGAGCTGCGCGCGGAAGCCCGGCGCGCAGTGCGCGCCGGGCGCGGGGGAGCGGAGCCAGGCGTGCCGGGGGAGGGGGAGCGGGGGAGGGCGTAGCCCGCCCCCGCAGGCGCGCAGCGAAGCTGCGCGCGGGAAGCCCGGCCTTCATGCAGCGTTACATATAATCCATGTCGCAGCCTTCGTCCGCCTGCAAAACGTGGTCGATGAAATTGCGTACGAAGCCGCGCGTGACGTCGGGGTGCTCCTTGGGCGAAGCATGGCGCAGGCGTTCGGAGAGCTCCTCCTCGCTGATTTCGAGCCGCAGCAGGTTTTTATCCACGTCGATGGTAATCATGTCTCCGTCGCGCACAGCGGCCAGCGGCCCGCCCGCGGCGCTTTCCGGGGCGCAGTGGAGGATCACCGTGCCGAACGCGCCGCCCGACATGCGGCTGTCGGTGATGCGCACGAAATCCTTCACGCCCTGCCTGTAGAGCTTTCTGGGGATGGGCAGGTAATTGCCGAACTCAGGCATGCCGGGCGCGCCCTTGGGGCCGTAGCCGCGCAGCACGACGACGGTATCCCAGGTCATATCGCTGTCCTCGTCGAGCAGGAATTTTTCCGCATCCGCCAGGTCGTCGAAGACCTTCGCCGGGCCGCGGTGCCTGAGCAGATGCGGGCTGGCGGCGGAGCGCTTGACCACCGCGCCGCCGGGGGCCAGGTTACCCCGGAGCACACTGATGCCGCCGTAGGGGAGCAGCGGATTGTCGATCGGGCGAATCACCTCGCGGTTGAAGGCGTACTGCGCCTTTTCGAGGTTTTCAGCGACTGTTTTTCCGGTCACGGTCAGGCAGTCGCCGTGCAGCAGCGGCGCTAGCTCCTTCATAACGGCCTGCACGCCGCCCGCGTGGCCGAACTCGCCCACCGAGTACTGTCCGTGCGGCTTGACGTTGACCAGCAGCGGCGTTTCGTTGCTGATGCGGTCGAAGTCCATCAGGTCGAGGTCAATGCCCGCGCGCCGGGCGATGGCCTTGAGGTGAATGAGCAGGTTGGTGCTGCCGCCGCAGGCCATGAGGACGCGGATGGCGTTTTCGATCGAGTCCTTCGTGACGATGTCGCGGGCGCAGACGTTGTCCTGCACCAGGCGCATGATCTGCCGCCCGGTCATTTCGCTCACGCGCAGCATTTCGGCGGACACCGCGATGCAGGCCGCGCTGCCGGGCAGCGCCAGGCCGAGCGCCTCGGCGACCGTCTGGCAGGTATTGGCGGTGCCCATGATGGGGCAGGCGCCGGCGCTTCCGTACAGGCAGCCCTCGTGAGCGACGACCTCGTCCATGTCGATCTCGCCCATGCTGTAGCGCGTCCAGAGCCTGAAGCTGTCGGTGCCGCAGCACAGCGGCTCGCCCTTGTACATGCCGGGCAGCATCGCGCCGCCGGGCAGGAAGATGGTGGGCTTGTTGGCCGAGACGGCGGCCATGAGCTGGGCGGGAATGTTCTTGTCGCAGCCGCCGATGAGCACCACCCCGTCGAAGGGATGCCGGGCGATCAGCTCCTCGGTGGTCATGGAGAGCAGGTTGCGGTAGATCAGGCTGGACAGGTCGAAGAAAACCTCGCAGATCGACATCGTGTTGACCTCGAGCGGGAAGCCGCCCGCCGCCCACACGCCCCGCTTGACCGCCTCGGAGAGCTGCCTGAAGTGTACGTGGCCGGGGTTGGTTTCGGCCCAGGTATTGATGACGCCGATGATCGGCTTTTCGATGTCCTGATCGGTATAGCCCATGGCCTTGAGCAGGGCGTTTCGCAGCAGTCCCTGCCGGGTGCCGCGCTTTTTCCAGACGGGCGAGGTATTGTTATTCATGGCGGGGCTCCTTTCGGGTAAAGAGGAAGGGAAGGGTTCCGCGCGCGCCCGGCTTCAGGGCGTAGGTATAGCCCGAGCCCTCCTCGCCCTCGACCAGGCCGGTGGTGACGACGAGCGCGTCAAGGCTTTCTCCCGCGAAGGCCGTGCAGCTGACGTGACTGGCCCCGGGGATCTCTGCGGCGCGAACCTTTTCGCCGGTTTTCGGGTCGCAGCGGTATACGGCGCCTTCGCCCCACGCGGCCACCCACAGCCTGCCCTCCCGGTCGATGCACAGTCCGTCCGGCGCGCCTGCCCGCAGGTCGTGAAAGTCCACGGCCGGGCGGCGCTTGCTCAGTTCACCCGTCTGTTCGTCGAAGTCGAGCGCGTCCACCTGATGGGTATACGTGTCGCAGTAATACATGGTGCGTCCGTCCGCCGCCCAGGCCAGGCCGTTTGAGATCGACACCGGCGCAAGCGCGGTTTCCATCCGTCCCCCGGCGATGCGCAGCAGCCTGCCGCGTCCCTCCCGGCAGAGCGTGCCCCCGTAAAGCCGCCCGTCCGGGCCGGGCTTTCCGTCGTTGAAGCGCGCGCCGGGGATGGCCTGCGGGGCGTGCAGCGGCGAAAGCGCCTCCATGCCGACCGCCTCTTCCGCAAGGCATTCCTCGGGCAGAAAATACGCGCCGTCCTCCATGCCCAGCGCCAGGCCGTCCTCGCACAGTGCGGCGAACCCGGCCTTCTGGGGCAGCGCCAGCGTGTGCGTCCGCTGAGCGGCCCAGTCGAGCAGGTGAAGCCTTTTGCCGTTGATGTCGGTGACGATCAGGCGGTTGCGCCTTGCGTCCCAGACAGGCCCCTCCGCCAGCAGGCAGCGGGGGATGGGCAGCCGTCTGATTTCGGTCATGCCTGCCCCTCCTTCCAGGTAAAGTGGGGCGCGATGCGCTCATAGTGCTCCTCGAACAGGCGGTCGTAGTACCTGTCGGAGACGAAGCCCGGCTCGCGGCAGAGGTCGCACTCGATGATTCCGCGCTTTTTGAGGATTTTCTTCTCGAAGGCGATGATCATTTCGACGTTCTGCCGGATGTGATTGAGGATGGGCAGGATGAGGCTCGAGTGCGTCTGCGCCGCGGCCGCCCGGTCGCCGCGCGCGTACTCGCCGTACATTTTCAGGTACAGATCGAACATCGAGCAGCCGGGCATCGCGCCGATACCGCCCCGGTCGAAGCCCTCGATGAACTGATAGCCCGCGTTGCCCAGGAACACGCCCACCTGCCCGCCGGTCAAATCGAGCAGACTGGAGATGTACGCGCCCGCGGGCTTGCACTCGATCTTGTAGTATTTGATATTCGGGCATTCCTCGAACAGCTGCGCGTAGACCTGCGGCGGGATGGCCACGCCGGTCTGCTCGGGGGCGTACTGCGCCATGATGGGAAGGCTCACCGCCTGAGCGACCGCCTTCATGTGGTGATACAGCGCGGCCTGTCCGGGCTTGAGGAAGAAGGGCGGCAGCAGCATCAAATTGTCCGCGCCCATCTCCTCGTACAGCTTCGCGCGCTCGACCGCGACCTGCGCGGCGTGCTGGGTGACGGAGAGGATGCTCGTGCCGCCGTACCTTTTGCAGGTATCGACGGTCAGCCGCGCCATTTTCTTCATTTCGTCGTCGGTCAGCTTGTAGTACTCGCCCGCGATGCCGAACAGCGTCACCGCCTGGCAGCCGCCCTGTATCAGCGTGCGGATCAGGTTTTCCATCGAGTCGTAGTCCACCGCGCCCTTCGCGGTGAAGGGGGTCGCGATAATCGGACAGATTCCTCTGAGCTCGCTCATCTTCAGTCCTCCCTTTCGTTATAGCCGTATCGCTCCAGCGGGTCGGTCTGCAGGCTCGCGCCGCCGTCCATGGTCAGCGCCGCGCCGGTGATCGACCCGGCCCACTGTCCGCACAGGAACAGCGCCGCCTGCGCCACCTCCTGCGCGGTGCACCAGCGCCTGAGCGGTATGTGGTAATAGGAATCCTCGCGCCGCCCCAGCCGCGCCGCGCCGGTGTCCGTCCAGCCGGGGGCGATCGCGTTGACGCGTATGCCGTACCTGCCCATCTCCATGGCCGCGCTTTTGCACAGCTTGAGCATGGCGGCCTTCATGGCGGCGTAGGCGGCGCACAGCGGGTGCTGCATATAGGCATGGTTGGAGGCGATCAGCACAATGCTGCCGCCCCTCGCCTTCATCAGCCGCTCGGCCTCCTGCAGCCCGAAAAAGCAGGCGCGCAGATCCACGCCGCACAGCAGGTCGAAGTCCTCCTCGGTCATGTCCTCGATGCGGCTCTTCAGGGTCAGTCCGGCGTTGCTCACGTACGCGTCCAGCCCGCCGAAGCGCTCGCCGACCTGCGCAAACATCGCGCGAAGCTGGGAAAGCTGCGTGAGGTTCGCCTGCACCGTCATACACCGCCTGCCCAGGGCGCGGATGGCCTCGGCCGCCTCCTGCGCCCCCTGCGCGCTGCCGTTATAATGAAGCGCCACGTCGTAGCCCGCCTTCGCGAACTCCAGCGCCGCCTCGCGCCCGATGCCCGTGCCCGCGCCGGTGACCAGTACCGTTTTCGCCATGTGAGCCTCCTATCTGCCGCACGCGTCCAGCACCTCGGTGCCGGTCAGGTTCTGGCAGTCCACCCACTGCATGTGTACGTTGGAAGTGATTTCGCCCCTAAAGAACACGTCGCCTGCGCCCGGCGCGCCGATAAAGCTGCCGCCGCTGAGATAAAAGGGCTGGTCGGTCTCATAGGAGATGAAGGTGTGGCTGCGGCCGCCGTAGGCGCTGGCGTTGTGATAGCCGAAGACGCTGTTCATGCGAATCCTGCCCGCCCGCACGCGCACGCCGACGTGCGAGGTGTCCACATAGCAGTCGGTGAGCGTGTTGCAGCCGCCGCCCGCCAGGTCGAAGGCGACGGTTTTCTCCATATCCGGAATCACGTTCGTGACCCAGGAGTGGCACTTGGACAGGTAGCAGCTGCCGCAGTTCAGGTAGAATCCGGTCTGGTAGTCCACCACGATGACGCCGTCCAGGTAGTGATCGGCGTGGCTGGGGATGCACACGCCGACGCTGTCCTCAATGCCCACCTCGTTTCGAAAATACAGGTTGGTCGCGTACAGCTCGTAGTTCTTGTAGTCGGTTCGGTCGCCCACGCACAGGCCGGTTTTGCAGTCCTTGAACCAGCTGTCGCGCAGGGTGAAGTGGTGGATGTTGCGCAGGCGCAGGCCGCCCGAAACCGCGCCGCCGTCGAACACGCCGCCCTGAATAAACATGCCGTAGTCGTGGAACAGGTTCTCCATCCCGCCATTCCACTCCACCAGGTAGCTCATCGGCCGGACGGCGCGGAAAACCGCCTCCTTGGCCAGGAAAAGCGAGCACCAGTTGCCGATCGCAAGCGGCGAGGACAGCAGATACTCGCCCTTCGGAAACAGCAGCACGCCGTGCGGGTTGGCCTCAACCGCCCGGGCAAGGCGCGCCGTGTCGTCAGCCTCGCCTGCCAGCCGGGGATACTGCTCGATGCTGACGCCCATCCAGTTCATCTGATCAAATTCCATACGAAAAACGGACTCCTTTCAAGTTGTCGCCGCGTCCGGAAGCCTTTTCCGGAGCCTGTGCCTCCATTATAGGCCCAAACCGCGCGCGCGGCCATACATGACGTTGCCCGTTTCATGGACAATATTGACCGGTCGGCAGTGCCGACAGCCACTTGCTGCCGCGGGTTCAGGCGACGACTATCGGCCGCCATAAATTGAAGCGGCCGAAGTCTTCGAATCCGCAAATTCCTTGCGGATTGCGGGGCGGCGCTGCCGGTCGGCGGGGCCGACGGCCACTTGCTGCCGCCGGACAGCACACGAACCCAGCCGCCATAAATTGAAGCGGCTGGGTTCTTCGGTCGGCAGGGCCGACAGCCGGTTGCTGCCGCGCATCCTGTCGACGAATTCGGGAACCATACATTGGAGTTCCCGAATTCTGCGTTGGTGAACCCCTCCGTCCGCATCGCGGACACCTCTCCCTTTCAGGGGAGGCAACGGTCAGACACGATCAGGGTGCCCCTGAAAGGGGAGCTGTCGCCGCAGGCGACTGAGGGGTTCTGTCAGACAAAAAATCCCCCGAACCGCGCCAGATTCGGGGAGTTACGTTTGTTTTTGCGGTTAATTGCGTGGATCAATGTGCTTTCCGGGTGGGGTTTGGGGAGGCGCCTTTCTCAGAAAGGCGGCATCCCCAACGTTCTCCCAGTGCTCTGGCGTTCCTCCAACGTTCCCTCCCGGAACTCGGAAGGGGAGAGACCGAGCTTTTTTTTGAAGACGCGGGAGAAGTAGAAAGCGTCCTGATAGCCGCACAGCTCGGCAATTTCGGCGACGGAGTAGGCGGATTTGGCAAGCAGGTTTTTGGCGGCGTTCAGGCGGGCAGCGGTGAGGCAGTCCATGACGGTTTCGCCGCGCCGCTGGCGGAAGAGGCGGGCGAGGTAGCTCTTGTTGATTTTGATGCTGTCGGCGATGCGGGCGAGGGAGAGGCTCTGGCTGTAGTTCTGGCGGATGATGTAGAGCGCCTGCTCCACATAGTCGCAGACGTCGGGCTGCATGGCGCTTTCGTGGACGATACTCAGCAGCCTGAAGAGCAGCTCCTGGCACTGAAGCGCCCGGGTATAGCTCTGGTTGCGCATCAGGAGCAGCATTTTCTGATAGATTCCGACGATGGCCGGGTCGCTGCGCAGGGTCAGGCAGGGCTTTTCCGGCCGGACGCCCGCGCTTGCGAGGAAGGAGCGGATGAACCGCCCGGACACGCCCACCCAGTAGATCGTCCAGCCGTCGTCCGGCAGGGTGTAGTAGGACTGCAGCGGGTCGTTGGGATAGAGGATATAGAGCGAGCCCGCGCGGATCTCGACAGGGGACTGCGTGCAGCGGTTCTGCAGATACGCCGTGCCGCGCACCACATAGCACAGCAGATAGGAGGTCAGGCGAAAGCTGAACCGGTGCTGGTAGTCGTTGTCGCGCATGCCGCACAGAGTGATGCTCGGATCCATCGTCTCGCGCAGGGAATACTGGTACTGCGTGTAATCCATAAAATTGTCCATTGCCGCGCCGCCTCCCGGACTCAGAGCTCGTGTATCCATTATAACACAATCGCAACGGGATGACAACGCGTCCGGCGAGAAGGTCAATATTGTACATGGCCTTTGCGCTGGGCCTGGGCTATAGTAGGGGGCAGGGAGGGATGATTCAAATGACTTTTCAGACGCCGTTTTCCGTGAAGGAGCAGGTGATCGTGGACAAAAGCGGCCGCGAGGTGCGCCTGTGGGGGGTGAATTACTACGCGCCGTTTAATCACAGCTACGCCGGGCTGAAGGCCAAGGGCGTGTCCGTCCGGCGCGCCATCGACCGCGACATCGAGGATTTCGGCCGCATGGGCGTGCAGCTGGTGCGGATGCACCTGTTCGACCGGGAGCTGACCGACGCGGAAGGCAATCTGATCGATAACGAGCACCTGGAGCTGCTGGACTACCTGATCGAGCGGCTGTATCAGGCGGGCATTTACGTCATGATCACCGCCATGGCCTGGTGGAATTCCACCTCGCTTCAGGCCGGATTGCGCGCGGGATATGCGCACGTCACGCTGGCCGACGTGGACGGCATGGGCTTTGCCAGCTTCTGCCCCAAGCACATGCTGATCTGGCACCCGCATGTTCTCGAGGCGCAGGAGCGCTACCTGCGCCAGCTCTTCGCGCACAGGAACACCTTTTCGGGCAAGACCATGCCTGAATACGAGCATATCGCGCTGGTCGAGGCGCTCAACGAGCCGGAATACCCGGGCGCGGGGCTGATGCGCTCGCTCGAGGAGCATCGCGAGGCCTGCCTGAAAAATCCCATTCGCCGCCGAGAGCTCGAGCTGCTGGGGATGTACGCGGAGTACCTGAAGGAGCGGGCGATCCCAGACACGGACGACGAGCGCGAGCGCTTCTGCGCCGATCTGGTGGGGCGATACATCGAGCGGATGTTTGCCGTCGTGGAGGAATTTTTCGGCGGGCGCGCGCTGAAGGCGCATATCTGTTACGGCTTCGACCGGCCGCATTTTCGTGAGATGCTGAAGAACGCGCGGCGGGTCGATGTGCTGAGCCTGGCCTTTTACAGCGACCTGGGACGCTATTACACCCCGAACGAGCGCATCATTCCCGAGCAGCTGCTGGGCGAGGATAAGGCCTATGAGCAGTACATGCGCGGCGATGTGCGGGGACTGGGCAAGCCGCTGGTCAGCTACGAGTGGGCGATAACCTGCACGCTGACCGGATTCGATCATGTGGCGGCGGCGCGGGTCATGGCCTCGCTGGGCGTGCAGTGCGCGGCCTACTTCACCTATACTCCGCGCGATCTGGGCGACTACAACCCGGGCTGGGTGATGCAGTACATGAACCTGTACCACACGCCCCGGCGGGCGGTGGGCTTCGCGGCGGCGGGCGCGGTGTTCAGGCAGACGCCGCGCGATCTTCCGCTGCCCGAGGGCGAGGTCTGCTGGCGGGAGGCGGGCTATGCGCTGGACGCGCGCACGGATTTCTGCGCCGCGCAGGAGGGAGGCACGCTGTACTGGGCGGGCGAGGGCGAGTTTGCCGTGCAGGGCGAGGTTTCGCGCGTACTGGCGCAGGGAACCTGCCCCTTCGCGGTGCGCGAGGGCAACGGCGCGTACCTGCTGGAAAGGCAGGAGGATGGGCGGTGGCTGCTGACCGTGCTGCCCGATCAGTTCTACGTCAACGACCCGTACCGGGGACGAAACCTCTGCGGCAGCGCTTTCATGAACCGCGACGTCGACGTGAACGCCGTGCCGGTGGTCTCCCGCCTGCGCGAGGAGGGCAGTCTGACCCGCCTGACCATCCCCGGCCTTGAGGTGTACCGCGTGGAGCGCCTGGAGGAGGGCACATGGGTTCCGGTCGACGCGCCCGGCGGCGTATTCCGTGCCGACCAGGCAGTGCCTGGTTCCACTTGCTACCGCGTATCCTATTGACGACTGTCGGCCGCCATAGATTGGAGCGGCCGAAGTCTTCGGTCGGCAGTGCCGACAGCCACTTGCTGCCGGTCGGCAGTGCCGACTGCCACCTGCTGCCGCGCATCCTGTCGACGAATTCGGGAACCATACATTGGAGTTCCCGAATTCTGCGTTTCCGAACCCCTCCGTCCGCCTCGCGGACACCTCCCCTTTCAGGGGAGGCTCATCCGACGCGATCAAGACTCCACTGACTCACGCCGGATTCGGGGAATTACATATCTTTTGCCTGTTTCGAAATGCGGATCAGAATGCTTTTCGGGAGAGCTCGAGAGGGGCAGGAGACTGCGCGGCCGCGATGTGCTGCGCCAATGAACCGCACTGCGTTTCTCCGGCGGCAGCAAGTGGAGCCGGGCACTGCCCGGTCAGAAAGGCGGCCTCCCCAACGTTTCCCCTACACCTCGTACCAGTCCTGCACTTCGACGGGGGTATCCTCGGGGGTGCAGCGGAACTTGTTGACGAAGAACTGGTTATCGCGCAGGAGGGCGGCGCGCTCCTGTTCGTCGGCGGCCTCGGCGAGCAGCTGGGGGATGGTCATGACGCAGGTGGAGCCGTTGCGGTTGAAGACGCTCTTGCACAGGGCGAAGCGCATGGCGGCGATTGCGGCCTTGTCCTCAGACTGCTTTTCGAGGCCGACGCGCAGCACGACGGAGTACTCGGCACGCTTGCCGGCCCCGACCGGGCTGAAGTTGGGGGTGTAGCTGAAATTGCCCAGGGAGTAGGCGGTGGGGCAGCCGTCCTCGACCGGCATGGGGTGGATGACGTGCGGGTGATGCCCCACGATCAGATCGACGCCGGTTTCGCGGATGCGCCGGGCCAGCTCGAGCGTATAGGCCTCGGGCAGAGGGTTGTACTGGCCGCCGCTGTGCATGATGAAGACGATGAACTGCGCCCCGTTTTCGCGCAGGCGGGTTACATCGCCGGCCATCTGGCGAAGGTGCGGCGCGATGCAGCGGTCGAAGACCTCGCTCTTCTGGCCGTAGTAGGCCTGGGTGAGGGCGGGAATCGTGTCCTCGTCGAGCAGGTGGATCGAGCCTTCGAGCGTTTCCTCGGGCATGAACAGGTTCACGGCGTGCTCCTCGCCGGGCTGGAGGAAGGTGTGATGGGCGAAGGCGTTGGTGCCGTAGGTATAGGCGACGAAGCCCACGCGGATGCCGCCGATCTCGCGGATGAAGGGCGTTTCCCGCTCCTTCGGCGTGCGGGCGGTGCCCACGTGTGCGAGGCCGACTTTGTCCAGACTGTCCAGGGTGGCGTACAGGCCCTCGATTCCGCGGTCCATGCAGTGGTTGTTGGCGGTGGACACCAGGTCGAAGCCCACGCGGCGGAGCTCCTCGGCGAACTCGACGGGCGTGTTGAAGGCGTACATCGCGCTGGACAGGCCGGCCTGCTCGCCCGCGATGGGCGTCTCCAGGTTGCCCACCAGGTAATCGCCGCCGGACAGCAGCGCGCGGACGTGCCGGAAGACGGGGGAGTAGTCGTAGCCGTGTTCGGTGGTGCAGGCGGCGGTCTGCGGAATCTGGCACATGATGTCGCCGGTAAAGGTCAGGGTGCAGCTCATGAAAACAAACCTCCTTTAATTGCGCAGTCTGGGACTGTGAAAGCCGTTTTGAACGTTAATCGGATCATACCATAAAATACCAAATTCAGCCAGTGGTTTGGCAGTAATCTTTGAATTAGTGTGGATTTTCATAGATTTAAGTCGGAAAATCGAAGGTCTGCAGGGCAAAAGAGTGATACAATGATTAAAAATGAGACATTGTGAGGTAATGGAATATGAGATATTATGAAGAACCTGCGAAAAAACTTCCTGTGGCGGCGGAATGCGACGTACTGGTGGCCGGCAGCGGCCCGGCGGGCTTTTCCGCAGCCATCAACGCGGCGCGTCAGGGTGCGAAGACCATACTGGTTGAGAACGCCGACGCGGTGGGCGGCGTCGCGACCGTCGGCATGATGAGCCACTTTACCGGCTCGGTCAAGAGCAAATTCTATGCGGAGCTGCTTGGGCGCATGACCGAACGCGTCCGCGGAGAGCACAACGAGGTGCCTGCGATCACCATCGACACCGAGCAGATGAAGATCCTGTGCCAGGACATGCTTGAGGAGGCGGGCGTGGAGGTTCGCCTGTACACGATGGCCTGCGACGTGATCCTCGAGGACGGCCGCGTGACCGGCGTGATTACCCAGAGCAAGTCCGGCCGCGAGGTGATCGCCTGCAAGGTGCTCATCGACGCGACGGGCGACGGCGACCTGGCCGCCAAGGCGGGTGTGCCCTACTTCAAGGGCCGCGAGGAAGACGGCCTGATGCAGCCGGTTTCAATCATGTTCAAGGTGGCGGGCGTGGACTACGACCGCGCGGTGTTCCCCGGCTCGTTCGAGACCACGGTGGACACCCCCAAGGGCGAGCTGCAGGCGCTGGCCAAGAAGCTGCTGCCCTTCCCGGCAGGTCACGTGCTGCTGTACAAGAACATGCTGCCCGGCGTGGTGACGGTCAACATGACCAACAGCATCCAGATCGACGGCACCGACGCGCTCAGCCTGACCAAGGGCGAAATGGTCTGCCGCAGTCAGCTCAACGCGATCGTGGACTTCCTGCGCGAGTACGTGCCCGGCTATGAGCACTGCTTCCTGATCAGCAGCGCCTCGCTGCTCGGCGTGCGCGAGACCCGGCACTTCAAGGGCCTGTACACCCTGACCGGGGAGGACATCCTCTCCTGCGCGCACTTTGAGGACTGGGTGGTGCGCGAGGCGAGGTTCAACTTCGACGTACACAACCTGACCGGCGCCAGTCTGGACGCGACCGGCGTGCAGAAAAAATTCCCCAGAGACAACGCCTATGAAATCCCCTATCGCTGCCTGCTGCCCGACGGCGTGGACGGACTGCTGCTGGCCGGCAGGAACATCTCCGGCACCCACATGGCGCACTCGAACTACCGCGTGATGCCGATGTGCGTGGCGATGGGCGAGGCGGCGGGCGTCGCGGCGGCGCTGGCGAGCGCGCGCGGGGTGGATCCCAAGCAGGTTCCGGCTGCGGATATTCAGGACATTATCCGCTAGATCGCTCTTGAAAAGTCAACATTATCCAGCAAGAAGACGATATTTCTCATGGAAATGCGGTTTTGCGCAGTTTATAATAAGGTGAAGGCGGCGCAAAGGGTCGTTTCCGACGGAAACTGAAAAAGGGGGACGAAGCGATGGAAATTACAAAGGATTTTCCGGGCGGGAACATTCGCCTGATTCGAGTGGACAAAGACCATGTGTTTCTTGAAAACGAGCTCCGCGACACGGCGGAGGACTGGTTTTACTGGGCCTTCCGCGTGAAGGGCGCGGCGGGACGGACGGTCACGTTTGACTTTTCCCCCAAGGCATGGATTGGCTACTTCGGCGCGGCGGTCAGCCACGATCTGATGAAATGGGCGTGGGGCGGAGAGGTGAGCGAGGATCGATGCGCGTTCACCTACGCCTTCGGCCCGGACGAGGACGACGTGTATTTCTGCCACGACCTGCGCTACCCGGTCGAGCGCTTCGAGCGCTTTGCGAAGGAAAGAAAGCTGCCAGTGAGCACGCTGTGCCTGAGCGAAAAGGGCGTCAGGCAGCCGCTGGTTACGCTGGGCGAGGGCGAGGACGTCTTCCTGTTCACCAGCAGACATCACTGCTGCGAATCGACCGGCACCTACGTGATGGAGGGAATCCTGAGCGAGCTGTCCGAGCGGCCGATCGAGGGCGTGAAGGTGCTGGCCGTGCCCTTCATGGATATGGACGGCGTGATGGCCGGCGACCAGGGCAAGAGCCGCGCCCCGCACGATCACAACCGCGACTACGCAGACGAGCCGATCTACGCGTCGGTTCGGGCGGTCAAGGCGCTGGCGGAGGCATATCACATCGTCTACATGCTCGACCTGCACTCGCCCTGGCATCTGGGCGGCCGGAACGACGTGACCTTCGAGGTGCGCAAGAACCTGGATCTCCGTCCGGCGCAGGTTCGCTTCGGCGAGCTGCTGGAGGAGGAAACCCGGCGAGACCCCGCCTCCTTCCAGTATCGCACAGTCAACGACATGGACGCGAACGTCGAGTGGAACCGGGACGAGGTGATGCGGCGCTCCAGCACGGGCTTCTTCTCGCACCGCGAGGGCGTGCGGCTGTGCCTGTCGCTCGAGACCGCCTACTTCGGAACCCCGGATAACATGGCAACACAGGAAAACCTTGTGGAATACGGGCGGTGCGTGGCCAGAGCGCTGCGCGCGGCCTGGAAGGAAGGAGTATGAGCATGAGCGCAAAGCAGCTGACTCAACACTATTCGCGCAGGCAGATCATGCACAGCAACCTGAAGCTGGCCCGCAGAAACATCGCGCTGTATGTCTTTCTGCTGCCGGCGGTCATCTATCTGATACTGTTCAACTACGCGCCCATGTACGGCATACAGATTGCCTTTCGGAACTTCACCTTTGCCGACGGCATCACCGGCAGCAAATGGGTGGGCCTGAAGTGGTTCAACTACTTCTTCAAGGCCAAGAACTTCGGCCTGATTCTGGGCAACACGATCAAGATCAGCCTGTACAGCCTGGTCGCCGGGTTCCCGTTCCCGATCCTGCTGGCGCTGATGCTGCACAACGTGCCCTCGGTCGGCTTCAAGAAGACCGTGCAGACGGTGACCTACCTGCCGCACTTCATTTCGACGGTGGTCATCGTGGGCATGATCAGCTGCTTCTTCTCCTATAATTCCGGCTTCATCAACACGATGGTGGAGGCCATCACCGGCACGCGCGTCAACTTCATGGGCACGCCCAAGTACTTCATACACCTGTACGTCTGGTCAGGTGTGTGGCAGGGCGCGGGCTGGGGCTCGATCATCTACATGGCCGCGCTGACCGGCATTTCGCCCGAGCTGCACGAGGCGGCCATGATCGACGGCGCGACCAAGCTGCAGCGGATACTGCATGTCGACCTGCCCGGCATCATGCCCACGATGATTATCCTGCTCATCATGCGCAGCGGCTCGATCATGTCGGTCGGCTTCGAGAAGGTTTACCTGATGCAGAACAGCCTGAACTCCAGCGTGTCCGAGGTCATCGCGACCTACACCTACAAGCAGGGCATGCAGAGCACCAAGTACAGCTATTCCGCGGCCGTGGGCCTGTTCAACAACGTAATCAACTTCGTCTTCCTGACGCTGGTCAACGAGATCTGCAAGCGCCTGGGCGAGACCAGTCTGTGGTAAGGAGGGGAAACAAATGGCGAGAAGAAACTCGATTCATCTGTGCCGGCAGGATCGCGTGCTGAACGTCTTTCTGTATGTGTTTCTGTCGATTTCCCTGATCCTGTGCGCCTATCCGGTCTACTTCGTGCTGATCGCCTCGTTCTCGAACGCGACGGTGGTCAACTCGGGCAAGCTGATGCTGTGGCCGGAGGGCTTCCACCTGCTGGGCTACAAGTTCGTGTTCTCGGACGTGCGCATACTGACCGGCTACAAAAACACGCTGATTTACACGGTCGGCGGCACGATACTGGGCCTGTTCGTGAGCCTGCTGGCCGGCTATTCGCTCTCCCGAAACGACCTGCCCGGCCGCAAGGTGCTCATGGCGCTGATGGTGTTCACGATGTACTTCGGCGGCGGCCTGATCCCCACCTACATCACCATCAAGAACATGGGGCTGGTGGACACCCGCGCGCTGATGATCATCCTGGGCAGCGTGTCGGTGTACAACATCATCCTGATCCGCACCTTCTTCCAGAGCAACCTGCCCACCGAGCTTCAGGAGGCCGCCTTCATCGACGGCTGCACCAACACGCGCTTCTTCTTCCAGTTCGCGCTGCCGCTGTCCTCGGCCATCATCGCGGTCATCGCGCTGTACCTGGCCGTGGGCTACTGGAACAGCTATTTTAATGCCCTGATCTACATCAACTCCAACGCGAAAAAGCCCCTGACCCTGTTCATCCGCGAGCTGCTGCTCTCTCAGGAGAACAACGAGGTGGCGGACGGCGAGCTGGCCAGCGACTTCAAGCGCATGGCGCAGGTGGTCAAGTACGCCGTGATCGTGGTGGCGACCGCCCCGATCATGTGCATGTACCCCTTCCTGCAGAAGTACTTCGTCAAGGGCGTGATGATCGGCTCGATCAAGGGCTGATCGGCGGACTCCGAATCCTGGGGGAAATCCCCCTGGAAATAAAAGAAAGGTGGAACCTACTATGAACATGACCCGAATCCTGGCCCTGGCGCTGGCGCTGATGCTGGCCCTGAGCGGCGCGGCCTTCGCCGAAGGCAACTTCAACGAAACCGGCCTGCCCATCGTCAACGACAAGATCGAAATGACCGTCGCCGTGAACCGTCATCCCAACGACACCTCCGCGACCTACAACGACAAGCACTTCGCCATCGACGCGGAGGAGCAGACCAACATCCACATCAACTGGATCGAGGTCTCCAGCGACGCCTCCGAGCGCCTGGCCGTCATGCTGGCCGGCGACATGCCCGACGCCTTCATGGGCCTGCTCAACGACTCCCTGATGGTGCAGAACAGCTCCATGTTCCTGGTGCTGGACGACCTGATCGAGACCTACTGCCCCAACGTCTACGCCTACTATGAGGCTGAGATCGACGGCTGGCGCGAGTACCTGACCTATCCGGACGGCCACATCTACAGCCTGATGGGCGACTACGCCTACTCCTACAACAACTCCGTCAACGGCCTGCCCTTCATCAACAAGACCTGGCTGGAGAAGGTTGGCAAGGAAGTGCCCACCACCCTGGACGAGCTGCACGACGTGCTGGTTGCCTTCCGCGACAACGACATGGACGGCGACGGCGACGCCACCAACGAAATCCCCTTCGATTTCTGCGAGGCGCACTATGCCGGTCATCTGACCAACCTGGCCACCTACTTCGGCCTGGCGCTGAACAACGAGACCTGGTACGACATCATTGACGGCAAGGTCACTCCTCTGGTCACCACCGACGAGTACCGCAACTATCTGGAGACCATGTACCAGTGGAGTCAGGAGGGCCTGATCAACCTGGAAGGCCTGACCATGGCCAACGACCAGTACACCTCCGATCTGGACAGCATGAAGGTCGGTATGTTCTACGGCTGGGCGCCCTACACCTACATCACCGCCTTTGACAACCAGCAGCAGTACGTCGCCATGGCGCCCGTGTCTGCCAACGGCGTGACTCCCCGCGTCGGCCGCGGCAACCCCATGCGCGCCAACCGCAACAACTTCGTCATCGCGGCGAATTCCCAGTATCAGAAGGAAGCCCTGCGCTGGTGGGATTTCCTGTCCCATGACCAGGACTACGCCATGTTCGTCAACCGCGGCGAGGACGGCCTGATCTACAAGAAGGGCGACGACGGCGTGTACTATGCCCATACTCCCACCGTGGACGACCTGAAGAAGTTCGGCTATGACGAGAGCATGGCCGGCCTGATCGGCACCTCCTCCTTCGCGGCGACCCCCGGCACGGTCAACAACCACCCGCTGGTCAAGAACGCCATCTCCCCCGACATCGAGAACGACCCCACCAACTCCACCGCCGTGCGCGCCATCGCCATGAACCTGACCGCTCCCTACTTCGTGGAGCAGTATCAGTCCAAGGCCATCGTGCCCGCCGATATCCAGGAGGAGCTGGACTTCGCGACCGACGGCATGGCTACCTACATCAAGGCCTTCGCGGCCGAGGCCGTGCAGCAGGGCGTGACCGACGCGTCCTGGGAAGCCTACCTCAGCGAGCTGAGCAACTACGGCTACGACTACTACATCGAGTGGAACCAGAAGTACTTCGACGGCACCCTCGGCGAATAGTCGGCAGTGCCGACGGCCAGCTGCTGCCGCCGACTTGAACACGAATCCGCCCGCCATAAATCAGAGCGGGCGAATTCTTCGCGGGAGATAGAACAACGCAGCATCCCATAACGCTTCCCGCCTCTATAGACGACCCTGAGGGCCATAGATTGAAGCCCTCAGGGTCTTTGTGGTTTGTGGGAGATATGGATTGTATTCGGAGAAACACGTTTCTTCAATGGACAATTATTCGCGAATCAATGCGTTTTCCAAGAGAGGCTTGGGGAGCGCGCGTTTTCACCGACGATTGAATTCGGAGAGCCACATTTCTTCGATAAAATATGTTTCGTGGATCAAAGTGCTTTTCGAGAGAGCTCGAGAGGGGCTTTTCTCAGAAAAGCCGCCTCTCGATCGTTCCTTAATACGTCGCCAGGCCCTCGTAGACCAGCGCGGTGCGGCCGGTGAGGGTCACGCCCTTGTCGGAGCAGTGGACGATGAGGTCGCCGCCGGGAACCTTGACGGTGACGTCGGTATCGGGCCTGCACAGCCCGTTTTCGATGGCGGCGACAACTGCCGCGCACGCACCGGTGCCGCAGGCGGAGGTTTCGCCGTTGCCGCGCTCATAGACGCGCATCTTGAGGGTGGTGGGGTTGACCACACGCACGAACTCGGTGTTGACGCGCTCGGGGAAAAGGGGTGCGTTTTCGAACTGCGGGCCGATTTCGGTCAGGTTCACCAGGTCGATCCGGTCGCAGAAGACCACGCAGTGCGGGTTGCCCATGTTGACGCAGGTGACGCGGTAGCTCTGGCCGCCGATCTCGACCGGCCGGTCAACGACGCGCTCGCCGGGCAGCGTGCAGGGGATGAGCGCCGCGTCCAGCACGGCCTGGCCCATGTCCACGGTGGCCGAGGTGACCTCGCCGCGCATGGTGTACACGCGCACGCGCTTCACGCCGCTGGCCGTCTCGATGGTCATGCGCTCCTTGCGGACGATGCTGTGGTCGTACAGGTACTTGGCCATCGAGCGGATGCAGTTGCCGGCCATCCTGCCCTCGGAGCCGTCCTGATTGAAGACGCGCATCCTCGCGTCGGCCTGAGCGGAATACTCCATCAGCACGATGCCGAAGCCGCCCACGCCCCTGTGCCGGTCGCACAGGGTCATGCACAGCGACTCGGGGCAGGTGATGCGCCCGTCGAAGTTCTCAATGAAGATGTAGTCGTCGCCGGTGGCCTGCATCTTGGCGAAGCGCAGCTTCTCGCGGGTGTGGCGCAGGTGGTTGACGTCCACCAGCTCGGTATTTTCCTGGGTGAAGCGGCTGCAAATGGTGTCGGCCAGCGCGTTGGCGGTGTCCAGCGAGGTCAGGCAGGGAATCGAGAGCTGCAGGGAGCGCCGCTCGAGCGCCAGATAGTCGTCCACGGTCGCGTCCATCAGCGCGCCGGTGTAGACGATGTAGCTGATCGCGCCGCTTTCCATCAGGTCGAAGGTCTGCCGGCTCTCGCGCACGCCCGGCACCGTGATCACCTCGATGCCCAGCTGGGCGATGGTGCCCGCGGTCTCCTCGGTGGCATAGAGTGTGAAGCCCAGGTCGTAGAACTTCTTGGCCAGGGAGACGATCTCCGGCTGGTCGTGGGTGTCCACGCTCAGCAGCACGCCCGCCTGCCCGCCGAACGCGCTCTTGAGGCGGAAGCCCGCGGCGGTCAGCGACTTGAACAGCGCCTCCTCGAGCGTCTTGCCGATGCCCAGCACCTCGCCGGTGGACTTCATCTCCGGCCCCAGGTACGCGTTTACGCCGCTGAGCTTCTCGAACGAGAACACGGGCGCCTTGACCGCGTAGTAGGGCGGGGTGCGCACCAGGCCGCTGCCGTAGCCCAGCGAGTCGAGCGTTTCGCCCAGCATGACGCGGGAGGCCAGATCGACCATCGGCACGCCTGTCACCTTGCTGATGTAGGGGATGGTGCGGGAGGCGCGCGGGTTGACCTCGATCACGAACAGCTCGTTTCGGTAGATCAGGTACTGGATGTTCACCAGGCCGCGCGTGCCCAGCGCCAGCGCCAGCTTTTCGGAGCAGGACAGCAGCTTTTTCAGCATCCGGTCGTCCAGGTTATAGGGCGGGTAGACGGCGATCGAGTCGCCGCTGTGTACGCCCGCGCGCTCAATGTGCTCCATCACGCCCGGAATCAGCACGTCCGTGCCGTCCGAGATCACGTCCACCTCCAGCTCGACGCCCGGCATGTACTTGTCCACCAGCACCGGGTTGTCGATGCCCTGCGCGAGGATGCGCCGCATGTACACCTCGACCTCATGCGCGTCGTGCACGATCTTCATGTTCTGGCCGCCGATGACGTAGGAGGGGCGCAGCAGCACCGGATAGCCCAGCGCCTCGGCCGCGGAAAGCGCCTCGCTCAGGGTCTTTACGCCGCGGCCGGCCGGCCTGCGCACGCCGATTTTCTCGAGCAGCGCGTCGAAGCGCTCCCGATCCTCGGCCAGGTCGATGCCTTCGGCGGAGGTGCCCAGTATGCGCACGCCCATCCTGTCCAGATAGCCGGTCAGCTTGATCGCGGTCTGCCCGCCGAAGGCCACCACCACGCCGATGGGCTTTTCCACCTGCAGGATGTTCATTACGTCCTCGGGGGTGAGCGGCTCGAAGTACAGCCGGTCAGCGGTGTCGTAGTCGGTGGAGACGGTCTCCGGGTTGTTGTTGACGATGACCACCTCGTAGCCCATTTCCTTCAGCGTCCACACTGAGTGCACCGACGAATAGTCGAACTCGATGCCCTGGCCGATGCGGATCGGGCCGCTGCCCAGCACCACGACGACCGGCTTGCCGCTGCGCTGCCAGGCGCGGGATTCGCACTCGCGGTCGTGGCAGGAGTAAAAGTAGGGGGTCTCCGCGTCGAACTCCGCGCCGCAGGTATCCACCATCTTGTAGGAGGCGGGAAGGCCTGCCCTGGGCGTGTAGCCGAACAGCTTTTGAAGCGTCTGGTCGGTGTAGCCCAGCTTTTTGGCCTGCTGATAGTCCGCGTCGCCCGAGAAGCTCTTCTCGAACTCGGCCAGGCGCAGGAGCTTATACAGGAACCAGCAGTCGATCTTCGTCAGGTCATGCAGCTGCTCGGGGGTATAGCCGGCCTTGAGCGCCTCGAACAGGGTGAAAAGCCGCCTGTCATCCATCCGGGTCAGGCGCGTTTCAAGCGGCGCGTCGTCGAGAGGACTGGCGTTCAGGCTGTCCAGCGAGATTTCCGCGCCGCGCACCGCCTTCATCAGCGCCTCCTCGAAGCACTGGCCGATGGCCATGACCTCGCCGGTCGCCTTCATCTGGGTGCCCAGCTGCCTGGACGCGCCCGGGAACTTGTCGAACGGCCACTTGGGGAACTTGACCACCACGTAGTCAAGCGCGGGCTCGAAGCAGGCGCAGGTCTTGCCGGTGATGTCGTTTTTGATTTCGTCGAGGGTGTAGCCCAGCGCGATTTTGGTGGTGATCTTGGCGATGGGGTAGCCGGTGGCCTTGCTGGCCAGGGCGGAGGAACGGGACACGCGCGGGTTGACCTCGATCACCGCGTACTCGAAGCTGTCCGGGTTCAGGGCGAACTGACAGTTACACCCGCCCACGATGCCCAGCGCCGAGATGATGTCGAGCGACGCGCTGCGCAGCATCTGATACTCCCGGTCGGACAGCGTGAGCGCCGGAGCCACGACGATCGAGTCGCCGGTATGCACGCCCACCGGGTCGAAGTTCTCCATGCTGCACACCGCGATGACGTTGCCCGCGCCGTCCCGCATGGTCTCAAACTCGATTTCCTTCCAGCCGTAGATGTAGCGCTCGACCAGGATCTGGGTGATGGGGGAGGCGTCCAGGCCGCCCTTTGCCACCTGACGAAGCTCCTCGGGCGTATACGCCACGCCGCCGCCCGCGCCGCCCAGCGTGAACGCCGGACGCACGATGACCGGATAGCCAATCCTCTCGGCTACACGGAGCGCCGTCTCCACGTCGCAGGCGATGTCCGAGGGGATGGTGGGCTGGCCGATGGCCTGCATGGCCTCCTTGAACAGCTCGCGGTCCTCGGCCTTGTCGATCGCGTCCACATTGGTGCCGATCAGCCGCACGCCCATGCGCTGCAGGAAGCCCTCGTGGTACAGCTGCATCGACAGGGTCAGGCCGGTCTGCCCGCCCAGTCCCGCCAGCAGGCTGTCCGGACGCTCCTTCTCGATGATGCGCCGCACGGTCTCGGCGGTCAGCGGCTCGAGGTAGATTTCGTCGGCCAGCGCGCGGTCGGTCATGATCGTGGCCGGGTTCGAGTTGACCAGCACCACGTTCACGCCCGCCTCGCGCAGCACGCGGCAGGCCTGCGCCCCGGCGTAGTCGAACTCGGCCGCCTGACCGATGACGATCGGGCCGGAGCCGATCACCAGCACCTTGCGGATGTCTTCATTGCGCGGCATGCGTGCTCACTCCCATCTGTTCAAAAAAGCGGTCGAAGAGGAAATTACAGTCGTGCGGGCCCGAGCGCGCCTCGGGGTGGAACTGCACGGTAAAGGCGTTGATTTCGGGGTAGTCGATCCCCTCGCAGGTCTGGTCGTTGGCGTTGACGAAGCGCAGCTGTCCGCAGGGCAGGCTGTCCGAGCACACCGCGTAGCCGTGGTTCTGACTGGTGACATAGGTGCGCCCGGTGAGCAGGTCCTTGACTGGCTGGTTGCCGCCGCGGTGACCGTACTTGAGCTTGCCGGTCTTCGCGCCCAGAGCCAGCGCCAGCAGCTGATGCCCCAGACAGATGCCGAAGGTGGGCAGCTTTCCGGCCAGCTGCCGGAGCGTCTCGATCTGCTCCAGGCACTCTGCCGGGTCGCCCGGGCCGTTGGAGAGCATCAGGCCGTCCGGCTGAAGCGAGAGCACCTCGCCCGCGGTGACGGAGGCGGGCAGCACGATCACCTCCGCGCCGCGCTTTTGCAGCTCGCGCATGATGTTTGCCTTCGCGCCGTAGTCGATCAGCGCCACGCGGCAGGTCTTTTCGCCCTCGGGCGGCAGCGCCTGCACGGCCGGGGAGGTGACCGCCTCGACCGCGCCCACGATGCGGTAGGACGCGATTTCGCCCAGATTTTCAGGCAGCGTCCGGCAGATGCGGGCGTTCATCGTGCCGTGCTCGCGCAGGATGCGGGTCAGCGCGCGGGTATCCACGCCGGAAATGCCGGGCACGCCCTGCGCCTTCAGGAACTCGTCCAGCGTGCCCTGGCAGCGGAAGTTGGACGGGTGCTCGCACGCCTCGCGCACCACGTAGCCGCTCACGCGGCACTGACCCTCGAAGTCCTCCGGAATGATTCCGTAATTGCCGATCAGCGGGAAGGTCTGCAGCACGATCTGGCCATAGTAGCTGGGGTCGGTCAGCGTTTCGATGTAGCCGCACATGCCGGTGGTGAACACCAGCTCGCCGGTCTGCTCGACGGGCGCGCCGAACGAAACGCCCTCGAACACCTCGCCGGTCTGCAGCACGAGATATGCCTTTTCCATAACTTACTCCATGCTCCCCCTGAGCGTCGCCAGCAGCACGGCCTTGATGGTGTGCATGCGGTTTTCCGCCTCGTCGAAGACGATCGACTGCGGGCTCTCAAATACTTCGTCGGTGACCTCCATCTCGGCGCGGGCAAACTTCTCGCCCATGGTGCGGCCGATGCTGGTCTTCAGGTCGTGAAACGCGGGCAGGCAGTGCATAAACACCGCGCTTTTGCCCGCCGCCTCCATCAGCGTCCGGTTGACCTGATAGGGCGAAAGCGCCGCGATGCGCTCCTGCCAGACGCTTTCCGGCTCGCCCATGGACACCCACACGTCGGTGTACAGCACGTCCGCGCCTCTGACCGCCTGGATCGGGTCGGTCTCGAAGGAGAGCGTCGCGCCGGTTTCCTTCGAGATTTCCTGACAGGCCGCGATCAGCGCGGGGTCGGGCATGTATTCCTTCGGCGCGCAGGCCACGAACTGCAGCCCCATCTTGGCCGCGCCCACCATCAGCGAATTGCCCATGTTGTAGCGCGCGTCGCCCAGGTACACCAGCTTCACGCCCTGAAGCCGCCCGAAGTGCTCCCGGATGGTCAGGAAGTCGGCCAGGATCTGCGTGGGGTGGAATTCGTTGGTCAGGCCGTTCCAGACCGGCACGCCCGCGTACTTCGCCAGCTCCTCGACGATCTCCTGGCCGTAGCCGCGGTATTCAATGCCGTCGTACAGCCGGCCCAGCACGCGCGCGGTGTCGGCGATCGACTCCTTCTTGCCGATCTGCGAGCCGGTGGGGTCGAGGTAGGTCACGCCCATGCCCAGGTCGTAGGCCGCGACCTCGAAGCTGCAGCGAGTGCGGGTGCTGGTCTTCTCGAAGATCAGCGCGATGTTTTTGCCCTCGCACAGGCGATGGGGCGTACCGGCCTTTTTCATAGACTTAAGGCGAGCCGCCAGCGTCAGCAGCTCGTCGATTTCCGCGGGGGTATAGTCCAGCAGCTTTAGAAAACTTCTGCCCTTCATGCTCATGTGTATAGTCCTCCGTTACAGCACTTTATTGAGGAAGCTGCGCAGGCGCTCGCTCTTCGGCGCGCCGAAAATCTGCTGCGGCGTGCCCTCTTCGGCGATCACGCCGCCATCCAGGAACAGCACGCGATTAGATACCTCCCGCGCGAAGCCCATCTCGTGGGTCACGACCACCATGGTCATGCCGGCCCTGGCCAGCTCCTTCATCACGTCCAGCACCTCACCCACCATCTCGGGGTCGAGCGCCGAGGTCGGCTCGTCGAACAGCATCACGTCCGGCTCCATACACAGCGCCCGCACGATGGCCACGCGCTGCTTCTGCCCGCCGGAAAGCTGCGCCGGATACGCGCCCGCCCGGTCGGCAAGGCCCACGCGGGAGAGCAGGCTCATCGCCTTTTCCTCGGCCTGCTCGCGCGGGATCTTCTTGAGCAGCATCGGCGCGCAGGTCAGGTTTTCCAGGATGGTCATGTGCGGGAACAGGTTGAACTGCTGAAACACCATGCCCATCTTCTGCCGGTGCCTGTCCAGGTTGACCTTTTTGCCGGTCAGCTCGATTCCCTCGAAGAAAATCTGCCCGCCGCTGGGCTTTTCCAGCAGGTTCAGGCAGCGCAGAAAGGTGCTCTTGCCCGAGCCGGACGGCCCGATCACGCAGATCACGTCGCCCCTGTTCACGTCCGCGTCCACGCCCCTGAGCACGTCCACGCCCTCGAAGCTCTTCGTCAGTCCTCTAACGCTTAGCACTCCTGTTCAGCCTCCTTTCAAACAGCACCAGCAACCTGCTCAGCAGCACCACCAATGTCAAATAGACCAGCGCCACGGTCAGAAGCGGGTTGACCGCGTCGTAGGTATTGTTCCTGACCAGGTTGCCCGCGCGCGTCAGGTCGACCACCGCCACGTAGCCCGCGACCGAGGTCTCCTTCAGCAGCGCGATCAGCTCGTTGCCGATGGCGGGCAGGATATTGCGCACCGCCTGGGGCAGCACGATCTTCTTCATCGCCTGCAGCTTGCTCATGCCCAGGCTGCGCCCGGCCTCCATCTGGCCCGGATCGACCGCGTTGATGCCGCTGCGCACCAGCTCGGCCATGTACGCGCCCGAGTTGATGCCGAAGGTCAGTATCGCCACCGTGACGCCGTCGGCCGAGGCCATGATGACGAAGTAAAAGATCAGCAGCAGCACCACCACCGGGATGCCGCGAATGACCGTCACGTACAGGTCGCACAGCATCGTAAGCGGCTTGAGGGCCGGGATGTCCTCCGCGTAGTATTTGGCCACGGCGACCAGCGTGCCGATGAGCACGCCAATCGCCAGCGCGCCCAGGGTGATCAGCAGCGTGTTGCCGAACCCCTGGAGCATCAGTTTATAGTATTTTGTCTCTACGAAGGTCTCATAGAGCTTCTGCGTCCATGCATTCACGTATATATAACTCCTTTCGGCCGGGCCGGCAGTGCCGGCTTCCACTTGCTGCCGGCAGGCTGAGCCTGCACCCGGTTGCTGCCGGTCGGCAGTGCCGACGGCCGGTTGCTGCCGCGGGTTCTCTCGACGACTATCGGCCGCCATAGATTGGAGCGGCCGAAGTCTGCGGATTTCCAGAATTCTCTGGAAATCATCTGTCGGTATTGCCGACTGCGCCATCGTCAAGACTGATGCAAGGCGATTCGACAAAAAAGGCTCCCTTCCCCACATCGCATTCGGGGAATCACGCTTCATTCAGTCATTTATCGCGTGGATCAAAGTGCTTTTCGGGAGAGCTCGAGAGGGGCTTTTCTCAGAAAAGCCGCCTCTCGATCGTTTCCCTCGTTCCTCCCGTTACTCCTCGGTCAGCGGGGAGGTGTAGGGCGCTTCGTACTGGGCGAAGAGTTCGGCGACGGTGCCGTCGGCGACCAGCGCGCTGAGGATCTCATTGATCTTGGCGACCAAGTCGTCGCTGCCCTGCTTGAAGGCGAAGGCGTAGGGCTCGGTGGTCATGGCCTCGGAGAGGATGACCAGCTTGGTCTCGTTTTCAGCGTTGTAGGCGGCGACCATATCGGCGGCGGTCAGGTCGTCGATGACCCACGCGTCCACCTTGCCCTTGACCAGGGCGGTTTCCGCGTCGTTGTTGGCGGCGAAGGAGCTCACGTCATAGCCGTTCTCCATGCAGAAGCTCTCGGCGGTCGTGCCGGTCTGCACGGAAATCTTCTTGCCTTCGAGGTCAGCCTTGCCGGCGATGCTGCTGCCCTCGACCACCACGATGGCCTGTGCGGCCAGGCAGTAGGGATCGGTGAACAGCGCGTTCTTCTGGCGCTTTTCAGTGATGGAGATACCGGACATGCCCACGTCGTACTTGCCGGCCTGCACGCCGGGCAGCACGGACTCGAAGTCCATCTGTTCGATGACCATTTCCACGCCCAGCTCTTCGCAGATCTTCTTCAGGATGTCCACCTCGATACCCACGACCTCGCCGTCGTCGCCCAGCGACTCAAAGGGAGGGAAGTCCGGACTGGTGGCGATGACCAGCTTGCCGGCCTTCTGTACGTCCTCGAGGGTTGCGGCAAAGGCGGTCAGGGAGCAGAGGGACAGAACCAGAGTCAGGCACAGCGCAGCGATCTTTTTCATGGGGATACCTTCCTTTCGTTGTCGGTCGATGGGTGAAAATGTAACGATGAACGCCGAATTCACGGCGGTTCAGGCGGTGAAACGTGAGCTGCTCACATAGTGGGCACTCGTTCGTGCGTCCGTTCTCATTGAAAGAGGGAATACATTTGATTACTGTATCCCTTCCCTTTCAGGCAAGTATTGCGCCGGTTTGGGGAAATCAACTTTTTCTTGCAGCTGTTTTCCGGGAGGGGTCTGGGGAGGCGCAAAAAGCCATGAGGCCCATTTGCAGCAGAGTCAATGAACTACATTACTATCGTTCGGCGGCAGCAAGTGGGTCCGGGCACTGCCCGGTCAGAAAGGCGGCCGCTCCAGCGTTTCCTTCGTTCCCCTCGTCCCCTCCACGTACGCGATCTGCGCGGCGACCGACTCGGGGCCGGGCCCGCCGGCGGAGGTGCGCCTGCGGACGCAGGCTTCAAGGGAAATGGCCTCGTACACGTCCTGCTCGAAGAGGGGGGAGAACTGTTTGAGGGTTTCGAGGGGGAGCTGGTCGAGCGCCTTGCCCAGCTCGATGGCCTTTGCGACGGCCTGACCGACCAGCTTGTAGGCGGTGCGGAAGGGCAGGCCCTTTTTGACCAGATAGTCGGCCAGATCAGTAGCGTTGATGAAGCCCTTCTGCGCGGCGGCGTACATGTTTTCGGGCAGCGGCTTCATCGTGCGGATCATCGGCGCGAACACGCTCAGGCACTTTTTCACCGTGTCGATCGCGTCGAAGACCGCCTCCTTGTCCTCCTGCATGTCCTTATTGTAGGCCAGCGGCAGTCCCTTGAGCACGGTCAGCAGCGCCATCAGGTCGCCGTAGACCCGCCCGGTCTTGCCGCGCGCCAGCTCGGCCATGTCGGGGTTCTTTTTCTGCGGCATGATGCTCGAGCCGGTGGTGTACGCGTCGTCCAGCTCGACGAACTTGAACTCCCACGACGCCCACAGGATGACCTCCTCGGCCAGGCGGGACAGGTGCATCATCAAAATCGAGCAGGCGCTCAGGATTTCCAGGCAGAAGTCCCGGTCGGACACGCCGTCCAGACTGTTGAGCGTGATGCCGTCAAAGCCCAGATCCCTGGCGGCTGACGCGCGGTCGATGGGGTAGGTGGTGCCGGCCAGCGCGCAGCAGCCCAGCGGGGACTGATTCATGCGCCTGGCCGCGTCCTCAAGCCGCCCCTCGTCGCGCAGCAGCATCATGCAGTAGGCCAGCAGGTGATGCCCGAAGGTGATCGGCTGCGCCCGCTGCAGGTGCGTGTAGCCGGGCATGATCGTGTCCGCGTGCGCCTTGGCCTGGCCAAGCAGCGCGTCGATCAGGCCGTCCGTCCGGGCGAGGATCTCCTTCACCTCGCCGCGCAGGTACAGGCGAATATCCAGCGCCACCTGATCGTTTCGGCTGCGGGCGGTGTGCAGCTTCTTGCCCACGTCGCCCAGCCGCTCGGTCAGCACCGACTCGACGAACATGTGGATGTCCTCGGCCGCCGGGTCGAAGGTCAGTTTGCCGCTGTCCAGATCCTGCAGAATTTCGCCCAGCCCGGCGATCAGCGCCTCGCCCTCCTGGGCGGACAGTATGCCCTGCCGCGCGAGCATGGCGGCGTGGGCCATCGAGCCCTCGATGTCCTGGCGGTACATGCGGCAGTCGAAGTGTATCGACGAGTTGAAGTCGTCCGCCTGCCTGTCCAGCGCCTTCTGGAACCTTCCGGCCCACATCTTGTCCATGGGAAAACCTCCTGGCGTGTCGCTTAATTGTGCTCTGCATTTGGGATTCGTACTCCTGAAGGGGTACATGCCCGAATTCAGCGCAGGGGAAGCATCCTGAGGCTTTAATCTATGGCCGAGGGATGCGCGTGGCCGGCGCAGGCACCGCCTCCAGGCGCTGCCTGGTTCTTCATTTTCATCTTGGCGTTGACCTTGATGGGCAGGCCGAAGAGGGCGATGAAGCCGGCGGAGTCGGCCTGATTGTAGACGTTGTCCTCGTCGAAGGTGGCGATTTCGGGGTCGTAGAGGGAGTAGGGCGAGGTCACGCCGGCGTTGATCATGTTGCCCTTGTATAGCTTCAGGGTCACGTCGCCGGTGACGGTCTCCTGCGTGCTGTCCACGAAGGCGCAGATGGCCTTGCGCAGCGGCGAGTACCACTGGCCGTCATAGATGATCTCGGCGAACTTCTGGGCGACCAGCGCCTTGTAGTGGGCGGTGTACTTGTCCAGGCACAGGGTTTCGAGCACCTCGTGCGCCTTGTAGAGGATGGTTCCGCCGGGCGTCTCGTACACGCCGCGGCACTTCATGCCCACCAGGCGGTTCTCCACGATGTCCAGCAGGCCGATGCCGTTCGCGCCGCCCAGCGCGTTGAGCTTCTCGATCAGCTCCACGCCGCCCATTTCCACGCCGTCGAGCTTGGTCGGAATGCCCTTCTCAAAGTGCAGCGTGATGTAGGTGGGCTTGTCGGGCGCCATCTCGGGCGAAACGCCCATCTCGAGGAAGCCCGGCTTGTTGTAGGTCGGCTCGTTCGCCGGATCCTCCAGATCCAGACCCTCGTGGGACAGGTGCCAGAGGTTCTTGTCCTTGGAGTAGTTGGTCTCGCGGCTGATCCTCAGCGGGATGTGATGCGCCTCGGCGTAGTCGATTTCCTCCTCGCGGGACTTGATCGACCACTCGCGCCACGGGGCGATGATCGGCATGTCGGGGGCAAAGGCCTTGATGGACAGCTCAAAGCGAACCTGATCGTTGCCCTTGCCGGTGCAGCCGTGGCAGATCGCGTCCGCGCCCTCCTTCAGGGCGATTTCGGCCAGGCGCTTGGCAATGATCGGACGGGCCAGCGAGGTGCCCAGCAAGTAGTTCTCGTAGACCGCGCCCGCCTTGACCGCCGGGAACACGAAGTCATTCACAAACTCCTCGGTCAGATCCTCGATGTAGAGCTTGGACGCGCCGGTCGCCAGCGCCTTAGCCTCTAGACCCTCCAGCTCGTCCTTCTGGCCGACGTTGCCCGCCACCGCGATGACCTCGCAGTTGTTGTAGTTCTCCTTCAGCCAGGGAATGATGACCGACGTGTCCAGACCGCCCGAGTACGCCAGAACCACTTTCTTGATCTTGTCCTTGTTCAGTGCCATTGCCTTGCCCTCCGTTTGAATGATTGCTTTGAATGTTTATCCGCTTGAGATGAATAAATATTAGCATAGCGATGAACAAAAATCAAGCCCCTGCGCGATATTTAGCATAAATATGCGTGTTTCGCAATATTAGACTGAATATGTGTGCGATATACACCGGAAACAATGCATAATATGCAAAAAAAAAGAGCGGCCTCCGAAGGGAGACCGCTGCAGACTGTCGAAAAACCCCGGAGAGCTCGAGAGGGTCGCAACCCTTTCGACCGGGCAGTGCCCGGCCCCGCTTGCTGCCGCGGGTTCTGGCGACGAATTCGGGAACCATAGATTCGAGTTCCCGAATTCTCCGTGGATCGACGGTCGGCGTTGCCGACTCGGGCAGCGCAAATGTACAGCATGGCAGCGGCGGGGGAGCGTGCTTCCCCGTCCACCAGCTCGTTTATGCGCTACATCAGCTTGATTAATTCAAACAGCCAGGTAAACAGCGCGCCGATCTGATCCATCACGCCCGAGTAGACCCAGCCCAGCGCCTTGTCCAGCACGCCTGTGAACATGCCGGCAAGCAGCAGCAGCGTGCCGACCTGCTGGCCGCGCAGGTCGGCGAATATGGGCCGCTTGAGCACCAGGTCGTTGAGCACGTGATAGCCGTCCAGCGGGGGCAGGGGGATCAGGTTGAACACCGCCAGCACCAGGTTGGTGGTCACGAAGTAGGCCAGCATTTGATAGAGGTAGCCGGCGGCCTTGCCGAACACCGGCGCGATCAGGATGTCAGAGAGCGACGTGCCGTAGCGCATCAGTTCGGTCAGGTCGTACCAGTATCCGCCGGACACCAGCGCGGGCACGCCGTTATAGACCGTGCGGTACATGTCCTTTGTGACGAACCAGTCCCTGGCGTAGTAGGGCAGCCGGGCCAGCGCCCAGGCCACTACGCCATACATCAGCAGCGTGCCCGTCAGGAAAAGAAGCAGGTTGACCGTTACGCCCGCCACCGACACCTTCAGGTCGTCTTTGCGGTAGTGCTTGAAGTTCAGCGGATTGACCGGCACGGGCTTGGCCCAGCCGAAGCCGAACAGCACCATCATCAGCAGGCCCACCGGGTCCAGGTGCTTGAGTGGGTTCAGCGAGATGCGCCCCATCAGCCGCGCCGTGGGGTCGCCGCAGCGGTTCGCCACCCAGGCGTGTGCGGATTCGTGCGCCGAAATGGCCAGCAGCCGTCCGGGCAGCGCCAGCAGAAAGATCAGCAGCACGCCCTTCGGGTCGGCGAGTATTTCCTGAATGTATCCGAACATGGATGCGTATGTCCTCCTCGTTGCGTGTTGGGGGAGAGAAAAGTGCGCCTGTGCGGCGGGGAGCGGGTGCAGGCATGGCCTGCCGACAGCGGAAGTCGGCAAGGCCGACCGAAAATCCGCAGTGCGGATTCGCAGACTTCGGCCGCTTCAATCTATGGCGGCCGATAGTCGTCGAAAGAACCCGCGGCAGCAAGCGGGTGCAGGCTCAGCCTGCCGGCAGCAAGCGGGTGCAGGCATTGCCTGCCGGCAGCAAGTGGGTACAGGCATGGCCTGCCGACAGCGGAAGTCGGCAAGGCCGACCGAAAATCCGCAGCGCGGATTCGCAGACTTCGGCCGCTTCAATCTATGGCGGCCGACAGTCGTCGAAAGAACCCGCGGCAGCAAGCGGGTGCAGGCTCAGCCTGCCGGCAGCAAGCGGGTCCGGGCACTGCCCGGTCAGAAAAGCCGCCTCTCGAACGTTGCCTTTTACCGAAACGTCAGGGTGTGGGCGACCGTGTGCTCCTGGCCGGGCTCGACGCGGATCATGCCGGGCTTGTGGGTCAGCTGCTGGTCGCAGTCCACGTAGTCGGGAGCGTTGCACCAGGGCTCGATGCACAGGTAGGGCGCGCCGACCTTCGTCCACAGCAGCAGGGTGTCGCACTGCGGGAAGGACACGCTGACCTCGTAGGCGCGATCCCTGCGGCGCAGGGTGACCTCGCGGGACTTGAGGCTGGCGAAGACTAGCGCGTCGTCCTTGAAGTCGTCAGCAGTCAGGGTGAGCGCGTGATCCTGCAGCGGCCAGACGCGGGTCTCATGGCGCAGGAGACTGCCGTCAAGCAGCGTCTGCTCGAGCGACTCGTCCTCGGGGAAGATCACCTCAAACTGCTCGATTCCGCCCTCGCAGGCATAGCCCTCGTGCGAGCCGATGGAGTAGTAAAGCGGCTCCTTGCCCACGTTTCTGGTCTTGTACTCGATCAGCACCTGATTGCCCGTCAGGGTGTAGCACACGCGCAGCTCGCACTCGAACGGATAGCCCGCATTGCGGATGGCCTCGCCGCGCAGCACCAGCGTCGCGTGGGTCATGTCGACCGACTCCAGCTCGAATTCCTTCGTGCGCACGAAGCCGTGCTTGGGCATGGTGTAGGCCCTGCCCTGATAGTACCAGGTATCGTCCTTCAGCGCGCCCGCGATGGGGAAGAGCAGGGGGGTGTGGCTGGGCCAGACCGCCGGCACGTTCTGCCAGATGCGCTCCACGCCGTTGGGGCCGAGCAGGTGGTGAATCTCCGCGCCGACTCGGGAAATATCCATCTGATACTGATTGTTTTGCAGGTGAATCATGTAAGCGTCCCTCGTTTCATTTTATTGAGCGTGAATTCATTATACCGCATCCTTCGCCCAAAAGCAACGTGCAAAAGCGGGCGCGCGCTGAATAGGATAAAAGCAGGAGGTGAGCGTAAGCCCATGAAGGAAACCTGGAAAGAAGCGCTTCGCGCGGCGTTTGCCATCTGCGCCACGCTGATTGGGGCGGGATTTGCGTCCGGCCGGGAGATTGTGACCTTTTTTTCGCAGTTCGGCGGGGCAGGCTGGTTGGGTGTGCCGCTGGCGGGCGCATGCGTGGGGTGGATTGTGTACCTGGTGCTCTCGCTGGCGCGTCAGACGGGGGCGGACAGCTTCCCCGGCCTGTACGGGCGGCTGATGAACCCGGCCTGTGAGGACGCGATGCACCTGCTTTACGGCATGCTGTGCCTGACGACCGCGGCGGCCATGCTCTCGGCGGGCGGCGAGCTGTTTGCGCTGGTGCTGCCGCTTGGCGACGCGCGGGCGTTCGGCGTGGTGATGACGCTGGCACTGGGACTGCTGGTCGCCGGGTGGGGGATCGGGGCGCTGTCGGCCTCGGGCGCCGTGCTGCTGCCTGCGGTGCTGATCTATTACCTGCTGAGCGTCCGAGGCGTGGGCGAGGCAACCCGGTTCACGGTGCGCGGCCTTTCGCTGGCCTTGCCGATGGGCGTGCTGTACGCCTCGTTCAATGGCGCGCTGTGCGGCGGGGCGATCGTGCTGGCCGGGAAAAGGCCGGTCAATCCGGCGAGGTGCGCGCTGTGCGCCGGCGCGATGGTCACGCTCGTGCTGGCGGCGGGGCACCTCGCGCTGGTTCGCGCGGGCGGCGAAATCCGCGCGCTGGCGCTGCCTTCTGTGGCGCTCGCGGCCGCAAAGTGGGGAAGCGCGGGCTTTCTCGCGAGCGCGGCCTGCCTCTTGCTGGCCGTGCTGACCACGCTGTCCGGCATGCTGCTCACGCTGCGCGTTCAGACGGCCAGGTTCCTGCCGAATCGACCGGCGCTGTGCCTGATTCTGCCGGCGGGACTGGCGCTGCTGATGTCGGTGTGCGGCTTTGAGACGCTGGTGGGCGTGGCGTATCCACTCTTGGGCTGGATCTGCGTGCTGGCGCTGGTCGTGCTGCCCTTCTTCAAGGAAGGCAGGAGAGAAGCACTTTGATCCGCACAAGGAAATAACTGAACAGACGCGGCTCCCTGAATACGGCGCGGTTCGGGGAGTTTTTGCCCGCCCAACAGCGACCAGCTCCCCTTTCAGGGGCGCCTATACGATGCGTCCATGCCTCCCCTGAAAGGGGAGGCGCCTGCGAAGCAGGCGGGGGGTTCGGAGACGAAGAAATCGGGAACCTGAATGGTTCCCGATTCAGACTGTCAAAAAACTCGGGAGAGCTCGAGAGGGCCGCAGCCCTTTCGAGCTTTCAATCGTGCCCAGCGGTATGTACGGTGGGCACGGGGCGATTTTTTCGCCGGAAAATTCCATTTTCCAGAGAAAAAAGCGTTTCCTTGCAGGCTCCGCGCCCGAAAAATCTTTGATTTTTAGCGGAGACTGGTGAGGGTGGCAGTGGCGGGGGAGCGTGCTTCCCCGTCCACCAGCTTGTCAAAACTTTTTTGACAAGCTGAATCGGGAACCTGAATGGTTCCCGATTTTGTGTTCTGTTCGGCAGCAGGTGGGTGCAAGGCTCAGCCTGCCCGAGTCGGCAACGCCGAGATGCGTTTTCCGGAAAATCCGGAAAACCGAAGAATTCGGGAACTTTAATTTATGGTTCCCGAATTCGTGTGTCGTCCGGCGGCAGCAAATGGCAGTCGGCAGTGCCGACCGTCAATTCGCAGGGAAGCCTGCGGATTCGAAGAAACCAGCCGCTCCAATTTATGGCGGCTGGTTTCGTGATCTGTCCGGCGGCAGCAAGTGGGTGTCGGCCCTGCCGACCGGAGTTAGCCCTGCGCGGGCAATGCGTGCTCCGGGGCAGCATGATGGTTGAGCGTGCGCATGAACCGCACGAACAGCACCAGCGACACGACGCAGGCTGCGCCGTCAGCCATGGGGGTGGCCCAGACCACGCCGTACACCGGGATGACGAGCCGCAGCAGGTACATCAGCGGGATGTCCAGCGCGCCCTTGCGCAGCACAGCCAGCAGCAGCGCGCGATCCTTGTGCCCGGTCGCCTCGAAGAAGGTAATGAAGGTGTAGGCGCAGGCGGAAAGCGGCGCGCCCAGCGACAGGATGTGCAGGAAGTTTGCGCCGTAGCGGGTGGTTTCGGGGTCGTGGATGAACAGCCCGGTCATCTGCCTGCCGAAGAGCAGCGCGCTCGCGGTGCAGGCCAGCGCGAAGCAGGTCGAGGCCACGCCGGTGACCAGGATCGAGTGCTTCATCCGGTGATGGTCGCCCGAGGCGTAGTTGTAGCCGATCAGAGGCATGGTGCCCTGGGACATGCCGCGCACGATGCTGTGGGCCAGCATGTTGAGTTTTTTCGCAATGCCGATGCCGGCCAGCGCCGCCGCGCCCACCGCCGCCATCAGGTTGTCGAGTATGACGTAGGACAGGTTCTCAAGGAAGGTCATCAGGCAGGCCGGCAACCCCACGGTCACGACCTCGCGCGGCACCTGATCCCCGAGCATCCGGAGGCTGGGCCTGAGCGACAGCAGGCTCATGTGCCTGTGTTTTTTCATCGCCAGCAGGAAGTAGACCGCCGCCGCCAGGTTCGAGGTCAGCGTGGCTACGGCGACCGCCGTAACCTCCTGTCCACGCGGGAACACAAAAAAGATGAACAGCGGGTCGAGCGCGATATTGAGCAGGCCGCCCAGCGACATGCCGAAACTGGCCTCGCCCGCACGCCCCTCGGAGCGCACCAGATGCGCCAGCACCGAGTTCATCGCCGCCGGCAGTCCGCCCACCGTGACCACGTAGAACAGGTACTGCCGCACGTAGGGCAGCGTTTGCGCGTCCGCGCCGAGCAGCCCGGAGAAGCCCTCGCCGAACAGCAGCGTGGCCAGACTGTACAGGAAGACCGTCGCCATGCAGCCCCAGAACGCGAACGCCGAGGCCGCGCACGCGCGTTTTTCCTCGCCCGCGCCCAGCGCCCGGGAAATCAGACTGGCGCCGCCCACCCCGAACAGGTTAGCGATCGCCGTCAGGAACATGAACGCCGGCATGCACAGCGTAACCGCCGCCACCATGCTCGCGTCGCCCCGCTGGCCGACGAAGTAGGTGTCCGCCACGTTGTACACCACCAGGATGATCTGGCTGATGACCGTGGGCAGCGCCAGCGTCGCCACCGCGCGGTGAACCGGCATCTCCTCAAAAACAGTCCTCTGCTGATCCGAAACCCCTTGCATTTCGATGCTTCCCTCCGCGAAAACGCGGCCCGCCGGGACGAGCCTGCGTCTTATTTTCAGTTTTATGATAGCGGAGACTAACAAAAGAATCAAGTGATTTTCGATTCTGTTTCATTGGGGTTCGATAAATCCTGTTTATAATGTGCATGAAAAACCGCCCGTCGGACGATTTACAGGCGGCGTCTGGGGCGGCTTTCATAAAAAATCTTTTTATTGCGATAAATCGGATTTATTGCTTCGCGAGAAACGTCTTGTAGTCCTCATAGTTTTTGCGCAGCAGCGCGGGCGTGTCCAGGTGGTAGGGGCAGTGATCGGCGCAGTGGCGGCAGTTGATGCAGTGATCGATGCGCGCCATCTGCGCCTGCATGTCAGGCGACAGACTGCCGGCGACCGGCGCGCGGCGCAGAAGCAGCGACATGCGGGCGGCGGTGGGGATGGGGATGCCGGCGGGGCAGGGCAGGCAGTAGCCGCAGCCGCGGCAGAAATCCCCGGCCAGTTCCCTGCGGTCGCGCGCGATCAGCTCGCGGATTTCGTCGGTCATGACCGGCTCCTTTTCCTGATAGGAGAGGAACTCGTCCAGCTCGCGCTCGCGCTGCACGCCCCAGATGGGCAGCGTGTTCTCGAACTGGGCAAGATAGGCGTAGGCCGCGTCCGACCGGGTGATCAGGCCGCCCGCCAGCGCCTTCATGCAGATGAAGCCCACGTCCTTTTCGGCACACAGGCGAACCAGCTGTGCGTCGGTGTCGGCCGCCAGATAGCTGAACGGGAACTGCAGCGTGTCGTACAGGCCGCTTTCCACCGCCTCGCGCGCCACATCGGCCGAGTGGGCGGTCAGGCCGATGAAGCGGATTTTGCCCTCCTCGCGCGCCCTGAGCATGCAGTCGTACAGGCCGGTCTCGTCGCCCGGGCGGGGGCAGTAGGAGGCCATGTGGAACTGATAAATATCGATGTAGTCGGTTTTGAGCAGGCGCAGGCTGGTCTCAAGATCCTTTCGGAAGGCCTCGGGGGTCTGCGCGTGGGTCTTGGTCGCCAGAATCACCTGGCTGCGCACGGGCGAAAGCGCTTCGCCCACCTTTTCCTCGCTGTCGGTATAGGCGCGCGCCGTGTCGAAAAAGCGAATGCCGTGGTCGTACGCCTTTTTCAGCAGGCGCACCGCTTCCTCCTTGCTGTCCCGCTGAATAGGCAGCGCGCCGAAGCCGTTGCGGTTCACGACCAGGCCGGTTCGTCCCAGTTTGACCGTTTTCATCGTGGATCCCTCCTTCACTGTGAACACTATACCGCCTTTTAGGCCGCTTGTCAACCGGCGCGCGGAAGAACGGCGCAATTCCGAACAATGCAATATAAAGCGCGCAGAACATCTGAATAAGTCCGAACGCGGGCATGAGAAAGATCGTGAAGCACACCCGTTCAGGCGTCCGCGAAGCGCGGTTTATGAGAAGATGAAGAGACGCTCATATACGCATGAAACAGAAACGGTGGTTTTCTGTGCGCATCGCTCAATGAAATGCCTGAAACATCGGCCAGTGAGCATGGATTTTCATGCACTTTTCACCGGAGGACGCATTTGAGCCATGTTAAAATATGCGACTTGCTCATAGATAGATGAGCGCGAATCTTAAAAAACGCGGGTTTCCATGCAAATCCGTGAATATACCATGAAAGGAGCTCATATATCCGCTCGAGTTTTTTTAGAAAAGCGCTTGACAAAACGTCCGGGTTAGACTATACTTTCAGCCATGAAATCCAAACGGAAGGAGCGGTCAGTCATGAAAAAGCAGTTCGCGAATCAGTTCACTGCGACTCCCTGTACCGCTGCCGCTTCCGACACGCGGTCCTGTTCTTGTGCCTGCGAGAGCACTCCCTGCGCCCGTTTCGCCCTGTCCCTGAAGGATGCCCATGCGGTATCCTTCTTTGTTATTATCGCCATCGTTGTATCCATTATGACCCTGCGACTGTGCCTGCAGCACGTCGTAGTCGGCCTGCTGATTAGCCTGCTGGTATGGGGTTCATGGAAGATGGCTGAAGTGCAATGGATGCAGTAACACGCTTGATATAGAAGCGGCATCGCACTCAGCGGTGCCGTTTTTATATAAAATTACGGCCTCCCGAGACTACGGGACGCCAGAGAAAATGGAGGAATCCCCATGAAAAAGACCTTGAGCATGATTCTCGCGTTCGCCATGATCTTCATGTGCTGCATGACCGCCAGCGCTGAAGAGACCATCGTCATCGGCGCCACGGGCCCGCTGACCGGCGACTATGCGAACTACGGTTTTTCGATGAAGCGCGGCGCTGAAATCGCCGCGGAAGAAATCAACGCAGCCGGCGGCATTGCCGGCATGCAGGTCAAGTTCCTGATGGAGGACGATGCGGGCGATCCCGAAACCGCTGTCAACGCCTACAACGTGCTGATGGACGAGGGCATGGACTGCTCGATCGGCTCCACGCTGAGCGGCTGCTGCCTGGACCTGGCCACTGAGAGCCAGGCGGACGGCATCCTGATGCTGGCCACCACCGCCTCCATGAAGGAGTGCGTGCAGTATCCCAACTGCTTCCGCGTCTGCTTCACCGACCCCTATCAGGGCGTTCTGTCCGCCGACTTCATCGCCGACCACGAGATCGCCAAGAAGGTCGCCATCATCTATGACAAGTCCAACGACTACTCGGTCGGCATCACCGACAACTTCGAGGCCGAGGCGGCCGTGAAGGGCCTGGAGATCGTGACCAAGCAGGCCTTCACCAATCAGTCCAACACCGACTTCTCCGTGCAGATTCAGGCCTGCGCCGACGCGGGCGCCGAGCTGGTCTTCCTGCCCATCTACGCTCAGGAGGCCGCCTACATCCTGACCCAGGCCAAGAGCGCCGGCCTGAAGACCACCTTCTTCGGCTGCGACGGCCTGGACGGCATCGTGACCAAGATCGGCGAGGAGAACAAGGACGCCTGCGAAGGCGTGATGCTGCTGACCCCCTTCGCCGCCGACGCGCAGGACGACCTGACCGTCTCCTTCGTCACCAAGTATAAGGAAGCGTACGGCGAAACCCCCGACCAGTTCGCCGCCGACGGCTATGACGCCATCTACGTCGTCAAGGCCGCTGTCGAGGCTTCCGGCGCGAAGCCCGGCGACGCCGACTTCAACGAAAAGGTGATCGCCGCCATGACCACCATCACCGTCAACGGCCTGACCGGCACCATGACCTGGGGCGAGGACGGCGAGGTCAGCAAGACCGCCAACGCCGTCGTCATCAAGGATGGCGTCTACACCGTCTACGCCGCCGAATAATCCCCGGAATCCTTCCCGGAAAGCACCTGCCGCCGCCTGATAATATGTAAGGCCGCTGCAGAAAAAGAACGCCCGGCGAGACTTCGTCAGGCCTCGTTAAAAAACGCGCCGCCGGCGGTTCAAAGTGAGTGAACTGCCGGCGCGCGCCAAGCCAACGCACGGCGCCATGGTGTTCCGGCGGCGCCTGAACCACTGCGACTGCGGCTGAAGCCGCCGGAGCACGCCTGGCGCTTCCTTCGTGAAGGCCGGGCTGCCGAATATGACGGGAGTTGACAAAAGACATGCTGAGCTTCATCTCAAACATCATCAGCGGGCTGAGCCTGGGCAGTATCTACGCCCTGATCGCGCTGGGCTACACCATGGTCTACGGCATCGCCAAGATGCTGAACTTCGCCCATGGCGACATCATCATGGTCGGCGCGTACACCGTGCTGATCACCATCACAACCCTGAATTTCCCGCCCATCGTCGGCGTACTCGCTGGCGTCGTGATGTGCGTTCTTCTGGGCGTGGTCATCGAGCGCGTGGCCTACAAGCCGCTGCGTAAGGCCTCGCCCCTGTCGGTACTGATCACCGCAATCGGCGTGAGCTACCTGCTGCAGAACATCGCGCTGTTGATGTTCGGCTCCACGAAGCGTTCTTTCCCCCCGATCATTACCGTTCCCGCGCTGAAAATCGGAGCGCTCACGATCAAGGGCGAATCGCTGGTCACGCTGCTTGTGACCATGGTCATCATGATCGCCCTGACCGTGTTCATCAATAAATCCAAAACCGGCAAGGCGATGCGCGCCGTGTCCGAGGACAAGGACGCCGCCGAGCTCATGGGCATCAACGTCAACCGCACCATTTCGATCACCTTCGCCATCGGCTCGGCGCTGGCCGCCGTTGCGGGCATTTTCTACGGCGCGACCTACATCTACGTCGGCCCGTACACCGGCTCGATGCCCGGCATCAAAGCGTTCGTCGCGGCCGTGTTCGGCGGCATCGGCTCGATTCCCGGCGCCATGCTGGGCGGCATCCTGCTGGGCCTGATCGAGAACCTGGCCAAGGCGTACATCTCCACCGAACTGTCCGACGCGATTGTGTTCGCGGTGCTGATCGTGGTGCTGATCGTCAAGCCCACCGGCCTGCTGGGCAAGAAAGTTTCTGAGAAAGTGTAGGTGACTGGCATGAAGAAGAAAATGAGCAAATCCACGCGCAGCAAGCTGATCACCTACGGCATGTGTCTGATTGCCTTCGCGATCCTTTACACCATGATTCAGACCGGTCAGGCCAGCCGCCATCTGCAGCGCATGATGGTTCCCATCTGCATCAACGTCATCCTGGCGGTCTCCCTGAACATCACCGTGGGCTTCCTGGGCGAGCTGACGCTGGGCCACGCGGGCTTCATGTCGGTCGGCGCGTACAGCGGCTGTCTGTTCGCGATTTACACGCAGGAGGTCCTGCCCACCGCGATCCGCTTCCCGCTGGCCATGCTGGTGGGCGGCCTGGTGGCGGCGCTGTTCGGCATCGTCATCGGCGTTCCCGCGCTGAGACTGCAGGGCGACTACCTGGCCATCGTGACGCTGGCCTTCGGCGAAATCATCCGCTCGGTCATCATCAACCTGAACTTCACCGGCGGCGCGGCGGGCCTGAAGGGCACTCCCCGCGACTCGACCTTCCTGGTCGCCTTCATCGTGGCCATGATTACCATCGTGGTGGCCACCAACCTCATGGATTCCAAGCACGGCCGCGCCATCACCGCCATGCGCGATAACCGCATCGCGGCCGAGGCGACCGGCATCAACCTGACCTACTTCAAGCTCATGTCCTTCGTGGTCGCCGCGTTCTTCGCGGGCGTGGCGGGCGTGCTGTACGGCCACAACCTGGCCAGCCTGACCGCCAGCACCTTCGACTACAACATGTCCATTGAAATCCTGGTCATCGTCGTGCTGGGCGGCCTGGGCTCGATCCGCGGCTCGATCATCGCGGCCATCATCATTTACGTGCTGCCCGAGTCGCTGCGCGCGCTGAGCGATTACCGCATGCTGATCTACTCCATCGTGCTGATCGCCATGATGCTGATCAACTCCTCGCCGCGCTTCGCCACTATCAAGAGCAAGCTCAACTACCGTTCCCTGGCTAAAATGATCGCCAAAAAGGTGAAGAAGGAAGGTGCCCGCGCATGAACAAAATGGTTCCGTATCCGAGCAAGGCCATCGTTCCGGCGCGCGACCTGCCCTATACGCCGGTGCTGGACATCCGCCATCTTGGCATCGACTTCGGCGGCCTGACCGCCGTGGACGACTTCAACCTCACCGTCGGCAAGACCGAAATCGCCGGCCTGATCGGCCCCAACGGCGCCGGCAAGACCACCGTGTTTAACCTGCTGACCAACGTCTATCAGCCCACCCGCGGCTCCATCCTGCTCAACGGCAACTCCACACAGGGCAAGTCGGTCGACCAGGTCAACCGCATGGGCGTGGCGCGCACCTTCCAGAACATCCGCCTGTTCTCCAACATGTCGGTGCTGGACAACGTGAAGGTGGGGCTGTTCCATCACATGAAGTACAACCTGATGGACTCCCTCATCCGCACGCCCCGCTACCGCCGCGAGGAAAAGCGGGCCGACGAGCGCGCGCTCGAGCTGCTCTCCGCGTTCGGCATGGAGGCGCACTATAAGGAAGAGGCGGGCAGCCTGCCCTACGGCCAGCAGCGCAAGCTGGAAATCGTGCGCGCCCTGGCCACCAACCCCTCCATCATCCTGCTCGACGAGCCGGCCGCCGGCATGAACCCGTCCGAGACCGCCGAGCTGATGGAGAACATCCGCAAGATGCGCGACAACTTCAATATCGCCGTCATGCTGATCGAGCACGACATGAACCTGGTCATGGGCATCTGCGAGGGCATCTGCGTGCTCAACTACGGCCGCGTGATCGCCAAGGGTACCCCGGACGAGATCAAGTCCAATGAGCAGGTTATCGAGGCCTACCTGGGCCGGAAGGGAGCGTGAGCGGCATGCTGAAGGTCAACAACCTGAACGTCTATTACGGCCAAATCCACGCCATCAAGGACGCCTCCTTCGAGGTGCATCAGGGCGAGGTCGTGGCGCTGATCGGCGCGAACGGCGCGGGCAAGTCCACCATCCTAAAGACCGTTTCGGGTATCCTGCGCCCCCGCAGCGGCAGCGTCACCTTCCTGGATCAGGACATTACCCATGTCGAGCCGCACAACATCGTGCGAAAGGGCCTGGCCCAGGTTCCTGAGGGACGCCGCATCTTCCTGCAGATGACCGTCATGGAGAACCTGGAGATGGGCGCGTTTACCCGCGGCAAGCTCTCGCAGGAGGACATTGACGACGTGTTTACCCGCTTCCCCCGCCTGAAGGAGCGCCGCAAGCAGGTGGCCGGCACGCTCTCCGGCGGCGAGCAGCAGATGCTGGCCATGGGCCGCGCGCTGATGAGCCACCCCAAGCTGCTGATGCTGGACGAGCCGTCGATGGGTCTTGCGCCCATACTGGTCGATCAGATCTTCGATATTGTGAAGGAGCTCAACGCCAGCGGCACCACCATCCTGCTGGTGGAGCAGAACGCCGGCAAGGCGCTCGAGGTTGCGCACCGCGCCTACGTGCTGGAAACCGGCAAGATCGTGCTCACCGGTACCGGCGAGGAGCTTAGCCAGAGCGACGACATCCGCAAGGCGTACCTGGGAGGCTAAACAGGAACGTCGAAGAGCGGCGGCAAAGCCGCCGCTCTTCGCTTCGCTGGGGAGGGCGGCCTGAACGGCGCGCGCCTCCCCAGACCCCACCCACAGGCCTGACGGCCTGCAAGGAAGCGATTCCCTGCGGGGAATCGCATGATACGGGCGGCTGCGGCCGCCCGATTTGTCCGTCTCGCTGCGCGCTGCTTTTTTAAGCCGCCTTGCGGTCGTCGGCGGGCAAACGTCAGAGGGGGCCCGGGGGAGGAAAAAGCGGAGCTTTTTCGCCCCCGCGCCGCCCGCGGCCAGATGGCCGCGGGCGGCAACCGCAACAACGCCGTCACAGACGCGCCCACGCCCATCTCCGCGACGGAAGGCACGCTCTACTGGGCCGTCCATCTCGGCTCCTCGGCCACCGGCAGCGGCAGCATGGGCGGCGGCCAGGTCAGCAATCCGATCCTCGTGAACGACGAGCTGATTGTCTACGCCGGAAGTACGCTCTACCGCATCAACAAGGACACGGGCGAAACGATCAAAACCGGGAAAATGGCCGGTTCGTCCAGCTTCTCCATCAACGGCCCGACCTATGCGGACGGCATGATCTTCGTCGCACTGGCGAAGGGCGTGGTGCAGGCGTTCGACGCCGACTCGCTGGAATCCCTCTGGATCTACCATGACCCGCTCAAAGGCCAGCCGAACTGCCCCATTACCGTCTCAAACGGCTATGCCTACACCGGCTTCTGGAACAGCGAAACCGGCGACGCCAGCTTCGTCTGTATCCCCATCGCGGACGAGCGGCCAACTGCCAGCAATGAAGCAAAATATGCCGCCTGGCGGCACGTGCAGGCCGGCGGCTTCGACTGGGCGGGCGCATGCGTCCAAAACGGCGTCCTCCTCGTGGGCACGGACGACGGCCAGAACTCGACCTCGCCGGTGCTGTCGACCGGCCGCGTGCTGCTGTTCGACGCGGCCACGGGTGCGCTGCTGGACGAAGTGGGCGGCATCTGCGGCGACGTGCGCAGCACCATCTGCTATGACAGCGGCAGCAATGCCTACTACGCGACCAGCAAGGGCGGCGAGTTCATCCGGATCAAGCTGGACGCGACAGGGCGGAAGATTGACTCGAAGCAGACGCTCAAGCTGCAAAACGGCACAACCAGAGTCGCCATGAGCACCTCGACGCCCGTCGTCTACAATGGGCGGGCCTATGTCGGCGTCTCCGGCAGCAGCCAATTTGATGCGTATTCCGGCCATAACATCACAGTCATCGACCTTGACGGCGCAATGTCCATCGCCTACCGCGTACCCACAAAGGGCTATCCGCAGGCGTCCGGTCTGCTCACAACGGCGTATGAAAACGACGCGAACGGCGACGTCTATGT
>CAKUFI010000016.1 GCA_934647305.1 uncultured Clostridia bacterium | reverse complement strand
GGAGCAAGGCCGTGTAATTCGCCGCTATTCTGCGACAGGGGCTTTTTTATTTGTCTGTTCGCGGGGGAACGGTCCATCTGCGAGGAATGGGGGCTTCAGGGCGCGAACGTCGCCGCCGCGTGGGACAACAAGGGCGACATCGTGCTCGGAAACGACGTATGGGTGGGCTTCGAGGCGGTCATACTGGCCGGCGTGACCATCGGCAACGGCGCGATTATCGGCGCGCGCGCGGTGGTGACCAGGGACGTTCCGCCCTACACGATCGTGGGCGGCGTGCCCGCAAGGCCCATCCGCGCCCGCTTCCCCGAGGAGACCGTAAAGCGGCTGCAGAGGCTTGGGTGGTGGGACTGGCCGCGCGAGCGGATTGCCCGATGCCTCACTGCCATCCAGTCGGGCGACGTGGACGCGCTGGAGCGGGAAGCACAGGCCTAGAATATGCGCAAAGCGCTTTCGGACGAGGATTTCTTCGCCCGGAAGCGCTTCTTGATTCTGAAAACTGCCGCACATTAAAAAAGGACCCCCATCGGGATCCAATCGCTTTTTTCAGGCTGATTACCGGCTCGCCATGCGCGTCTTCCAGGCGGAAAAGGCGCCCTTGATCGCGCCCAGCATGTTCTTCTGATTCGTGCGCGCGGCGGCATAGGCGCTGCGGTACTTCGGATTGTCCGGGCTCTGGTGCACGGCCACGCCCAGGTACAGCGCCGCCTTCTTGTACTCGCCCAGGCGGTACAGCACCTCGCCGAACAGGTAATTCCACTCGGCCGTACGCTGCGCAATGCGCATGAGCGCCTGGCGCGCGGCAGTCAGCTGGCCCAGCTCGACCAGGTGGCGCACGTCGCACAGCTGGCCCTCGGCGGGCTTTGCCATCGAACGGGAAAGCTGCATGGCCTCTTTATAGGCCCTGTTGATCTCGACCATCTTCTGCTCGGCCCAGAGGCGCTCGGGCCCCTCGGGGAAGCGGTCGGGATGCCAGCGGCGGGCAAGCGCGCGATAGGCCTCCCGCACCTCCGCCTCCGGCGCGTGAATCTTGACTCCCAGCACTTCGTATGCGGACTGCACAGGCCCACCTCCCTTGCTCCGGCGAAATGGCTTCGCTCTCATCATACGTGTCATTATACCGGAACATTTCTCCATTTGGATGTGCATTGCATTAATTTTCCGCATAGACGACAAATGTCACATTTCCGAAACAATAGCAATCAAAACTTTTGGGTTTTGGGGGCTTGCCATTTTGGCGCGCAGCCGTTACAATATATGAGGTACCCAAAATTCCCAAAAGGAACGAACCAAAAGTGAACGCAAGACGACCGAACAGACGCAGAAGATTCTGGACGCCAAAACGCAGACGCGATGTTGGCGTTGTTTTGCTGCTGTTTTTGGGCTTCCTTCCCGGGCTGTACGTCATGTGGACGCGCACGCCCTGGAAAAAGCGCACCAAGATGGCGGTCTCGCTTCTGTGCTGCGCGGCGCTCCTGTTCCTGGTTCTGCCCCAGACCAACCCGCCCGAGCGCCCGGACGGCGGCATCGTGCTGGTGGGCTCCTCGGTCGAGGCCGAGGTCTACGGGCCCGAAGCGCCCGAGGGCCGCGACGTGGTCGAGGTCTACACCCCCATCCGCACCCCCATCGTGCTCCAGAGCACGCAGGCGCCCGACCCGGTCTATGTCTACTGCAACGACGGCGGCAAGTATTACCACAGCGAGGAATGCCGCTACGTCAAGGAAAATTCGCCCAAGGTGACGCTTTCTCGCGCGCTGGACGCGGGCTATTCCCGCTGCCCGGAGTGCTCCGCGCCCGACGGCATGGGATACTGACGATGCTCCAAAACGACGAAACGCTTACCCGGCTGCTGGACGCGCTCTCGACGCTGCGCGTGCCCGCGACCGGCTCGGAATACGACCTGCACGCCCTGATCGCCGCCTCACTGGAACGGGGCGGCTTTGTCGTATCTCACGAGGAAAAGCTGGGCCCCCGCTGCCGGATCGACTTTCTGGTGGGCGACATAGGCATCGAGGTCAAGCGCGGGAAGATCGCCCGCAGGCCGCTGCTAGCCCAGTGCACTCGGTACCTGTCCAGCGACAGGCTGCGCGCGCTGATCGTCGTGGGCGAAAAGGCCTTTCACCTGCCCGAGACGCTGTGCGGCAAGCCGCTGATCGCGTTCGGGGTAAACCGGCTGTGGGGGGTGGCGCTGCCATGAACGACGACTTTATCACCTATCCGGCGTACCTGCGCGACGCGGACGCCGCCCGCAAGACCTACGGCACGCTCAGCTACAACCGCCGCAGCAAATGCTGGACGATCAAGGGCGACCCGGTCGTGACCGAGATGGCCAAGCGGCTGTTTCCGGGCTGCGACGGGCGCGGGCGGGGCGTGGCGCGCTTCACGGCGCACCGGCGCGTGATCGGAGACCTGAACTGGCTGATGCTCAGGTACCCGCTCGAGATCCGGGAGAGCGACCGCGAGCGCTGGGAGGAATCCCTGGCCGACGCGCGCGAGGCCGCCGTGGCCCGGGAGAGGGCGCGCCTGCTGCCCGACCAGGTGTCGCCGCCCGAGGGAACCTTCGCCGGCGAGCTGATGCCCTTTCAGCAGGAGGGGCTGGCGTTTCTGCTGCGCTCCCGCCGCGCGCTGCTGGCCGACGAGATGGGTCTGGGCAAGACCGTGCAGGCGCTGGCCTTCCTGGCCGCGACTGCCGCGCTGCCCGCGCTGATCGTCGCCCCGCCGCACCTGATCCGCAACTGGCAGCGGGAGGCCGAGCGCTTCCTGACGCTGGAAGGCGGCGTGCGCATACACGTCATCAAGGGCCTGACCCCCTATCCCCTGCCTCCGGCCGACCTGTACATCTGCCACTACCTGCTGCTGCGCGGCTGGAAGGAGATCCTGCCCGAGTGCGGCTTCCGCACGGTGATCTTCGACGAGGTGCAGGAGCTGCGCCACGCCGGCACCGAAAAGTACTCGGCGGCCAGCCTGATTTCCTCGGCGGCGGAGAACGTCGTCGGCCTGTCCGGCACACCCATCTACAATCAGGGCGGCGAGATCTGGAACGTGGTCAACATACTGGACTTCCACTTTCTGGGCGACTGGGAGAGCTTCTCGCGCGAGTGGTGCTACGGCTACCGCTCGGGCATCGTGGCCAAGCCGGAGCTGCTGGGCGAGTACCTGCGCGACGAGGGGCTGATGCTGCGCCGCACCAAGCGGGAGGTGCTGTCCCAGCTGCCGCCCAAGCGCCGCCTGGTGCAGGAAATCGACTGGGACGACGCGCTCTACCGCGAGCTGATGGCCGAGACCCTGCCCAAGCTGCGCAGGCTGCGTCAGAGCGGCCTGAGCGCCTCCGAGCGCGCGCTGATCGAGGATCAGATCTGCCAGGACGAGCGGCAGGCCACCGGCTGCGCCAAGGCGCCCTACGTGTGTGCGTTCGTGCGGGCGCTGCTCGAGGGCGACGAGAAGGTACTGCTCTTCGCCCACCACCACAAGGTCATGGACGTGTACAAGAAGGAGCTGAAGGGCTATCGCCCGGTCTTCATCACCGGGCGCGAAAACGACGCCCAGAAGGACGCCGCGCTGCACGCCTTCATGGACGGGCGCACCAACCTGTGCGTGATCTCCCTGCGCTCAGCCAGCGGGTTGAACCTGCAAAGGGCGACCTGCGTGGTCTTCGGCGAGCTGGACTGGTCGCCCGCCGTGCACTCCCAGGCCGAGGACCGCGCCCACCGCATCGGGCAGCAGGATTCGCTGTTGTGCTATTACCTGGTCAGCCCCAAGGGCTCCGATCAGGACATGCAGCAGGCGCTGGGGCTCAAGGTCAGCCAGTTCGTGCAGCTCATGGGCGACCGGCAGACCTCGCCCGAGGAGAGCTTCATGCAGCAGCAGGAGGCGCGCGAGTACATGCGCCGCCTGGTCGAGCGGCTGCAGGAGGGCGGCGAATAGAGCCCCCTCGCCAGCCCTGACACGTCCGGCATCCCTGAAAGGTGAGGTGACCGCAGCGCGGGCGGCAGAATGCCGGGCAAACGCTCTTTGGCCGCTGAAAACCGATCCACAGGAGGTAATACCCCATGCGCGCCGATCAAAGCGACAAGCCGGCTTCTCTGCCCTGCTTCTGCGGCCACGACTGCGCTCGCTGCCTGACCTATCTTGCCGCGCGGACGGGCGACGACTCCCTCCGCAAGCAATCGCAGCGCTTTTACCGGGAGGAATTCGGCATCGACCTGCCGCTTGAGGCGTTTTCCTGCCAGGGCGGCCGCTCCGATCGCGTGTTCGCGCTCTGCCGCGAGTGCCCGTTCGCCGCGTGCTGCCGCCGGCGCGGGATCGACTCCTGCGCCGCCTGCCCGGACGGGCCGTGCGAGGAATACCTTGCCTACCGGCAAAGGTACGTCAACCGCTGCCATCAGAAATAAAAAAGCCGGCGCTTCTCGCAGTCCTGTGAGAAGCGCCGCAGCTGTTTCTGTATTACCTGAAGATGCGGTTGCGCTGCACGCGGTAGTTGACGAAGAACAGCACGCAGTCGACGATGACCTTGGAGAGCACCGGCGGCAGGTGAATGGCTTCCAGCAGCCAGATGCCTCCGCTGCTTGCCGCCATGCAGGCCGCGACCAGCGCGCAGTAGAGCGCGAAGGTACGCCCGCTAGGCTTCTTCTCGAAGACCATCTTTCTGTTGAGGTAGTAGTTGACCGGCGAGCTGAGCACGCGCGCGATCTGCTGGGCGAGCCAGCCGTCCATGTGCAGCGGGTAGACCATCACGGTGTACAGCAGGTACTCAAGCAACGTACACAGCACGGCGGAGCACAGGAACTTGCCCGCCTGCCGGAACATGAGCGCGTAGATGCGCAGGCCGTCCCTGATCGCGTGGAAGTGCGAGGAGGAGTTGTTGTCGATGTAGATGGTCTCGATCGTCACCTCGCGCACCGGGAGCGGAATGCGGCTGGCGTCGATGAGCATGTTGATCTCGTACTCGTACCGGTCGCCGTCCAGCCTGGAAAAGCGCGCCAGCGCGCAGGCGGGCAGGCCGCGCAGGCCGGTCTGGGTGTCCGAGATGCGCAGGCCGGTCAGCAGCGCGAACACGCCGCAGGTCAGGGTGTTGCCCGCCTTGGAGCGGGGCGGCATCTGGCGCTTGTCGCGCGAGCCCAGAATCAGCGCGTCCGGCTCGGCGAGCAGCGCGTCGGCGATCTTCCGGCAGTCGGCGGGGGTATGCTGGCCGTCGCAGTCGGCGGTCACCACGCCCACGCCCGGCCATTTGCGGATGTACTCCAATCCGGTCTTCAGGCCCGCGCCCTTGCCGCGGTTGACCTCGTGCACCAGCACGTCGGCCTTGCCGTCAAGCGCGTCGAAGATATGCCGGTAGGCCTGACCGCCGCCGTCGTCGATCACCACAATGCGGGTGAAGCCGGCCGCGCGCAGTTCGTCCACCAGGGTAATGAGCCGCTCGTCCGGCTTATAGGCCGGAATCAGCACGGCGATCTGGTCGTATTTCAAGGGAATTCACTCCTTCGCTATTTCTTCCACTTTTCGGCCAGCAGGGGCATGAACAGGCCGCCCTGCACGCTGCGCGCAATGAAGGCGCGGTAGCTGCCCTTCGTGGTAAAGTACCAGTCGGAGAAGGGCACGCGGGAGGGCGTTTCGCGCAGGTATTTCGCCACCGGGGCAACGAGCGCGTCGAACACCTCCTGCTCGTCGGTCATCGCGGCCGTCCACAGGATCCAGTCGGACTTGGTATAGTCCTCGCGGGAGTCGAGCGGCAATCCATACGTGCGGATGCGCGGCAGGTAGCTACGGGTTTCATGCCGGTAAAACTCCTCCGGCAGCAGGTTCAGGCCCAGCACCTTATCCCAGATCAGGTTGTACTTCATGCTCCAGCCCTTGCCGTCGAAGGTCAGGCAGCTGCCCTCGGGGCGGTCTGCGCGCGCGAGCCAGCTCTTCGCCATCTCGCGGGCCTTGTCCATCATCTGCGCCGCCAGGTCGGCGTCGCCCGCCCGCTTCTGCAGCAGCGCGTAGGCGGCCACGCCCATGATGGCCTTGGCGGAGAGGTTCACGTTGTGCGCCAGATGGCCCGCGAAGTCGTCGGTACACAGCTGCTCGCCCGGATCCTCGCCAAACTCCACCAGGTACTTGACCCAGCGGGTCAGCAGCGGCATGTATTCGCGCGCCAGGCGGTCGTCTCCGTCGGCCTGGGCGGCGGCGGCGAGCATGATGAGCATGTTGCCGCACTCCTCGACCGGCATCTGGCTCTCGAACGCGTACACGTCGGCCGAGGCGGGGTACAGGTAGAACGGCGGGTACAGTCCGTCGCCCACGCGGTAGCTCGCCCGGCTGCGCGCGCCGTACACCTGGCCGATGGCGTGCGGATAGCGGCCCACGTCGTGCGGGGCGAAGTCATACGTCCACACCGGCAGCTGGGCGAAGCGCAGCACCGGGCGGCACATCGCGCGCACGAACTCGGGATTGTACAGCAGGTACAGCGGAATGGACGGATAGCTCACGTCCACGGTGCCGATGCAGCCGTTGGAGTCATTTTCCTTGGACAGGAAGACCATCTCGCCGTTCTCGTCGGCGATCAGCTTGTGGGCGCAGATGCTGTGGCGATAGGCCGCGCAGACGATCTCGCGGTAGTTCTCGCCGCCCTTTTTGAGCGCGTCTGCCTCCAGCTGGTCATCCAGCGCGCGGCAGGCGGCCATCAGCTCGTCCCTGCGCTCGTCGAAGGTGCGGATGGCGTCCAGGATCGTCGCGCCGTTTCGGGCATACCAGGCGCGGCACAGCCTGCCGAAGTAGTTGATCGAGGCCACGTCGTCATAGGCCAGCAGCAGGCTGTAGCTAAGCGGCTTGTCCGCCTCGACCGCGCCGCTCTTTTCGCCGCGCAGGCACTCCTCCGCGTACTGTACGCCGTCGATCGCGGCCAGGTAGGCATAGCCCCAGTCGATGGTAATGTGGTCGGCGCTGTGGCACAGCAGCTTCTGATACTTCTGGCCCGCGTACACGATGGACAGGCCGAAGGCGCGATAGCCGTCCGACTGAATCTCGGGGTGCGTCTCGCCGTTAAAGCACAGCTTATCGGACACGTCGAAGCGCAGCGACACCTCGTGCGCCCGCCCGTCGGCCGACTCGGCCGTCAGGTCAATATAGCTCACCGGCATGGACAGCACGTCCGGGTCGCTGAGCAGCAGGGGCGCGGTGAACCGCAGCGTCACGCGGACGCCCGCGCCCTCGAGGGTATACTGAGTGGAGGTGGGGGTCACGCGAATGTCCGTCGTCTCGAGCGGCGCTTCTTCGCCCAGGCCCAAAAAGCGATACGCGGTTCCGTCGATGACGGCCTTGCCGCGCAGGGGCTTCTGGTCGCCCGCCCAGTGGGTGGTTTCGGCGTCGGTCGGGCGGTCGGCCGCCGACCAGATGGACAGATAGGGGTCGTTCGTAATCAGAGGAAAGGCGGGAAGCCGGGTCATGCTCATGTTTCTTCTACCTCCGTCATTCGTTCTTCCCCATTATACTCTGTTTCGGCGCGAATCACAATATTTCTTTTGGGAAATTCGCAATTTTTTGATGACGCGGCGCGGGTTTTCGTGTATAATAGGTAGAAGCTAGAAAACTATGGGAGTGAGCATCCATGCGACCGGAACGAGTGGACATCTGGCAGGAAGAACAGAGCGGCGCGGGCGAAATAAGTGAAATGCGCATCGGCGACGTGCGCGCGCTGCTGCCGGGCCTGCTTTCGCAGTACGCGGGGCAGGCGCAGGTGATCTATATGGATCCGCCTTTTGGGACAGGCCAGGTCTTTTCGATGCGGGTGCGCGTGGGTGAAAAGGAATGGCGAAGCGGCGTGGGCAGCCTGGAAAAGCAGGCCTACGACGATCAGATGGGGCTGGAGGACTACCTTGCCCTGATCCGGGACGCGCTGATCGGCGCGCGGGATCTGCTGTGCGACACCGGCGTGGTGTTTCTGCACGTGGACTTCCGCATGCACGCCCGGCTGCGCCTGATTATGGACGAGGTATTCGGCGAGGCAAACTTCCTCAACGAGATCATCTGGTCGTATCAGAGCGGCGGCCGCGCCCGGCGGTTCTTCAGCCGCAAGCACGACGTGATCCTGTTCTACCGCAAAACCAAGAAGTACTACTTCAACCTGGAAGCGGTGCCCATCTCCCGCACCGACACCCGCCACAACCACATGAAGCGCCACGTGGACGCGGACGGGCGGGTCTATCGCTCCATCCGCTCGGGCGGCAAGATCTATACCTACTACGACGACGAGCCGGCCTATCCGGGCGACGTGTGGGACGACGTGAGCCACCTGCAGCAGAAGGATCCCCAGCGCACCGGCTACGACACGCAGAAGCCCATCCGCCTGCTCGAGCGCATCATCCTGTCCTGCTCGAAGCCGGGCGACCTGGTGATGGATCTGTTCGCGGGCAGCGGCACCACCCTCGAGGCGGCCTACCTCAGCGGCAGGCGGTTCGTGGGCGTGGACGTCAGCCCCTACGCGCTGCAGGTCTCGCGCCGCCGCCTGATCGGGGCCAACGTGCGCTACAGCGCGCCGCCCAGTCAGGGCAATCCCGAGGTCGAGCTGTCCATCGTGCCGGCCATCGCGTACTATGAAGTGACGCTGGAGAAATACCAGCTGGAAAGCGGCCTGATCGCGCGCAGCCTGACCGGGCTGGACGCGGTGGACGGCTGGTCGGCAGGCTACCTGCGCGACGGCGTGTTCGTGGCCATGACCCACGACAACCGCTCCCGCCATCAGCCGCGCCTCAAGGGCGTGCTGCAGCTGCCCGTGCTCTCGGGCGTGCCCTGCGTGCGCGTCACCGACGTCATGGGCCGCGTGTTCTACTATATTATCAAACCCGAGGAAGTGTAATCTTGAGCCGAACATTGAACGAGGGCTTTACCGTCTGCCAGCTGCGCCTGTATCAGGAGCATCATATCCTGGCCTCGCTGTTTATCGACCCGGAAAACCCGGACGACTTCGTGGCCGGCTACATTGAGGCGCTCAACACCCGCCACGTCATCCTGCGCTCGGTCTCGCCCTTCGGCCGCTACGACGGATTCATCCTGGTGCGCGTGGCCGACGTGACCATGGCCATCGGCGAGGACGACTACGCCGAGCGCCTGCGCCTGCTGCTGCATTACCGCGGCGAGCAGCCCACCGCTCCCTTCTCCCTGCGCGAGGGCGAGGACTACCTGCACGCCATGTGCCGAAACGCCCAGGAGGGCGGCCGCGTCATCACCCTGTGGACCGCCGACAGCGAATACGTGGGCAAGGTTGAGCGGCTGGACGACATGCGCATCACCATCGGCCGGCTGGACTTTTTCGGCGAGAACCCGGTCAGCGAGACCATCGCTCTGCGCGACGTGGAGCAGGCCTCCTTCGGCGCGGAGGACGACTGCCTCTACGAGGTGCTCTCCCGCGGCTCGGCGCACCTGTGCTGAAACGCGCCGCGCGAGTCTCACAGTCGAGGCTCGCGCGTTTTTGCGCCGCGCGGTGTCCGTATTTTGCGCACACCGTCCGTGAATTTCGTAATATGAAAATTCGGGCGAGTTTTCGGCCGTCTGATGATCGGTATGATACAATGAACGCAGCAATTCACTCAAAGGAGCGTGTTCTCATGAATCAGCCTGCCCGCAAATCGCCCGATTTCATCAAAAAAAGCTCGATGTATCAGCTCTTCCTGCGCCCCTTCACCCACGAAGGCACGCTGGACGCGGCCGCCCGCCTGCTGCCCAGCATCGCCGCGCTGGGGTTTGACGTGGTGTACCTGTGCCCGATCACGCTGGCCGACGACGACCCGCGCGAGGAGTTCTGGAGCACCCGCCAGAAGGCCAGCGGCTGCAACAACCCCATGAACCCCTACCGCATGGCCGACTACTTCCAGATCGACCCCGAGTACGGCGACGACGCGGCGCTGACCCGCTTCGTAAACAAGAGCCACTCGCTGGGCATGAAGGTCATCCTCGACCTGGTGTACCTGCACTGCGGCCCGAGCCCGGTCTTCCTCGAGAGCCATCCGGAGTACATGCAGCTGGCCGAGGACGGCACGGTCAAAAACGGCCCCTGGTGCTTCCCGCTGCTCAACTACGAGAGCCCCGCGCTGCGCGAGTACCTGTGGAGCAACATGGAGCACTTCATCCGCGAGTTCGACGTGGACGGCTACCGCTGCGACGTGGGCGACGGCGTGCCGCTGGACTTCTGGGAGGAGGGCCGCCGCCGCATCGAGGCGCTCAAGCCCGACGTGTTCATGCTCAACGAGGGCATGAAGCCGGAGTACCTGCTGCGCGCGTTCGACCTGAACTATGAGTTCGGCTGGCAGAGCGTGCTGGAGAAGGCGCTCAGCGGCGAGGGCAGTGTGCGGGACATGGTCGCCCGCTGGACGGAGATGCACGACCAGCTGCCCGAGGGCGGCCAGGTCATCCGCTTCATCGACACCCACGACGTGGCCAACGAGAGCTACGACAATCGCCTGGAAACCCGCCTGGGCGCCAAGGGCGTGGAGGCCGCGCTGGTCGTCAACTTCACCCTGGACGGCATGCCCTTCGTCTACAACGGCTACGAGGTCTGCGACACGGCCAAGCACAACATCTTCGCCAATCGCTTCCACGGCCGCAACTTCATCGACTGGAGCGGCGCGCTCACCGAAAAGGGTCAGCAGCGCATGGAGCTTCTCTGCCTGCTCAACGAGCTCAAGCACGACCAGATCGCGCTGCAGGAGGGCGATACCGCCTGGCTGACCACCACCCGGCCCGACCGCCTGGCCGCCTTCACCCGCACCGCGGGCGGCGAGCGCATCGCCGTGCTGGTCAACACCGCCGACGAGCCCCTTGCCGCCCAGGTCGAGCTGCCCGGCTTTGCCGAGGAAGTCGCCTGCGAGCTGCTCGAGTACGGCACCGCCTGGAAGCAAACCGAAAACGGCCTTTCGATCAGCCTGCTGCCGCGCGGCTACGCGGTGATCAAGTACTGATTCCGCAAAAGCACGTCCCTCCGGAAATGGGCGCTTCCCCGAAAAACGGCCAATGAAAAAAGAGACCTCCTGTTGCAGCATAAAGGGCAACAGGAGGTTTCTGCCTGTAAAAACCTTATTTAACAAGCTGAAACATCTTTTCAGGCGCGGGCGGAGGTGTTCACAACCGCAGAACCCGGGAGTCATAGATGGGAGCTCCCGGCTTCGCGCGCTACTGGGCTGCAGCAGCAGGTGGCAGTCGGCAGCGCTGACCCGCAATCCGCAGGGAAGCCTGCGGATTCGAAGAACCCAGCCGCTCCAATTTATGGCGGCTGGGTTCGTGTGCTATCCGGCGGCAGCAGGTGCGTGCAGGCTCAGCCTGCCCGGCCGACCACCAGTGCATAGGCGGCTCCCAGCAGACAGATCGCCCCCAGCAGGCCATATCCCCTCGCCCGCCCGCGCAGCGCATCGCATGCCTGAGCATAGCGCAGGAGCGTCCTGCCCTCCAAGGCGAGCTCCATCACCAGGCGGCTGCGCGGGTGCAGCAGCAATCTCACCTCGTCGCCCGGGTGAAGGCTCTCAAGCGCCTCCAGCATCTCCTGCGTGACACAGGAGCCGTCTACGCGCCGCTTTTCGCCGCCTGACAGCCGCAACACCACCTCGCGAACCCGTCCCCCGCGCACGTACCAGTCCTCGAGCGCCGCCGTTTCCCGCACACACTCGCTTTGCTCCGCGGGCGCATACCACAGCGCCGCGCTTCCCAGAAACAGCGCGCCCGGTACCACTCCCAGGATCATCGCAGCCAGCCGTTCGCGCCCCGGACTCACGCGTATCCGCATGCCGTTTCCTCCTCAGACGTAGTATTCATATAAAAAGTTCACCCGTTCCAAGCAAACTTTCCCGCCAGGCGTAAACTGCCTTCCAAAAACCGTCCTACTCATCCGCTCAGAGCGCACGCGGCCTGAAAAGTGACTGATTCTGTCCTCTTAGACACGCTTTTTGCGCCGAAATGTGCCCGATTTAGATTAAGAAAAAGAGAAGCTCAATGCCTTCGCATGAAGCCTCTCTTCTCAATATGCCTTTACCGCGCGGCGAACAGCCGCCGCATCAGCGGCAGGAACACGTCCTCGTCGCCGCTGGTGAAAAACTCGACCGAGCCCTCGCCGTCCTCGCGGAGCGTGCCGTTTTCGCGCAGCAGGTACTCGAGCCGGCGCGCGGAGCCCTCGTTGCCGTCCAGCAGCGGCACGCCGGGCAGCGCCCTGCCGAGCGCCTTTTTCAGGAAACTGAAATGCGTGCAGCCCAGCACGGCCGCGGCCAGCTTTTCCCCCTGAACATCGGCGAACCGGCGCGCGAGATACGCGTCGATCTCGTCGCCTTCGCAGCGGCCGCTCTCCACAAACTCGACCAGCTCCGGGCAGGGCAGCGCAACCGCATGCTCTCCGTAGCGCTCGTAGAGCCGGTGAAACTTGGCCTGGCGAAGCGTTGCGGGCGTGGCCAGCACCAGAATCTTCCCGTCGGCGTGCAGTTCATAGGCCGGCTTGAGCGCGGGCTCCATGCCCACGACCGGTATGCTGAGCCGCTCACGCAATGTGGCGACGGCGGCGGAAGTGGCGGTGTTGCAGGCCACGAGCATGGCCTTAATGTCCCTGCCCAGCAGCCAGTTCGCCACGTCCAGCGACAGCGCGCGGATTTCCTCCTCGCTGCGGGTGCCGTAGGGCGCGTTTTTGTTGTCGCCGTAGTAGATGAAGCGTTCACGCGGCAGCAGGCGCACCAGATCGCGCAGCACGCTCACGCCGCCCACGCCGGAATCAAATACGCCGATCGGCCGCGCATCGCTCATGGCTTAGTCTTCCTCTTCTTCCTCCGGCAGCTCGGCGTCGTGATAGACCGCCTCGGTGTCGTCGTAGTCCTCCAGCTCGTCGATCAGGCGCTGAATCTTGGCCGCCAGCTCGGGATCGGTGATCTCGGTGGTGGTGGTGGGCACCATCTTGCGATCGGCCGCCAGGAAGGTGCAGCCGGCCGCCTCGAGGTTTTCGCGAACCTCGGAGAAGTTGTCGGGCGCGGTGTAGACCACGGCCACGCCGTCGCCCACTTCCACGTCGTCCGCGCCGGCGTCCAGCGCCATCATCATCAGCTCGTCCTCGTCCAGGCCCTTGCTGTTGTCGATTTCGATCACGCCCTTGTGCTCGAACTTCCAGCTGACGCAGCCGGTCGCGCCCAGGCCCTTGCCGAACTTGTCGAACAGGTGGCGCACCTCGGACGCGGTACGGTTCACGTTATCGGTCACGATGTCCACGATCACGGCGATGCCGCCGTCGGCGTAGCCTTCATAGGTGACGTACTTGTAGTTCGCGCCGCTGGCCTCGCCCGCCGCCTTGGCGATCGAGCGCTTGATGTTGTCGTTGGGCATGTTGTTGGCCTTGGCCTTGGCGATCACGTCGCGCAGCTTGCCGTTGGTGGCCGGGTCGGCGCTGCCGCCCTCGCGCACGGCGATGGCGATTTCGCGGCCGATCTTGGTAAAGATCTTGCCCTTCTGCGCGTCGGTCTTTTCCTTCTTATGCTTGATGGTCGTCCATTTATTGTGTCCAGACATGCTGAGCCCCCCGAGTTATTTAGAATATTGTTATCATACCACAGTTTACACCCGGTTTCAACCGCATGCAATCTGCCTTATTGTAATTTTTTGTGACCTTTAGACATCGAAACCGGCACGAGCGCAATCGCGGTTCGGGCGGGCAGGTAGATCGCAAAGCCGCACTTGGCCTGACAGGGCGCGGCGGTATACACCCTGCCCTCCTCGACCCGGCCGAAGCCGCCGAAGCGCAGCGCGTCCGTGTCGAGCGCGGCGCGGTAGTCGCCCGCGTCCAGGTTTCTGACCTCGAAGTCGGGATAGGAGGCCTCCGGGTGGAGGTTGAACAGGAACACCACGCCGCCCCGCTCGTAGACCATGACCTTGCGCGTCCGGTCCATCCACAGGTTTTTCGCCTCGCGGTCGGACAGCACCTTCTCCCGCTTCACGAGGGTCAGCATCGCCTTGTCGAAGTCTCCCAGCTGCTCGTACTTGAGGAAGCCGTTTTCGGAGAGCGACCACTGCCTGCGCGCGTACTGGCCGCTCCAGCCGTTGCCCTCGCGCGGGAAGTCGATCCACTCCGGGTGGCCAAACTCGTTGCCCATGAAGTTGAGGTACGCGTCCCCGGCCAAGGTCAGCGTGATCAGGCGGATCATCTTGTGCAGCGCAATGCCCCGGTCGATGACGGGCGAGTGGCAGGCGCGATCCATGCCCTCGTACATCTGCGCGTCGATCAGGCGGAAGATGATCGTCTTGTCGCCCACCAGCGCCTGGTCGTGCGACTCGGCGTAGCCCACGGTCTTTTCGCCCGGGCGGCGGGTGGTCAGCTCGTACCACAGCTTGCCCAGGTCCCAGTCCTGATCGGGCACCTCCTTGATGAGCCTGATCCACAGATCGGGCACGCCCATGTTCAGCCGGTAGTCAAATCCCGCGCCGCCCCAGGAAATGGGCAGGCACATGCCGGGCATGCCGCTCATTTCCTCGCAGATGGCCACGGCGTTCGGGTTCACGGCGTGGATGAGCTCAGTGGCCAGCTGAAGGTAGGTCATCGCGTCCTGGTTCAGGTTGGGCGTGAAGTAGTCGTCATAGCTGCCGAACACGCGCTCCAGCCCGTGGTCATAGTACAGCATGCTGGTCACGCCGTCGAACCGGAACCCGTCGAAGTGGTATTCCTCCAGCCAGAACTTGATGTTGCTGAGCAGGAAGTGGATCACCTCGTCCCGGCCATAGTCAAACAGCGCGCTGCCCCAGGCCGGATGCGTCCCCCGGCAGTAGCACGCGCCGCTGCCGTCGAAGTTGCTGACGCCCTCCCGCTCATTGAGCGCGGTGTGCGAGTGCACGAGGTCGAGAAGCACCCGAAGACCCATGCCGTGCGCCGCGTCGATCAGCCGTTTCAGGCCGTCCGGCTCGCCGTACCAGGAGGACGCGGCGAACAGATTCGTGACCTGATAGCCGAAGGAGGCGTAGTAGGGATGCTCCTGCACCGCCATGAGCTGCACGGTGTTGTAGCCGTCCTTTTTGATGCGGGGCAGCACGTTCTCGATGAAGTCGTCATAGGAGCCGATCTGCCCGTCCTCGCGCGCCATGCCGATGTGGCACTCGTAGATCAGCATCGGCGAGGGGCGGGTTCTGGCGCGCTTTTCGTCGTGCCAGACGTATTTGCCCTCCTCGGTCACCACGCCGTTGAATTGGAAGGTGGTCTTGTCCTGCTCCACGCGGCGGATGTAGGCCGGGATGCGGTCGAGGCGCCTTCCTGCGCGCGTCACCTGCACCAGCACCCGCTGGCCTTCGCGCAGCGCGTCGTGTCCGGGCAGCTCGATCTCCCAGCTGCCGCCGGAAAGGCGCTTCATCGGGTGTGACTGGCGATTCCAGTCGTTAAAGTCGCCGAAGAAGTGCATTTCCTCCGCTCCCGGGGCCCACTCGCGGTATACCCAGCCGGTTTCCGTCCGGTGAATCCCGTAATACAGGTGTCCGTTGGCGAAGGAGGAAAGGTCGCCTCCCTCGCCCACTAGGCGCGTCCTCTTCGCCTGATAGCGCGCCATTCGCGCGTCGATGGCCTGTTCATAGGGCCTGAGCCAGGGGTCCACGCTCAGGATTCGATAGTGTCTTTTCTTTCCGGCCATACAGAATCTCCTTTTTGCGCTCTTTCGCAGTTAACACAGGCATGGTATCCTATAAAAGTCGAACGCTTCAGTCATTCTTTATGAAAACATTCGTGGAAACATGCATCCGTTCGATCTAAAATGTCTTTGGGGAGGTATCTTGCCATGAACAAAATCCGCTCCTCGCTGCGCCGTCTGGCCAGCCTCCGCACGCTGGTCACGGTGGCCTGCCTGACCGGGCTTCAGGTGGCGCTCAAGCTGGTGATCAGCATTCAGGTGACCCAGACCGTCCGCATCTCGCTGGACTACCTGGTGCACGTCGCCGTCAGCGCGATGTTCGGCCCGGCGGCGGGCGTCCTTTCGGGCGCGGCGGCCGACCTTTTGGGCTGGCTGGTGCACCCCACCGGCCCGTTCAACCCGGGCTTCACGCTCAGCGCAATGGTCAACGGCCTGATCTACGGCCTGGTGCTCTACGAGCGGCCCTTCTCCTGGAAGCGCACGCTGCTCGCCCAGGCGCTGGTGGTGCTGATCACCAACCTGTGCCTGAACACGCTGTGGCTCCAGCTCTACTACGGCAAGGCCTTCTTCGCCATACTGCCCCTGCGCGCGCTCAAGAACCTGATTCAGTACCCGGTCGACGCGGCCATGATGTGCGTGCTGCTGAGCCAGCTGCCCCGCCTGGCGAGGTTCGTTCGCCCGCATACCGCGAAGTAAACGCCCCTCTCGAGCTCTCCCGGAAAGCGCCTGCTGTCCTCCTTTATTATAGCATGCTTTTCCCCATCCGACAAGACCGCGCTCCCTCGCCCGTTCTCCTTACAGAGCGGGCGATTCTTTAATTTGTGCAGATAGGCCGGAAATATGCAGTTGCGCACCCGGCGCAGTTGTGGCACAATGGAAGAAAACGGGATGCGGGGGAGGTTGCCTGATGAAGGTGCTGCTGGTGGACGACGACGTATTCGTGCGGCGAATGCTCGCGAAGATGATACCCTGGGCCGAGCTGGGCTTTACCCAGGTACTGGAGGCCGAAAACGGCGAGGTCGGCGTGTACCTGGTCGAAAAGGAGCACCCGCTGCTGATCGTGACCGACGTGCGGATGCCGCTGCTGTCCGGCCTGGAGCTGACCGCGCAGGCGAGGAAGCTGACGCTGGACACCTATGTGATCGTGCTGAGCGCGTACAACGACTTTGAGTACGTGCGCACCGCCGTCACCGAGCGCGTGACCGACTACTTCGTCAAGCCGCTGAGCCGGGAACGGCTGAACGAGCTGATCGCACGGATCCGCCAGATCGTGCAGGAGCATCAGGAAAAGCAGCGCTTTCACGACCTGCTCAGCGACCGGAGCGCCATGCTGCGCCAGATGAAGGCGATTCTGTGCCGCGAGGAGCGCGAGGACATCCTGTTTCAGCACGAAGGCGACCGCTGCGCGCTGCCCGAATACCGGGGCTACTGCGCGCTGGTGCTGGACACGCTGCGAACCTGCCTGAAGGAGCAGGGCGCGTCCGACGGGCAGCTCGAGGAGATGCGGCAGAAAAACGCCGCTTTTCTTCGCGAATGCAACGAGCTGTACGCGCTCAGGGAGTACACGATGGGTCAGGTGCGTGCCTGCGCGCAGGCCAGTCCCTCCTCGCAGAGCGCCTATGCTCGCTTCATCGAGCAGTACGTCAGCGAGCACTATGCCGAGCCCGATCTCAGCGTGGCCTCGATCGCGGAGGTCATGCGCATGTCTCCGGTGTATATCGGCGCGGTGTACAAGCAGGCGCGGGGCGTTTCACTGACCAGCTGCATCAACACCGTGCGGATGGAGAAGTCCCGCGAGCTGCTCTGCGACCTTTCGCTGTCCATCGCCGAAGTGAGCCGGCTGGTGGGCTATGCCAGCGCAGAGTACTACGCCCGGCTGTTTCACAAGCGCTGGGGCATGACCCCGAGCGACTACCGCGCCCGCCGCAGGCCCGTGCCTCAGGAGGACAGACCATGAAGCGCAAAACCAGCCTGAGCAGGCAGATGTTCCGCGCCATCGCCTGCCTGCTGACCGCCACGCAGCTGCTGCTCACCCTGCTGTGCATACTCTTCACCGTGCGCACCAGCCGCCAGCGCACCCTGACCGACCAGAAAAAACTGCTCTCTCAGGCCTCGGTTAGCCTGGGTAACCTGGCCAGTGAGTTCAAGCGCGTGGTGTATTACCTGAGCGGAGACCAGATGATTCCCCAGACGCTGGAGGAGGCCTCTTCCTCGCCCACCTATGCCCTGACCGTCTACAGCGAGCTGCGCGACCGGTTCTATACCTACACATCCGCGCCCATCACTTCCTATAAGCTGGACTATTTCAGCTACCTGTTCCTGTCTGAGCAGTTTCCCGTGGCATCCCGCATGCGCCGGTATCTGAACCTGTCCACCGGGGTCCTCAACTATGCCGATGTGTACCGCTTCTCTGCGCTCGAGGATCGCCCCTGGCTTGAAAAGGTGCTCGAGAACAATCGCATGCTCTACTGCTTCGTCGACCCCGAGGCGCCCGATTACCTGTTCTTCGCCAACGAAATCCGCAACATCAACATCAGTGATGTGCGCTTCAGTAAAGATCTGGGCGTGGCGCTGTTTCAGGTTAAAAAGCGCGCGGTGCTGGAGTACCTGAAGGAGCTGCGGAGCGTGTCCGGCGCGCAGGTGCTGCTGATGGACGGGGAAACCGTGCTGCTGAGCACCGACGAGTCGCTCTTCCCTTCGGGGCAAAGCCTGCCCGAGCGCTGCCTTCCCGCGCTGCGCGTCCTGCCCGGCGAGGGATTGAGTCCGGTGCGCTGCGGCTCGCAAAGCTATTACGCCGCGCAGGACGACGTGAACCGGCAGTTGACGCTTCTGCTGCTCATCCCCTCGGCACAGCTGGGCGGCGCATCGCAGATGCTGGCGGTGACGCTGGCCGGCGTGGGCGTGTCGCTTCTGCTGCTCTCGCTGCTCCTGTCCAGGCTGGTGGCCGGGCGGGTGGCGCGCCCCATCCAGCAGCTCACCCAGCGCATGAAGCAGGCGCCGCTCGAGGTGACCCGCCTGCCCATCGATGTGCCGGAGCAGACCTCGCAGGAGCTGCAGGCGCTCTATGAGAGCTACGACCAGATGATCGCCACCATCCACAACCTCATGCAAACCCAGCAGCGCCACCTGCGCGACCGCCAGCGCGCCGAGCTGCGCGCCATGCAGGCCCAGATCAACCCGCACTTCATCCATAACACCCTGGACACTGTCAACGCGCTGGCCCTTCTGGGCGGGCAGGAGGAAATCTCCGACCTGGTGAGCGAGCTGTCCGAGCTGCTCAAGTACACCATGCGCTTCCAGCGGCAGAGCGTCGCGCTGGAGATGGAGCTGCGCTTCGTGGAGAAGTACGCCCGCATCCAGAAGATTCGCCTCGACCACCGCTTCAGCCTGGAAAACCGGGTCGGCGAGGAGTTCCTGCGCTATCAGGTGCCCAGGCTCAGTCTCCAGCCGTTGGTCGAAAACGCCATCTTCTACGCCAGCAGCGACGCGCCCATCCGCATACTGCTCACCGCGAGGCAGGCGGGCAATTCGCTCGAGGTGCGCGTCTCCGACAACGGCACCCACTGCCCCGCCCAGCGCCTTAACGACTACCTGTCTGGCGCGAAGATGCAGGTCTCCGGCGAGGGCGTGGGCGTGCGCAACGTGCACGAGCGCATCCGGCTTCAGTACGGCGAGGGCTACGGCCTGCGCTACGAGCAGAACGAGCAGGGCGGCCTGACCGCCGTCGTCACCCTCCCCCTGCTGCTTGACCGCGCCGAGGGCGAGGACGACTAACCGGGCAGTGCCCGGTTCCAGTTGCTGCCGCGCATCCTTTCGACGACCATTGGCCGCCATAGATTAAAGCGGCCAAGGTCTGCGAATCCGCAGGCTTTCCTGCGGATTGAGAGTCGGCGCTGCCGGTCGGCAGGGCCGACTGCCACCTGCTGCCGCCGGATAGAACACGAACCCAGCCGCCATAAATTCAAGCGGCTGGGTTCTTCGGTTTTCCGGGCTTCCCCGGAAAACTCAGGCCGGCGCTGCCGGTCGGCAGGGCCGACTGCCACCTGCTGCCGCCGGTTCTGACACGAATTCGGGAGCCATAAATTCGAGTTCCCGAATTCTTCGCTTCAACCCCACCGCCCGCGCTGCGGGCACCTCCCCTTTCATGGGAGGCACGGTTGAGCATGATCAAGGCTCTCCTGAAAGGGGAGCTCAGCTTGTCAAAAAAGGTTTTGACAAGCTGGTGGACGGGGAAGCAAGCTCCCCCGCCACGGCCACCCTCACCAGTTTTTGCTGAAATCTAAGAGATTTCCGGGCGCAAAAACTGCAAGGAAACGATTTTTGCTCTGGAAAATGGGATTTTCCGGCGCAAAAATCGTCCCGCGCCCACCGTACACGCCGCTGGGCGCGATTGGAAGTTCGAGAGGGCTGCGGCCCTCTCGAGCTCTCCGGGGGGTTTTTGACAGTCTGAGGCGGTGCGCCGGTTGACGACGCGCCGCCTTTTCCTGTATAATAAAGTCGTATGATCCGCGCCCGAGGCGCACGAAGGAGGAACCCATGAGTACAGATGAACAGGCTCTGAAGGCGCGCCGATTCGTCGCCGAGGTCACCGAGCTGGCGCAGGCATACGGTCTGAACTTTTTCGTCGTCACCGACGGCGCGAGCGCGATTCGCAACGAGGGAAATCCAGCCGTGGCGCACGCCCGAGCCTGCCACACCCAGTGGGAGCGGGCAAACGGCGTCGATCCCGCGCACGACTGGGCCAGGGAGCCTGAGACAGCACCCGCGCCCAAATCCGACGCGGCGGTCGAGCTGACCGATTTTTCGCCCGAGCGCGATACGGAAGCCCTCGTGCCCTTCGTCGTCTCCTTCTGGGAGACGCATCACGACGCGGTTGCCCTGCAGAAGGCGCGGGATATGCTCAGCCGGTGGACGGAGGGCGAGTATCGCCTGTACGTCATCCGCCGCGACGGGCAGGCCGTGGGCTTCCTGCGGGCGCACTCCTCCAGCCCCTGCGTGTGCTGGATCGACGATTTGTTCGTGGACGCGCCCTTGCGGGGACAGGGGATTGCCAGCGCCGCCATCGCACGGTTTGAGGAGGCGGCCGTCCGGCGTGGAGTCCGCAGCTTCTGCATGGAGGTCGTGCCGGACAACCTGCCCGCGCTGCGGCTGTATCACCGGCTGGGGTACACGCGCCTGAGCCTGGTGACGGTGCGCAAGGATCTGGACGGCTTTGAGACCGCGCGCGTCGAGACGATCGGCGGACTGCCCCTGCGCGTGCGCCGGTTTGACTGAAAAGAGGCGGCGCGGCAGTCCGTAGTCCGCGGACAGGTATCCCGCCCGTCACCGCGCTTTTTCCCTGGTAAGCAATGATTCAATGAGGAGGCGTTCACAGGCGTGAATTTTTCGTCAGTTCAAGGATGAAAGCCGCAGGTTTAGTGGCGCTAAATCAAGGTTTTCAGACGCAGAAATGGCGGAAAAGACGCCCTGTGAATGTTCCGCCGAATGAATCAGTGATTACCTGAGATTCGTTGAATCTTCGTACGCGGAGGCGTATAATGAGTGTACATTAATTGAAGTACGTTCGTGAAAGGAAGATTCTCCGTGAACAAAGGTTTCCTCAAGGGCATGCGGCAGGGCATTCCGATCTGCCTGGGCTATCTGTCGGTATCCTTCGGCTTTGGCATCCTGGCGGTCAAGTCGGGCCTGTCGGCGATGACGTCGGTACTCATCTCGATGACCAACCTGACCTCGGCCGGGCAGGCGGCGGGCGTCGCGATCATCGCATCGGGCGGCACGCTGGTCGAAATGGCGCTGACCCAGCTGGTGATTAACCTGCGATACGCGCTGATGGCCATGTCGCTGTCCCAGAAGCTGGATTCCTCGTTCAACACCTTCCACCGCATGGCCGCTTCCTTCGGCATCACCGACGAGATCTTTGCCGTGGCCGCGGCGCAGGAGGGACTGCTGACGCCCCCGTACATGTACGGCCTGATCCTCGTGTCGTTTCTGGGCTGGACGGCGGGCACGGCGCTGGGCGCGGCGGCGGGCGAGCTGCTTCCCGCGGCCATCATCGACGCGATGGGCATCGTGCTCTACGGCATGTTCCTGGCCATCATCATTCCCCCGGCGCGGAAGATGCGCAGCGTGCTGGCGGTGGTGCTGGCCGCGGCGCTGCTCAGCACGATGTTCAAATTCCTGCTGCCCGCCGTGTCGAGCGGCTTTGTGATTATCATCAGCGCGGTCGTCGCGGCTGCGCTGGGCGCGGCACTGTTCCCGCTGCGCTTTGAAGACGAGGAGGAAGAGGCATGAACGTCGCGCTGCAAATGATCGTCATGGCCGGAGTGACCTACCTGATCCGCATGATTCCCTTCACGTTGTTTCGCCGGAAGATCCGCTCGCGCTTCTTCCGCAGCTTCCTGTACTACATTCCCTACGCGGTGCTCAGCGCGATGACCATCCCCGCCATCTTCTACTCGACCGGCAGCGTCGCTGCGTCGGTTGTGGGCACGGCGGTCGCGGTCGCGCTGGCCTACTTCAACTGTCCGCTGATCGTGGTGGCGCTGGCCGCCGCGGCTGCCGCGCTGGTGAGCGGCTTCATCCTGTAAATGCTGGGAGGCCCCGCGATGAGAAAAGTGCTGAGCGCGCTGCTGACACTGCTTCTGCTGCTTCAGGCCCTGCCCGCCCGGGCGGACGACCTGCCGCGCTTTGCCCGCCTGACCGACGCGGTCGAGTACCTGGACGCACAGACGCGGTTCTGCCCCGAGAAGATCGAGTTTTACCTGACGGACGCGGATTCCTATGCCCTGGACGACGTGTCCTTCCCGGAGACGCTGCGCGACCTGGCCGGGCAGTACCGCGCGACCACCTGGTACGCGGGCGACAAAATCACGGTGGAGTACGAGTACTACCCCGGCACGCGCATACTGAGCGCCTTCCTCACACACGCCGAGGACGGCCTGACCGGCGACCTTCTTCAGGCCGCGCAGGCTGCCCGGCAGGTCATTGACGAGTGCCCGTTTACCTCCGACTACGACACGGTGCGCTACCTGCACGACTGGCTGTGCGCGCACGTCAACTACAAGGCCATGCCCGAGGAGCGCCCGACGCTGCCCCGGGTGTGCGGCGCGGTGGGCGCGCTGGTGGACGGCGAGGCCAACTGCCAGGGCTATTCGGACGCGTTTCGGCTGCTGGCGGCGCTGGCGGGACTCGAGGTGCGCAAGCAGAGCGGCGTGGACGGCAACGGCGAGCTGCACGACTGGAACGTGGTGCGCCTGAACGGAAAATGGTACATCGTGGACACGACCTGGGACGACATCGAGGACGGCGACGGCTGGCACTACGCCTACATGAACGCCGGGCGCGATCTGTGCGACTATACCTGGGACGAGGCGCGCTGCGTGGCCCCGGTCAGCGACACGACCGATCCTTCCCTCTGGTACTACGCCCGCGAGAGCACGGCGTTTTCCAGTCTGGGCAAAATGGCTCAGGCTGCCTTTGTCGCCCGCAGGGATCAGGGCCAGCGCGTGTTTTACGCGATGACGCGCCAGGCAAACCTCGACTGGGAAGACCTCAGCGACGCCGTGCTGGACTGCGTAAACCGGAACGATAAGGCGGCCTCCTGGTACATCTGGTGCGCCAACCGCGCGGGCAATACCTACTATTGGCTCGAGTGGACGGAGTGGTAAAGCAGCCCGGCCTCCCTCACCAGTCCCCCGCTAAAAATCGAAGATTTTTCGGGCGCGGAGCCTGCAGGGAAACGGTTTTTCTCTGGAAAATGGGATTTACAAAAACCGCCCCGTGCCCACGCTGTATATCTGCACTGCCCGAGTCGGCAGCGCAGACAAGAGTTTTTCGGAGTATTCCGGAAAAACGAAGAAATCAGCCGCTCCAGTTTATGGCGGCTGGTTTCGTGTTCTGTCCGGCGGTAGCAAGTGGGTGCAGGCCCTGCCGACCGGCAGCAAGTGGAGATAGGCACTGCTCGGTCGAAAGGGCTGCGGCCCTCTCGATCTCTCCGAAGCTTTTTGACCGTCTGCGCCGGGGCAATTCCCCGGCATTTTTTCGAAACGAGGTGATTTCATGAACCTGCGGGACAACGTACAGGCCTATATGAGCGACCTGCGCGCCTGGCTCAAGAGTCAGGAGGACGCGCCGCTGGAGGCGATGAGCGACTTTTTCACCGCGCGGCTGGATGGCTATGAGGAGCACATGGCGCACTGGTGCGAGGACTACCGGCGCTTTGCGAGCCTGTTCCCCGAAAACGCGCGCGACGTGCTCGACCTGGGCTGCGGCACGGGACTGGAGCTGGACGAGCTGCTTGCCCTGCGCCCCGACCTGCGCGCGACCGGCCTCGACCTGTGCCCGGCGATGCTGGAGCAGCTGAAGGCCAAGCATCCGGACGTGCGGACGGTCTGCGGCGACTACTTTACGGCCGACCTGGGGCAGGGCTGCTGGGACGCGGTGATCTCGTTTGAGAGCCTGCACCACTTTTCGCCCGAGAAAAAGGCCGATCTGTACCGCCGTGTGCGCGAGAGTCTGCGCCCGGGCGGCGTGTTCATGCTGTGCGACTACATGGCCTGCTGCGACGAGGAGGAAGCGCTGCTGCGCGAAACCTGCCGCGAAAAGCGCCTGAAGGAGGGCATTCCCGAGGAGCAGTTCGTCCATTTCGACACCCCGCTGACCGTGCCGCACGAGCTCGAGCTGCTGCGGGACGCGGGCTTTGCCGACTGCCGGGAAGCGGACGGCATGAAGGACGCGGTGCTGCTGGTCGGCAGGGCCGCCGGGCAGGCAGGCTGAGCCTGCACCCACCTGCTACCGGCAGGCAGAGCCTGCATCCAGTTGCTGCCGCGGGTTCTATCGACGAATTCGGGAAGCATAAATTGAACTTCCCGAATTCTGCGCCGGGCGGTACCCGGTTCCACCTGCTGCCGCCGGACAGAACACGACCCCGGGAGCCATAGATTGAAGCTCCCGGGGTCAGCGCAGTCAGAGGATTTTGCTGCCCGCTTCAGTACACGGTGATGGTCGTACCGGCGGGGCAGTGGTTATAGATCCACTTCGCGTCCTCGACGGAGAGCCTGACGCAGCCGTGCGATGCCTTGCTGCCCAGCTTGTACACCGAGCCCCAGCGCAGCGTGCTCTCGTCGGCGCTGTCGTAGAGCACCGAGTGGAACAGGATGCTGCCGTTGATGCGGTACAGGTACTGCGCCCAGCAGTCGAACTTGGGAAAGTACCCCCAGCGAACCACCGGCGTGGTGTTGGTGAAGGTGCCCTTGGGCGTGGGCGTGGCGTTCAGGCCGGTCGAGCAGACCATGGTGCGCGCCAGGCGGGTGTAGGCCTGATCCAGCACGCTCCACTCGTAGGCGTACACGCGCTGGTTGTCCACCGAGATCTTCAGCAGATAGCCGGTCGCCTGCCTGCCCGCGCGGGCGGAGCGGGCGTAGAGCGCCTGCTGGGTCTTTGTGTCGGCCACGCCGGTCTGCGGCAGGTCGTTGAACTTCTGGAAGGCGGTCAGCGCCAGCCGGGTACCCTCGCCCAGCTGCCCGTCGGCGTCGCCCAGCAGGTAGTTGAGTGCCTTGAGGCGGTTCTGAAGCCGCGTCACGCGGTAGCCGCTTGCGCCCTCACGCAGGGTTTCCTCGCCGGCCAGGAAGTCCTCGCGACTCAGCTGTTCCCACAGCCTGCGGCTCACGCCCTCGTCATATCTCGCGTCCGTCCCGGAGGAACCGGACTCGACCGCGGCGCCCGCCACCTGCTCGGAGGGCTCGAGCGCCCGCCGCATTTCCTTGAGCGCGGCCTGATTGCGCGCCTGAACCTGAGCCGCCTCGCCGCTGAGTTCAATTTCCTGCGCGGCGCGCACGTCGGTTCGGTAGGCGGCGTTCTTTTCCTCGACCCGGCGGGAAACCTCATTCTGCTTCGCCTTCAGGTAGTCCTTGAGCGCAGAAACGGCACCTTCGGTCTGCTCTCCGAAAATGCCGTCTGCCGTATCGTTCGAAAATCCCAGGTCGTAAAGCTTTTCCTGAAGCGCCTTCACCGTCTCGCCGCTGTCCCCTTTTTCAAGGAAGGCGTGCGGCCGGAGCACCTCGTCTACAATGTAGCTTTGCTCATCCTCCGCCGCGTGCGCCGTGCCGGTCAGTCCGTTCAGGAAGGCCTGCACATCCTCGGGCAGCGGGTCGTTTTTCTCAATCAGGCTGTAGTGACGCGTGAACAGGGCCAGTGCAATCAACAAAATGGCCACGATCAACAGCTTCTTTTTCATAACGCCTCACCCCATATGTCCTTTCCTTTGAGATTGCACTGATGAGACGGCGTATCTTTCATAAAAGTTGCGTCATTTATCCGTATGAAATGATTTCCACACAATCCGAATCGCTTACTTCGCCTGCGCGGCGTTTTTCCGCACGCAGTACAGGCTCAGCAGCAGGCCGCACAGCACCACGCCGCCCCAGAAGATGATCGTCACGCCCCAGCCGAAGCGCTCGCTCAGCGCCGCGAAGCCGTAGTTCGAGATCGACGCGCCCACGTACGTGAAGGCGTTGAGCACGCCGGAAATCGTAGACATATAGGGCGTGTCCACAAAGCGGGAGGGGTAGACGCAGATCAGCATCAGGTTTACGCCGTGCATGCAGCCGGTCAGCACCGACATCAGCGCCACGCTCAGCGCGGCCTGAGAGGCGTACAGGAAGATCAGCGGCAGGACGCACGCGCCCGCAATCGCCCAGACGATCGCCGAGCCGCGGAACTCGTCGCCCGCCTTCGTGTGAATCCAGGAGGCGGCGGACAGGCTCAGGATACTGATGACCGGCAGTACCGCCGTCGAAAGAATCGAAATCGACGCGCCCAGGTGATACACGTCGTCGATGTACACCGGCATCCAGGTGGTCACGCCGTCGCGCATGATGCCCTGCAAAACGATGATGAGAACGACCGGCAGCGCGCCCATGCTCAGCATGCACCGCACCGCCGCGCGAAAGTTGGGCTTTTCGCGCGCCTGCGCATGCTCAACGGCCGCGGGCGCGATTCGCGCATAGCTCGCGCGCCAGGCAATCGCCACGGCGAGCGCGACGAGCGCCGACAGCCAGAACACCACCCGCCACCCGGCGACCGACAGAATCGCCGGCACCAGCAGGTACAGCGCGATCGTGGCCACGGACGCAGCCGCCGACACCAGCACGCAGGCGTGCTTGTACGCGTCCCTGTCCAGGTTGCTGGCCAGTATGCGCGTCATGGGCGGCCACATCATCGCCTGCGCCAGGCCGTTTATGCACCACACCGCGGTCATGACGGCCGGATTGGACAGCGACGACACGGCCAGGTTGCAGCCGATCGTGACCAGCAGTCCCATGAAAATCAGCCGGTCGGGCCGCATTTTATCGCCCAGCACGCCCGAAAAAAACTGACCCAGGCCATAGGTGATCGCCGCGCCGGTCACGGCCATGCTGGCGGCAGTCTTGGTGATGCGCAGATCGTCCACAATGGCCAGGATCGAGGCCGCGTAGTTCACGCGCGTGAGGTAACTGGAAAAATACACCAGGCAGCACATCAGCACCAGCGGATTGCTCATCCGCCCGCGAGTACGTTCCTTCATCTTCTCTTCCTCCTACAGATTCATCAGCACGATGCCCGCAAGGCCCGAAATCAGGATCAGCGCATCCCCTTTGCCCGGCTTGTCATGATAGATTAGCCGGCCCGCGGCCCACATCATCAGCACCAGCACGCCCTGCCTCACGGGGAAGGCCACCACCGCCGGCAGGTGCTCGAGCACCACGATCGCCAGGGCGTTGCCTCCCGCCGTGCCCAGGCCCACGCCCGCCGCGCAGCCCAGCAGCTCGCCCAGCCGACTCGTCCACTCGGAAAAATCGCCCGTCAGCCGCAGCGCGCACAGCCCCAGCAGGCAGAACAGCGCGCTGAATGCCGAGCTCCAGAAGTTGAACGCGTTCGCCGAGATGCCGGGTATCGCCGTCACCTCATGCTGAATCACCGACAGGACCACATTGCCCAGCAGGAACAGCAGCGCCAGCGCCAGCCACTTCGCGCCGCCCTTCTGCCCGCCCTTGCTGCTCATCGCGCTGAGCGCCAGCATGAACAGAATCAGCAGCGTGCCGATTCCCTTGCACCAGGTCATCTGCTCGCCCCAAAACGCCATGCCCACGCACGAGGTAACCACCAGCGAGGAGTTTCCGATCAGCGCGGTCACGCCCAGCGGCCCGATCGCCATCGCCTTCGTCATGCACATGAATGTCAGCACGAACGTCCCGCCGAACGCCGCCGCCAGCAGCATCGGCAGGGCTGCAATCATTGAGGCGCCGCCCACCGCCGCCATCGCCGCGCACTGCACCAGCATTGCGAAAAACAGCATCAGCGTCAGGCCGCGCGCCCTGGAGGAAAACCTTCTGCCGTATTCCTTGCAGGCGATGTTCTGCACGGCGTAAAACGCGGAGGAAATCAGGGCGTAAAGCATACGTTTCACCTCATCGTCAAGATACGCCTGTAAGTATACCCGCTCGTATCGTTAAGAAAAAGCACGAATATATTACGTTTCACCTGTCAATTTTCCGCCAAATTTGCCGGACGGCGGCATGGTGCAAAAATAAATGCTTGCGTGTGCAAGTAATTTGTGGTATACTGATCCTTGCATGCGCAAGTAATTTGCCCATACATTCCGCCAGAGGAGGACATTGCATGAACGAACCGGTACGACTCCACCTGATTAAAAACACCTCCGCCTTTTACCGCATGACCCAGTCCTATCTGAATGAACGCCTGAAGGCCTACGACATGGGCAGCGGGCAGCAGTTCTTTCTGGACCGGATCGCGCGCAACCCGGGCATCAGCCTGCAGGAGCTGGCGCACCTGGGATACTTCGACAACGGAACCGCCACGCGCGCGGTGCAGAAGCTGGTGGACAAGGGGTTCGTCCAGGTGACGACCGACGAAAAGGACCGGCGCATCCGGCGGCTTCAGGTGACTGAAGAGGGTCTGCCCGCGCTGGAGGCCATGCGCGCGCTCAAGCGCGACTGGCGCAACGCGGTCATGCAGGGCTTTACCGAGGAGGAAAAGCAGACGCTGAGCAGCCTGCTCGAGCTCCTGGTGGAAAACGCGCAGGCGCATCTGGCGGCGCTGGAGGAGCAAGAGGAGCAGTCGAAATGAAACGCATAATGGAATTCATACGCCCCATGTACCGACGGATTGCCTGGGGCCTTTTCATCAAGTTCCTGGGCACGATCAGCGAGCTGTTTCTGCCCTGGATTCTCTCTTATCTGATCGACGACGTGATTCCGCTGAAGCGGGTGAACCTGATCCTCGCCTGGGGCGGCGCGATGCTGGCGGCGAGCGTGGTGTGCATTGCGGGCAACGTGGTGGCCAACCGGAACGCGGCGGCCGTCGCCCGCGACTCCACCCGCGCCATACGCCACGCGCTCTACGAAAAAATCACCTATCTCTCCGACGCGCAGATCGACGCGATCGGCGTGCCCTCGCTGGTCTCCCGCCTGAGCACCGACACGTATAACCTGCACCACATGGTGGGCGTGGTGCAGCGCATGGGCGTGCGCGCGCCGATACTGGTCATCGGCGGCATCCTGATGACGCTCACGCTGGACGTGCCCATGACGCTGGTGCTGGTGGCCACCGTGCCGCTGATCGGCATCCTGGTGACGATGGTGTCCAAAAAGGGCGCCCGCATCTTCCGCGAGCTGCAAAACGCCATCGACGGACTGGTGCGCGTCATCCGCGAGAACATCACCGGCGCGCGCGTGATCAAGGCGCTGTCGATGAACGACTACGAAATCGGCCGCTTCGCCCAGCAGAACCGCGAGGTGTCCTCCCGCGAGGTGCACGCCAACGTGGTCATGGGCATGGGCCGGCCGATCATGAACACGCTTCTGTACATCGGCCAGGCGGCGGTCATCTGCGTGGGCGCGTCGCGCGTGCATTCAGGCGCGGCCGAGCCGGGCAGCATCGTGGCCTTCCTGTCCTATTTCACGATCATCGCCAACGCCATGATGGGCGTGACCCGCCTGTTCGTGGTGCTGACCCGCTCGGCGGCCTCGGCCAACCGCGTCAGCGAAATCCTCGACCTGCCCGAGGACCTGACCGTGCAGGCCCTGCCCGTCCCCGAAAAGAGCGAGTATCACATCGAGTTCCGCGACGTGTCCTTCTCCTACAACAAGCGCCGCCCCACGATCGAGCACATCTCCTTCGCGCTCCGGCGGGGCGAGTCGCTGGGCCTGATCGGCGCGACCGGCTCGGGCAAGACCACGATCATCAAGCTGCTGATGCGCTTTTACGACGTGGACGAGGGCCAGATACTGATCGACGGGCGCGACGTGCGCACCATCGAGCCGGAGGTGCTGCACACGATGTTCGGCGTGGCCTTCCAAAACGACAACGTGTTCTCCGACACCGTGCGCGAGAACATCCTGCTGGGCCGCAAGCTGTCCGACGAGGACGTGAACCGCGCCGTCCGGGACGCGCAGGCCGCGGGCTACATCTCGGAGCTGCCGGACGGCCTGGACGAGCACCTGAACACCCAGGGCACCAACCTCTCCGGCGGGCAGCGGCAGCGCCTGCTCATCGCCCGCGCGCTGGCCGGCAAGCCCGACGTGCTGGTGCTGGACGACTCCTCGAGCGCGCTGGACTACCGTACCGACGCGGACCTGCGGCGCGCGCTGAGCAGGGGGTATTCAGACACCACCAGCATACTGGTCGCCTCCCGCGTCAGCTCGATCGCCCACTGCACGCAGATCCTCGTGCTGGACGAGGGAAAGGTCATCGGCCAGGGCACCCACGAGCAGCTGCTGGCCACCTGCAGAGAGTATCAGGAAATCGCGCGCACGCAGATGGGAGGTCTGAAGAGTGCCTAAGTACAACATCGCCAATCCCGTGGACGCGAAGCCGCGCGACACGCGCTACCTGTTCAAAAAGCTCTGGCACTATGTCAGGCAGTACCGCTGGACGTTCGTTCTGGCGCTGACGCTGACCATCTGCGGCAACCTGTTCGACCTGATCGGCCCCAAGCTCTCCGGCGCAGCCATCGACGCGATCACCGGCGAAAGCGGCGTGAACTTTCACTCGGTCTGGCTGTACGCCGGGCTGATGATCGCGTTCTACGTGCTGTCCTCGCTGCTTTCCTACCTCATTTCGGTGGTCATGATCCGCCTGTCCCAGAAGATCGTCTACCGCATGCGGCAGGACGCCTTCGAGAGCGTCTCCCGCCTGCCCATCAGCTACACCGACTCCCATCCCATCGGCGACATACTCTCCCGCCTGTCCTACGACATCGACACGGTGAACACCTCGCTGTCCCACGACATCATTCAGGTGCTCTCGAGCGTCATCACCGTCGTGGGCTCGCTGCTGATGATGCTGTCGATTTCGCCCATCCTGCTGCTGGTGTTCGTGGTCACCGTGCCGCTGAGCATGGTCATCACCCGCTACATCACCAAACGCACCCGGCCGCTGTTCCACGAGCGCTCCCGCAAGCTGGGCATGCTCAACGGCTATGTAGAGGAAATGGTCTCCGGCCTGCGCACCGCCAAGGCCTATCATTGCGAGGAAACCATGATCGACCGCTTCGATCAGCATAACGAGGACGCCGTCCAGGCCTATTACCGCGCCGAGTACTATGGCAGCATCACCGGCCCGTCGGTCAACTTCATCAACAACCTGTCGCTGTCCTTCGTGAGCATGTTCGGCGCGATGCTGTTCCTGTTCGGGCGGATGTCGCTGGGGCAGATTTCCTCCTTTGTGCTGTACTCGCGCAAGTTCTCAGGCCCCATCAACGAGGTGGCCAACATCATCGCCGAGCTTCAGTCGGCACTGGCGGCGGGCGAGCGCGTGTTCCGCCTGATCGACGAGCCCAGCGAGCCTGAGGACGCGCCGGACAGCGTATCCCTGCCCGAGGCGAAGGGCGACGTGCGCATGGAGCACGTTGCCTTCGGCTATGAGCCCGGCCAGATCATACTGCACGACCTGTCGCTCAGCGCCCCGCCCGGCTCGGTCACGGCCATCGTCGGCCCCACCGGCGCGGGCAAGACCACGATCATCAACCTGCTGATGCGCTTCTACGACAAGCAGGGGGGCGCGATCTACGTCGACGACCATGAAATTCAGCAGATCAAGCGGGCCGACCTGCGCGCCGCCTACGCGATGGTGCTGCAGGAAACCTGGCTGTTCCGAGGCACCGTCTACGAAAACATCGCCTACGGCAGCGGCGGGGCCACCCTTGAACAGGTCAGGCACGCCGCCAAAATGGCGCACATCGATCACTTTATCGAGCAGCTGCCCCAGGGCTACGACACCGTGATCTCCGAAAACGGCGGCAACATCTCCAAGGGACAGAAGCAGCTCATCACCATCGCCCGCGCCATGCTGCTCAAGGCGCACATGCTGATCCTGGACGAGGCGACCTCCAACGTCGATACCCAGACCGAGCGCCGCATACAGGCCGCCATGCTCGAGCTGATGAAGGACAAGACCTGCTTCATCATCGCGCACCGGCTCTCCACCATCCAGAACGCCGACAACATACTGGTCGTGCGCGACGGCGACATCGTGGAAACCGGCACACATGACCAGCTCATGGCGAAGGACGGCTTCTATCGCCAGCTGTACACCGCGCAGTTCGAACAAGCCGGGTCGGCAGGGCCGACTGCCACCTGCTGACGCCGGATAGAACACGAATCCGGGAACCATAAATTAGAGTTCCCGGATTCTTCGTTGGGCGGAAAAGCTGGCCGTTATTCCCTCAAGAGTTACGGGGCAGGCAGGGCTCGGAGCTACAGCCCCCCCTGGGAGAGCTCGAGAGGGCCGCAGCCCTTTCGAATTTCAATCGTGCCCGGCGACCTGCGCGGCGGGCGCGGGCTGTTTTTTGCGACGGAATTTTAATTCCCAAAGCAATAAAACAGTTCCTTGCGGATTTTATGACCGGAAACCTTTAGGTTTCAAATAAAATCCGGAGAGGGTGGCAGTGGCGGGGGAGCTTGCTTCCCCGTCCACATGTGGTTTTAATCCGGCACGCGCAGGGTTTCCTTTTGATAGGCGGTGGGCGTGCGTCCGGTGAGCTTGCGGAAGGCGCGATTGAAGTTGGCGGTATTGTTGAAGCCGGACTGCAGCGCCACGTCGAGTATGGTCATCTCGCGGTTGCCCAGAAGGGTAATGGCGTATTGCACGCGCTTGGCCACGATATACTCCCACAGCGTAATGCCGTAGGTGCGCTTGAAAAGGGTGGAGAAGTACGCGCGGCTCATGCCGGCCATCTGCGCGATTTCATCGAGAGTAAGCGGCTGGGTCAGGTGATCCTGAATGTAGCGGGCGGCGTGCTCGATCTTGTCCATGCTCTGGGCGGCGGCAGTGGCCTCCTCGTTCGGGGCGAAGTCTGGCTCCTGGCTCAGCTCGGCCAGCAGCAGCAGCAGCTTCGCCTTGACCATGGGAAGCGCCGACGCGCCCCTTTCGGCGAACAGCTCCTCGAAGCCCAGCAGCGTCTCGGCGATCCGCCCGGCGATAGGCTCTTTCGCCAGTATGCGGTTCTGAAAGCGCGAATTGCGGTTCAGAAACAGGCTCAGGTACTGCCGGTCGAAGGAATCGGGCGCGGGCGCGCAGACGAAGTTGCGCGTAAAGTGGAAGTTGAGGATCAGCATCTTCTCCTGCGCGTCGATGCGGGTAATGTAGTGCAGCTCATTGCTGGCGAAGAGGAAGATGTCGCCCGACTCGATCGGGTAGCGCTGGCTGCCCACGTGATAGATGCCTGTTCCGGCGCGAAACAGCGCGATTTCGAACTCCGGATGACAGTGAAACTGCGGCGCGCGGGTAAACGGACTGACCAGGCGCTGGTACAGGTGCACGTCGAACCCGCCGCTCAGGTCGCTGTGGTAGCGAAAGTCACTGGTATGCATGGGCTTTTCCCCCCTTCGATCGCTCCGGCCGCCTCGCCGGGGAATTTTGCAAATCGAAATATAGTTTGCATTTTCGAAAACATAGTTATGGACAGCGCGAGCCTTTTTGATTTATAGTATAGCCATCAACGGCAAATACGTCAATAGGTCAGGAGGAAACATTATGAGCAAGATCCCCACCCTTACCCCCGAACAGCGCCAGAACCTGGTCATCACCGACATGCGCTTCTGCGACATCGACGGCATGCCCAAGCGCTGCACCCTGATCAAGATCTACACCAACGTCGAGGGCCTGGTCGGCTACGGCGAGGTGCGCGACGCGGCCACCAAGACCTACGCCGCGATGTGCAAGAGCCGCATACTGGGCGAGAACCCCTGCAATGTGGACAAGATTTTCCGCCGCATCAAGCAGTTCGGCGGCCACTCCCGTCAGGGCGGCGGCGTGTCCGGCATCGAGGTGGCGCTGATGGACCTGGCGGGCAAGGCGTACGGCGTGCCCTGCTATCAGCTGCTGGGCGGCAAGTTCCGCGACAAGATCCGCGTGTACTGCGACACCGACGTGGAGGGCAGGCATACCGGCCACGACATGGGCCTGGCGCTCAAGGCGCGCATGGAGTCCGGCTTTACCTTCCTGAAGATGGACCTGGGCATCGGCCTGCTGATCGACGAGCCCGGCACGCTGACCGCGCCGCTGGGCTTCCTGGAGGAGCTCAAGACCTACGGCAAGCACTCGGTCAACGCGCCCCACGGCTCCATGGACTATTCCCAGATGACCAAGAAGAGCTACGAGGTCAACACCGTGGCGCACCCCTTCACCGGCATTCACCTGACCGAAAAGGGTCTGGACATGCTGGAGAACTACGTCAGGGAAGTCCGCGACGTGATCGGCTACGACGTGCCGCTGGCCGTCGACCACTTCGGCCACATCTGCGTGGAGGACTGCATCCGCTTCCTGCGCCGGGTGGAGAAGTACAACCTGGCCTGGGTCGAGGATCTGGCGCCCTGGCACTTCACCGAGCATTACGTCCGCCTGCGCAACAGCACCACCGTGCCGATCGCGACCGGCGAGGACATCTACCTCAAGGAGAACTTCGAGCCGCTGATGAAGGCGGGCGGCGTGTCCCTGATTCACCCGGACGTGCTGACCACCGGCGGCATGCTGGAGACCAAGAAGATCGGCGACATGGCGTATGACTACGGCGTAGCCGTGGCGCTGCACATGGCCGAAAGCCCGATCGGCGCGATGGCCGCCGTACACGTGGGCGCGGCGCTGCCCCAGCTCATGTGCATGGAGTATCACTCGGTGGACGTGCCCTACTGGCAGGATGTCGTCAACGGCCTGCCCAGGCCCCTGATCGACCACGGCTTCATCACCGTCCCCGACGCGCCCGGCCTGGGCATCGAGTCGCTGAACGAGGAGCTGATCGAGAAGCTGGTCTGCAAGAACATCCCCGGCGTGTGGGAGCCCACCGACAACTGGGATAACGACATCTGCAATGACCGCCTGTGGTCGTAACCCGAACTCAACAGCGCATACAGGGGGCTCAGCACGCCCCCTGTGTGCGCAGTGAATAAAGCATACGGGAGGAAAAACATGAGCGGATCACGCCTCGCAGCGCTTCGCCCCTTCGAGGAAAAGAAGGATTACCTGGACATGCGCGTCAAAAACGGCATCGAGCAGCACCGCAAGGGCTTTCACACGCTGCACGTGGTCGACGCGCAGGGACAGCCCATTCCCGGCGCGCGCATTTCCCTGAAGCAGAAATCGCATGATTTTTTCTTTGGCGCAAATCTGTTCATGCTGGGTCAGCTGGCCGACGAGCAGCGGCAACGCGACTATGAGCGTGCCTTCTGCCATCTGTTCAACATGGCGACCCTCCCCTTCTACTGGAACGGTCTGGAGCCCGAGCAGGGTAAGCCGCGCTTTGCGGCCGACAGCGCGCCGGTTTACCGCCGGCCGCCGGTCGACCTGTGCCTGGACTTCTGCGATCAGCACGGCATCACGCCCAAGGCGCACTGCCTGAACTACGACGGATGGTCGCCCGACTGGCTGCCGACCGGCACGCGCGAGGTCAAGTATTACCTGGAGAAGCGCATGAGCGAGCTCGCCGAGTACTGCGCAGACCGCATCCACGGCTGGGAGGTCATCAACGAGGTGCTCTGTTCCTGGCACAAGACCGAGTTTTTCCATGATCCCCGCGTGGTCGAGTGGAGCTTCGAGACCGCCCGCAGGTACTTCCCGAACAACGAGCTGATCATCAACGAGGCGGCGCAGAAAATCTGGGATCCCTTCTGCTATAACCGCAGCGAGTACTATATGCTCATCGAGCGCGCGCTGCGCCAGGGCGCGTCCATCGACGCGATCGGCCTGCAGTATCACATGTTCTACAAGGAAGAAAAGGAAGCGATCAAGACGCGCGGCTTTTATGACCCGGAGCAGCTGTGCGCGGTCATGGACCAGTACGCCGACTTCGGCCTGCCGCTGCAGGTGACCGAGATCACCATCCCCTGCTATCATGAGACCTCCTTCGACGAGGACATGCAGGCGGAAATCCTCAAGAACCTGTACTCTCTCTGGTTCGCCCACGGCAGCATGGAGGCCATTGTCTACTGGAACCTGTCCGACGGCGGCGCCTGCGCGGGCGGCGAAGACGAGTCGCACAACGAAAACCGCTTCCTGGGCGGCCTGCTGCACGCCGACATGACCCCCAAGGCCTCCTATCGCGTGCTGGACGACCTGATTCACCGCCAGTGGCACACCGAGGCGCTGCTCACCGCCGACGCGTCCGGCCGCGCGTCCGTGCGCCCCTTCTTCGGCCGGTACGACCTGGAAATCGCCGCGAACGGCCGCGTTTACACCCAGGAAATTCACCTGAGCCGCGAAAATCAGGGCGAGCTCACGCTCTGCCCGGAACAGAAATAAAAAAGCGAGGTACATTCAAATGAGCGACAATCGCCGCGACGTCCTTCGCCCCTTCGAGGAAAAGAAGGACTACATGAACATGCGCATTCAGACCGGCATCGAGCAGAACCGCAAGACCGGCGCAACCGTGAAGGTGGTCGACCGCGAGGGCAATCCGGTGCCCGGCGCGCACATCGCCCTGCGCCAGAAGAGCCATGATTTCTTCCACGGCGCGAACATCTTCATGCTCGACCAGCTGGAGACCCCCGAGAAGAACCAGGCCTACAAGGAGCTGTTCGCGGGCGCGTTCAACATGGCCACCGTGCCCTTCTACTGGAACGGCCTGGAGCCCGAGCAGGGCAAGCCCCGCTTCGCCGCGGACAGCCCGTTCTTCTATCGCCGCCCCGCGCCCGACCTGTGCGTGGACTTCTGCGAGCAGCACGGCATCACGCCCAAGTGCCACTGCCTGAACTACGACCAGTGGACTCCCATGTGGGTGCCGCAGGAGGTCAGCGCGGTCAAGCCGCTGCTGGACAAGCGCATGCGGGAGATCGCCGAGCGCTATCGCAATCGCATCCCCGGCTTCGAGGTCATCAACGAGACGCTGTGCGGCTTCGTCGAGGATTCCGACCGCCACTCCACCATGCTCTTCCACGATCCCGAGGTGGTCGAGTGGAGCTTCAAGACCGCCCGCCGCCACTTCCCGATGAACGAGCTGATCATCAACGAGGCCTCCGGCTTCTGCTGGGAGCAGTTCAAGGACAACCGTACCGCCTACTACATGCAGATCGAGCGCGCGCTTTCCAAGGGCGCGCCCATCGACGCGATCGGCATGCAGTACCACATGTTCTTCAGGAAGGAGGACGAGCAGGAGCGCACCCGCGTCTACTACGACCCGGAGCGCTTTTACGGCGTGCTTGACCGCTTCTCCGACTTCGGCCTGCCCATCCAGATCACCGAAATCACCCTGCCCGCCTATGCCGAAACCGAGGAGGACGAGGCGATTCAGGCCGAAATCCTGAAGAACGTCTACTCCATGTGGTTCTCGCACGGGAGCGTCGAGGCGGCCATCTACTGGAACGTGGTGGACGGCTACGCGCACGTGAGCAAGGATCATCCCTCCTGGAACGAAAACTACTACCTGGGCGGCCTGGTGCGCCACGACTTCACGCCCAAGCCGGCCTACCGCATGCTCAAGAATCTGTTCGAGAAGGAATGGCACACCGAGGTCGAGCTGGACACCTGCGAGTGCGGCTGCGCGGCCTTCCGCGGCTTCTACGGCAAATACGACGTGGAGGTGGTCGCGGGCGACATGCAGACCCGCGCCGAAATTCACCTGACGAAGGACGGCACGCCCGCCTTCACCATCACGCTGTAACGGCAGGAGGACAGACACATGCTGAAGTACGACAACCGCCGCGACATCCTCAAGCCCTTTGAGGAAAACCGCGAATACATGGACATGCGCGTGAAGACCGGCATCGAGCAGTACCGCAAGGGCTACGGCTCCATCCGGCTGCTGGACGGCGAGGGCCGGCCGGTTCCGGGCGCGCGCCTGGAGCTGAAGCAGAAGACCCACGACTTCCTGCACGGCGCGAACATCTTCATGCTGGACGAGATGGAGACCGCCGAGAAGAACGAGGGCTACAAGCAGATGTTCGCCGAGAGCTTCAACCTGGCCACCGTGCCCTTCTACTGGCGCGACCTGGAGCCCGAGCAGGGCAGGCCCCGCTACGCGCGCGACAGCTATAAGATCTATCGCCGTCCCGCGCCGCAGCTGTGCGTGGACTTCTGCAGGGCCAACGGCATCACCCCCAAGGCGCACTGCCTGAACTACGACCCGTGGGCGCCCGACTGGGTGCGCGGCCCGGTGCCGGCGCAGGAGATCAAGCGCCTGCTGGACAAGCGTTTCGGCGAATGCGCCGAGTGGTTCGCGAAGGACATCCCCGGCTGGGAAGTCACCAACGAGACCATGTGCAACAACGGCAGCGCCACCTCCTTCTACATGGAGGATGATTTCGTCAGGTGGTCGTTCGACTGCGCCGAGCGGCACTTCCCGATGAACGAGCTGATCATCAACGAGGCCACCGACCACGTCTGGGGCAACTCAGGCGACTATTTCAAGGTCAACCGCAACAAGTACCTCGAGCAGTGCCGCCTGGAGATCGAGCACGGCGCGCCCATCGACGCGATCGGCATGCAGTTTCACATGTTCTTCCGCGCCGAGGACGAGCTTGCCAAGGCCAGCTATTTCTACAACCCCGTGACGCTGTATCAAGTCATGGACTCCTACGCCAAGCTGGGCAAGCCGCTGCAGATCACCGAGGTCACCATTCCCGCCTACTCCTGGGAGCCTGAGGACGAGGAGATTCAGGCCGAGATCCTGAAGAACCTGTACTCCATCTGGTTCAGCCATCCGGCGATGGAGGCGATCATCTACTGGAACCTGGTGGACGGCTATGCGGCCTTCGCGCCTCAGGGCGACATGGCCAGCGGCGAGAACTACTACGCGGGCGGCCTGGTGCGCTTCGACATGACCAAAAAGCCCGCCTACTACGCCCTGCGCGACCTGTTCACGAAGACCTGGCACACCGAAACCGTCACCGGCACGAACGACGAGGGCGTAGCCGCGTTCAACGGCTTCTTCGGCAAATATGACCTCGAGATCACTGTGGATGGCAAGACCGTCCGCCGCGACATTCACTTTGCCAGGGACGGCGTGCGCAATCTGGTCGTTCGCCTGTAATGACTGAAACCTCCCCCATCGCCCGTATGGCGAGCGCCTTCATTCCGCCGCGTCGGCTCTCCGAAAAAGAGGGTCGGCGCTGAAGGCGTCTGAGGGGTTTGAAACGCGAAAGGAGATATACCGCTATGTTTGATCTCACCGGAAAAACCGCGCTTGTAACCGGCTCCAGCCGCGGCATCGGCCGCGCGATTGCGCTGTGCCTGGCCGAGGCGGGCGCGGACGTGGTCGTACACTGCACCGGCCGCCCCGAAAAGGCGCAGGAGGTCGTGGACGCGATTCGCGCCATGGGCCGCAAAGCCTACGCTATCCAGAAGAACCTGATGGACGAGGACTGTGCCGAGTACATCTTTGACCGGCTGGAGCAGCCGCTGGACATCCTGGTGCTCAACGCCTCGATCCAGTACCGCAAGCACTGGGAGGACATCACCGCGCAGGACTTCGCCGAGCAGATGAACGTCAACCTGCGCGCCTCCATGCTGCTCATCCAGAAGGCCGTGCCCCACATGCGCGAGCAGCACTGGGGCCGCATCGTGACCGTCGGCTCCGTGCAGGAGGCCAAGCCGCATCCGGACATGCTGGTCTACTCCGCCTCCAAGGCCGGCCAGCGCATGATGGCGCAATCTCTGGCGGGCCAGCTGGCCAAAGACGGCATCACCGTCAACAACATGGCCCCCGGCGTCATCGCCACCGACCGCAACGTCGAGGCGCTCTCCGACCCGGCCTACGCCAAGCAGGTTTCCGACTCCATCCCCTGCGGCTTCTACGGCGAGCCGAAGGACTGCGCGGGCGCTGTGCTGCTGATGTGCTCCGACGAGGGCCGCTACATCACCGGCCAGAGCCTCTACGTCGACGGCGGCAAGTGCTTATAGGAACGATCGAGAGGCGGCCTTTTTGAAAAAGGCCCCTCTCGAGCTCTCCCGGAAAACGGTTGCTGCCGCTCTTTCTACCAGAGGGTAGAGGACAAGCAGAAAACTCGGGGATGGTTCCCCACAAGAGTGACGGAAGGGCAGCTCCCGAACCCCACCCGGAAAGCACCTGCTACCGCTCTGCACTGACAGGGTTTTAAGCCCACGGCATTCCACGTGTTTTTGGGAGGGCGCTTTTCCGAGCGTCCTCCCCCATGGAGGTCATATGCAATACGCACTGAGAACCAACATTCACCTGGCGACCTGGCGCGAATTTCTGCCCGAGCTGATCCGGTTCTGCCATGAGGCGCACATCGACGAGGTGCTGCTGAGCGAGGAGAGCTATGAAATCGCGACGGTGCCGCAGAGCCTGGAGTACTTTCACCGGATCGCGGACGCGTACTGTGAGATCGTGCCCGTGCTGCGCCGGGAGGGCATCGTGCCGTCCTTTTACGTGAAGGTCAGCATGGGGCATTACGAGGCGAACCTGCCCCCGGAGAAGGTGCTGCCGTTCACGAAATTCGTCGGCCACGACCTGAGCGAGGCCCCCACCACCCCCTGCGGCATGGACGAGGGCTGGCAGGACTACCTGTGCGCGCTCGGCGCGGACTGCGCGCGGGCGGGATTTGCGCGGATGTACCTGGACGACGACTTCCGCTCGGTCAACCACAACCAGGGAAAGACCGGCTGCTTCTGCCATCTGCACGTGCAGGCCACGCAAAAAAGGTGCGGCCTGCCGCTGACGGCCGCCTCGCTGCTCGCCCACCTGGGCGGCAATTCGGAGGAGGACGTGCGCGTGCGCAATGCCTGGATGGACGTGAACTACGAAAGCCAGCTGGCCTTCGGCAGGAAGCTGGAGCGGGCGGTGCACGCGGTCTGCCCGGACACCGAGCTGGGGCTGATGTGCTGCGGCGACAGCGGAAGCTGCCTGCAGGGGCGCGATTTGCCGGAGCTTCTGCGCGTGTTCGCGGGCAAGGGCAGGCGGCCCATTGCGCGGCCCGCGGGCGGCGCGTATTCCGATACGCTGCTTTCCGGCGTAAACGGCATGTACCTGGGCACGGCGCGCTACCTGGCAAACAGCGACAAAAACCTCTTCGCGGTCAGCGAGGTGGACTCCTACCCGCGCACCGTGATGTGCAAGAGCGTCCGGCAGACCGACATGCACCTGCAGCTGCACGCCCTGACCGGCTGCCAGCAGGCGACGCTCAACCTATTCGACCACTTTGAGACCCCGTTCTCCTACTGCCAGGAGTACGCGGACATGCTCCGAAACCGCCGCGCGCTGTATGATACGGTGCAGTCCTTTAAGGAAGGACGCGCCCCTCGCGGGGTATGCGTGCCCTGGAAGTGGTCGGTCTCCCGCACGATCGAAAACCGCGCGGGCAGCGTCAACGGCCTGTACCCCTACTCGACCCTCGCCGACCCATCGGACATGCTCGCCCGGTGCGGCCTGCCCATGGGCTTCGCCGACACGAAGGTCGCCTTTATCGACGGCGACATGGTGAACGCCATGAGCCGCGAGGAAATCGCCTGCTGGCTCAAAAAGGCGGTCTTTATCGACAAATTCGCCGCGAAAAGGCTGTGCGAGCTGGGCTTCGAGCAGGAAATCGGCCTGTCCAACCCGAAATACTACGAGGAAGGCTGCTATGAGCGCTTCGACGTGCCCGGCTTCGACGGCGGATGCCCCGGCCAGTACGTCGCCGCCTATGGCCGAAACGTGCAGGACGAGCGCAACAGGCCGCTGCTCTTTGACAAGGCGCCCGGCGCAATGGCCGCGTCCCACCTGATCGGCCTGGACAAGCAGCCATTCGACGGCGCTTCCTGGCTCTATGAAAACGCGCAGGGCGGCCGCGTGTGCGTATTCGCTGCGGCCATCGTGCCCGACCGCAACTGGCTGTACAAGTGCCGCGCAGGGCAGGTGCGCGCCCTGCTCAAGTGGCTCCTGAGTGGCGAGGACACCTTCGCCGCCGCGCCCTACAACGTCATGCCCGTCGTGCTCGAGGGCGAAAGCGACTACATTGTGGCGCTGGTCAATTCCTCGCTGGACGGGCATGCGGTTTCGCTCGATACGAAGCTCGACTTCACCGACGCGCTGACCGGCGAAAGGGTCGCTTTGCCCGTGTCGGTCGAGGGCATGTCTATCCGTTACCTGCGGGCAAGCAAGGCCCGGTAAATATCAACTTAACCGACGAAAGGGGATACTTTGCGATGATTTTCAACAACAAAGAGGACATTATCCAGCTCACCGCCGAATGGAAGGGCGAGCGCCTGCCCGACGGCCGCCCCATGGTGCCCCAGCGCGTGCTGCGCGCCCTGAAGAACATGACCCTGGAAGAGGTCTGGAAGCCCATCTTCCTGAAGGGCTACGAGTCCCAGTTTGAGGGCCGCCTGCAGACCCTGCACGACAACGGCATGAAGCTGGTCGGCCGCGCCGTGACCTGCGAATTCGCGCCCACCCGCCCCGACCTGGAAAAGGTCGCCCGTGAAATCGGCGAGAAGCAGGGCTTCAAGGGCAACTTCAACCAGTGGGTCATCGACAACCTGTACGAGGACGATGTGGTCGTCGCCGATATGTACGACAAGATCTACAAGGGCACCTTCGTCGGCGGCAACCTGACCAAGGCCATCGAGACCCGCACCAAGAACGGCGGCGCGGTCATCTGGGGCGGCGTGCGCGACGTGGAGCAGATGAAGGAGCGCAAGAATACCCAGGTCTACTACCGCGGCATCGACCCCACCCCCATCCGTGAGTTCGTCATGACCGGCTACAACACCCCCACCCGCATCGGGAAGGCCATCTGCATGCCCGGCGACGTGGTGTTCGGCGCGGGCGGCGGCGTGCTGTTCATTCCCGCCCACCTGGCCGAGGAGGTGGTCGACGGCGCGGCCAAGACCCATGTCAAGGACGATTTCGGCTTCGACATGATCGCCGCCAACGAGTGGACCACCGCGCAGATCGATCGCCCCTGGACCTATGACATGCTCAAGCGCCTGATCGACTGGATTCAGACCGACGAGCGCGGCGCGGAATACCGCGATCTGGACTGGAGCAAGGAGCTCGAGGCCTCCAAGCAGGGCATCACCGACGCTTCCCAGACCATGCTCTAATTCGAGACGGTTTCTACCAGGCGACTGAATCAAAGTGCGCTGTAGATCGCATCCGCAGCGCATTACAGGAGGCCGACGCCCAACGGGCGCCGGCCTTCTCAGCTTGTCAAAAAAGTTTTGACAAGCTGGTGGACGGGGGAGCAAGCTCCCCCGCCACTGCCACCCTCTCCAGTC
>CAKUFI010000015.1 GCA_934647305.1 uncultured Clostridia bacterium | reverse complement strand
ACGCCGCTGGGCGCGATTGAAAGTTCGAGAGGGTTGCGACCCTCTCGAGCTCTCCGGGGGTTTTTCGACAGTCTGAAAGCCCGGCCTCAAAGCCGGGCTTTTCTTTGTGCCTCGCGACGGGTAACAGACTAGCCAGTTCGAGTCGGCAGCGCCGACCGAAGCCCTCAGCCGCTTACAGCGACAGCTCCCCTCTCAGGGGAGCCCTGATCGCGCTGACCGTGTGCATCCCATGAAAGGGGAGGCACCCGCAGCGCGGGCGGTGGGGTTCGGGGACACAGAATTCGGCAACTCTATTTGTCCGGCCGCGATTGAGGAGAACAGCAGTCAAACTTCGGTGGGGGTCTGGGGGGAGCGCGAAGCGGAGCGGAGCCTCCCCCAGCCAGCCCGCGTCGGCAACGCCGACCAGTAATCCGCAAAGTACCTTTGCGGATTCGAAGAACCCAGCCGCTTTAATTTATGGCGGCCAATGGTCTTCGCCAAGATACGCGGCAGCAGATGGAACCGGGCACTGCTCGGGCGGGCAGTGCCCGCCGGTCAATCCGCAAGGAATCTTGCGGATTCGCAGAAATCAACCGCTTCAATCTATGGCGGTTGATTTCGTCGTCAAAACCGGCGGCAGCAACCGGCTGTCGGCCCCGCCGACCGGCAGCAACCGGCTGTCGGCACTGCCGACTGGCAGCAAGTGGCTGTCGGCACTGCCGACCCTGCCCGACCTATTCCCACTCGAGCGGGGAGCGGACAGAGGCGGTCACGTCGTAGACCACGCGGTCAATGCCGGGTGCCTCGGCGAGTATGCGTTCGCTGACGCGCTCGAGCAGGTCGTAGGGCAGACGGTAGACGGCGTAGCTGCCCCCGGCCTGACTGGCGGCACGCAGGGCCACCGTGTAGCGGCAAGCATGCCCGCCGGTCGAGGTGCTCTCCTCCAGCACGGCGAAGTAGTTCTTGATCCGCTTGTCCAGCCGCGCCGCGACAATCTCCTCACGGTAAATCGCGTCAGCCTCGCGCAGCAGGTTCAGCTTTTCCTCGGTTGCCTCGCCCAGCACGCGAATAGCCAGCCCCGCGCCCGGGAAGCTCTGCCTGTGGATGATCTGCTCGGGCAGGCCCAGGTATTCACCCAGCTCGCGCACCTCGCCCTTGAACAGGCGGCGCACCGGCTCCACAACGCGCTCGGGCTCCGGGGCAAGCAGCGGCTGCTCGCTGCCCAGCACGTCCGAATAAATGATGCCCTGCACCAGGTACTCGATCGTCCCCAGCTTTTCCGCTTCCTCATGGAAAATCTCGCTGAAGAGCGACTCGGCCACGCGGCGCTTTTCGTCGGGATCGGTCACGCCGCGCAGCGCCTGCAAAAAGCGCTCCCGCGCGTCCACGCAGATCAGCTTCAGGCCCATTTCCCGGCCGAACACGTCCTTCATCATCTCGGTGTCGCCCTTGCGCATGAGCCCGGTGTCCACGTACAGGTAGTGCATCTTTTCGCCGATCGCCCGGTTCATCAGCGCCGCGCAGACCGACGAGTCCACGCCGCCCGACATGGCCATCAGCGCGCTGCCCTCGCCCACCTTTTCCTGAATGCGGCGGCACTCGGCCTCGAAGAAGGCGGGAATCGTCCACTCCTCCCGGCAGCCGCAGATGCTCCGGCAGAAATTCACCAGGATGTCCATGCCCTCCAGGTCGTTGGACTCGACCGTGAACTGCATGCCGTACAGGCGTGCCTGCTCGCTCGCGAACGCGGCGGGATATTCCTCGCTGCCCGCGATCACCTCAAAGCCCTCAGGCAGGCTCAGCAAATGCAGCGCCTCAAAGTAGCGCTCGCAGTCGGCCACGCCCCTGACCAGCGGCGAATTGCCCATCACCAGCGGCATGCTGTCGCTGACGAACGCGGCCTCTCCGACCTCGCCGCCCAGCGCCCGCACCAGGCTCAGCGCGCCCGCGCCCACGCCCAGTACCGGCACACCCAGGCGCGTCAGCTCAGGATCAAGCGCCGCTTCGCCCTCGCCGCCCGCCACGATCAGGCCCAGCGGCGAAAACGCGCGCACCGTCTCCACGCCGCTGTCCGCGGGAGCAATCTCGCAGTACACGCCGCATGCGCGGATGCGCCGGGCCAGCGTCCGGGCATAGGAGCCGCCCAGGTTGAGAACCAGCATTTTCTCGTTCATCGGTTTCACCGTTCCTATCTATCGTTTTTTCTCGCCCAGGCGCTGCGGACTGCGGTGATCCACAATGTCGATCTTGCGCAGCACCTGGCTGGTAATATCGATCTTCAGCGTGCGAGCCAGCTGCAGGCCGTACATCATCACGTCCGCGAACTCCTCCGCGATGGCGGCAACCTCGTCCGGGCTCTCGCCGTCTACGAGCGCGCGCACGTCCTCCGCGTTCATCCACTGGAAGTGCTCCAGCAGCTCGCTCATCTCCACCGTCATGGCCATGGCGACCTGCTGCGGGTTCTGCACCCCGTCCACGCCCCAGCCCTTGCGCAGGCACAGCGCATGCACCCGCTCCTTCAGTTCATTCAGCGACGCGTTCCCGTCATTCATGAAGAATCCCCCGTTTTCCGCGCGATTCGCGCCGTTTCTCTGTCACTGAATCTATTATATCATATTTTCCCCAAAATGCAAATATGCCGGGCAGGTTGAGCCTGCACGCACTTGCTGCCGCCGGGTCGGCAGGGCCGACTGCCACCTGCTGCCGCCGGGTCGGCAGGGCCGACTGCCACTTGCTGCCGCCGGACAGCACACGAAACCGGCCGCCATAAATTAGAGCGGCCGATTTCTTCGAATCTGCGAGCTTCCTCGCAGATTGCCGGTCGGGCAGGGCCCGGCTCCACCTGCTGCCGCCGGGTCGGCAGGGCCGACTGCCGGTTGCTGCCGCCGGACAGCACACGAAACCGGCCGCCATAAATTAGAGCGGCCGATTTCTTCGAATCTGCGAGCTTCCTCGCAGATTGCCGGTCGGCACTGCCGACGCGAGCCTGACAGAAAGCGAAGCGTACTGGCAGGAGCAGACCTTGGCCGCTTTGATCTATGGCGGCCAATGGTCGTCGCCAGAAGCCGCGGCAGCAGGTTGTGGGGCTCTTTCCACGGATTTTCAGACCGCGAAGTACCCTGAGGCTCCAATTTATGGCCGAAGGGTACGCTTGGCCTCGGTGGCAGCAAGTGTCCGTCGGCACTGCCGACCCGACCGGCAGCAGGTTGTGGGGCTCTTTCCACGGATTTTCAGACCGCGAAGTACCCTGAGGCTCCAATTTATGGCCGAAGGGTACGCTTGGCCTCGGCGGCAGCAAGTGTCCGTCGGCACTGCCGACCCGACCGGCAGCGTCGGCATGTGTTTTCAGGGGAATCCCGGAAAACCGGAGAAATTGGGGACTCTAATCTATGGTCCCCAATTTCGCGTTCTGTCCGGCGGCAGCAAGTGGGTGCAGGCTCAGCCTGCCCTTAACGCAGGATGCGTTGACAAAGCGCCCGAAGACGTTTACAATAGGAAGGCTAAAAAAGGTTCTGATTCGGAGGATACGATGTATATAGCGGATGGCTGGAAGGACTATGAAGTGATCGACACGGGCGACGGCGAGAAGCTGGAGCGCTGGGGCGACGTGATTCTGCGCAGGCCCGACCCGCAGGCCATCTGGCCGTGCGAAGACAAATCGGCCTGGAAGCAGGCGCACGCCTGGTATCACCGCAGCGCGAGCGGCGGCGGCGAGTGGGAATTTTTCCGCAGACTGCCCGAAAAGTGGGAGATCGACTATAAAAACCTGCGCTTCTGGGTGCGCCCGACCGGCTTCAAGCACACTGGATTGTTCCCCGAGCAGGCGGTGAACTGGGACTGGATGGGCGGCCTGATTCGAAAGGCCGGCCGGCCGATCCGTGTGCTGAACCTGTTCGGCTACACCGGCGGCGCGACGGTGGCCTGCGCCGCGGCGGGCGCGCACGTAACGCATGTGGACGCGGCCAAGGGCATGGTGCAGTGGGCGGGCGAGAACCGCCAGCTCAGCGGTCTGGATGAGAAGAGCACCCGCTGGATCATCGACGACGCGCTCAAATTTGTCAAGCGCGAGCAGCGGCGCGGCAGCTTCTACGACGGCATCCTGATGGATCCCCCGTCGTATGGGCGCGGCCCGGGCGGCGAGATCTGGAAGCTGGAAAACGAGCTGTACGGCCTGGTGGACGCCTGCGCGCAGACGCTCAGCGAGCGGCCGCTGTTCATGCTGATCAACAGCTACACGACCGGCCTTCAGCCGGCGGTGCTGCACAACATGCTCGAAAAGACGGTTGCGCAGGCGCACGGCGGCTCGGTCTCGGCGGACGAGGTGGTGCTGCCGGTCACGCTGGGCGGCGTGCTGCCCTGCGGAGCCAGTGGGCGCTGGCAGGCCAGATGACGCAGCCTGTGGACGTCTGCCGCGCGGGCAGGTACGCAATCGACGTGCTGTACGAGGACAACCACCTGCTGGTCGTGGTCAAGCCGGCCAACATGCCCGTGCAGCGCGATTCGAGCGGCGACCTCGACCTGCTCAGCGCGCTCAAGGACTATATCGGCAAAAAGTACAATAAGCCGGGCGCGGTCTATCTGGGCCTGGTGCACCGGCTGGATCGCCCGGTCGGCGGAGTGATGGTGTTCGCGCGCACCTCGAAGGCGGCCGAGCGCCTCTCGCGCGAGTTCTCCCAGCATACGGCGAAAAAGGAATACCTGGCCGTGCTCGAGGGCACACTCGAGAGCGAGCAGTCCTTCGAGGACACGCTGTACAAGGACGAAAAAACCGGCATGGTGCGCGTCGTAAAGCCCGGCTTCCCGGGCGGGAAGGACGCGCGCCTGACCACCTCGCCCCTTGCGCATGCAGGCGGCACGACGCTCGTGCGCGTGAACCTGACGACCGGGCGGCCGCATCAGATCCGCGTGCAGCACGCCAGCCGGAATCTTCCGCTGTGGGGCGACAACCGCTACGGCCATGGCAGGCCCGGTCAGCAGATCGCGCTGTTTGCCTGGCGGCTGCAGGTCACGCACCCCACCCGCAAAGAGCCGGTCGTCTTCTGCGCCCTGCCCTCGGGCGGCGCGTTCGAGGCCTATCGACCTGTTTTGGAGGATCTGACATGAGCAAGCGAGAAAACCGCCCCGGCCGCACCTTCGCCACGTTCCTGTGCTGCGTGCTGGCCATTCCCACCGCCCACGCCATCATGCCCGGCATGATCCAGGTATCCGAGCCGACGCAGGCGGTCGCCGTGGGCGTGCTGCTGGGCGCGGCGTACCTGCTGCTCAGGCCGCTTGTCCGGCTGGTCACGCTGCCGCTGGGCTGCCTGACCTTCGGCCTGTTTCACTGGGTGATCGACGTGGGGCTGATCTACGCCTGCGCGTATTTTATCGAGGGCTTCGCCGTGTCCAGTCTGGCTGTGGCGGTGCTGCTGGCGCTGTTTGTCAACGCACTGATCGCCGTCGTCGGCGGGTTCAGGTGAGGGAGACAGGAGCGAACGCCGGGGAGGCCGCCTCCCCAGACCCCACCCGGAAAACATCTGCAAGAAATTCAGGCTCCATCAGCGCGGCGCACTACTTGCCAGAAAGGTACAGAGCGGCGTATAACCCGCAAAACGGGAGGAAAATAGAGATGAATATAAAGCGAATACTATGCGTCCTGGCGGCGCTGCTCCTGCTGCCCTTGGGCGGCTGCGCGCAGAGCGAAACGGACGACCGGCTGACGGTCATCGCCACGCTGTTTCCGCAGTATGACTTTGCGCGTCAGATCGGCGGCGAGCACGTAAACGTGACGCTTCTGCTGCCCGCGGGCACCGAAAGCCACACCTACGAGCCCACCCCGCGCGACATGGCGAAGATTCAGGACGCGGATCTGTTCGTCTACACCGGCGAGGAAATGGAGCCCTGGGCGGCGACACTGCTGTCGGCGATCGACCAGAGCCGTCTGGTGGTGGTGGACGCGTCGAGCGGCGTGGAGCTTGTCGAAGAGGAGCACGCCGAGGGCAACCCGGACGGCCACACGAAGGAGGAGCACGACCACGAGCTCGACCCGCACATCTGGCTGGATCCGACGCTCGCGCAGGCCATGGTCGACAACGTGGCCGAAGGGCTGGCTCAGGCCGACCCCGACCACGCGCAGGAATACCTGGACAACGCGGAGAGCTACAAGCAGCAGCTGGCGAAGCTCGACGAGGACTATCAGGCGATGATTTCCTCTGCCAAGCGCACCTATCTGGTGTTTGGCGGGCGGTTCTCCTACGGCTACCTGATGCGCCGCTATCACCTGACCTACGACTGCGCCTACGATTCCTGCTCCGCGGCGACCGAGCCCAGCGTGAAGGTGATGGCGCGCCTGATCGACGACATCCTGAAAAACGACCTGCCCGCAGTCTATCACGAGGAGCTGGCCTCCACCGCCGTGACCGACGCGCTGTGCGAGCAGACCGGCGCGAAATCGCTGCTGCTGCACTCGGCGCACAACCTCTCCGCCGAGGACATGCAGGCGGGCAAGACCTTTCTGGACGTGATGTACGACAACCTGGAGAGCCTCAGGGAAGGACTGAACTAAGTGAACAACGACATCGTGATGACCGTGAAGGACGTGACGCTGGGCTACGAGCGCGAGCCGGTGATTAAAAACGTCTCCTTCACGCTGAAAAGGGGCGAAAACCTGTGCCTGGTCGGCGCGAACGGCTCGGGCAAGAGCACGCTGATCAAGGGCATACTGGGTCTGATCCCGCTGCGCAGCGGCCAGATTCTCATCCCGGCGACGCTCAGGCACGTGGCCTACCTGGCCCAGATCCACACCACCGACCGGGACTTCCCCGCCACGGTGCGCGAGATCGTGCTCTCCGGCACCCAGGTCAGCGGCAGACGCCTGCCCTTTTACACCAAAAGCGACCGCGCCCAGGCCGAAAAAGCGATGGAGCTGCTGAAAATCGCCGAGTTTTCGGGCAGGCGCATCGGCAGCCTGTCCGGCGGGCAGCAGCAGCGCGTGCTTCTGGCGCGGGCAATTGCGCGCGAGCCGGAGGTGCTGATACTGGACGAGCCCTGCTCCGCGCTCGACCCGGAAATCACCCAGGAGCTGTACGCGCTGTTTGACCAGCTCCGCCGCGACATGGGTCTGTCCATGCTGATCTCCACGCACGACTGGGACTACGTCGCCCGCTCGGCCGACCGGGTACTGGAGCTCAGGCGCGAGGTCGAGTTCCTGGGCACGGCCGAGGACTGGCTGAAGCGAAAGGGGAGTGCGCGTTCATGAGAGAGTTTCTGTCGCTGCTGTCCTATCCGTTTTTGTACCGGGCGCTGATCGTGGGCGTGCTGGTGTCGCTGTGCGCGGCGCTGCTGGGCGTGGTGCTGGTGCTCAAGCGCTACTCGCTGATCGGCCATGGCCTGGGTGAGGTGGGCTTCGCGGCGCTGTCGCTGGCCGTGGCGCTGGACCTGCCCCCGCTGGCGGTGTCCATTCCGCTGGTGGTCGCCGCCTCGTTCCTGATCATGTACATGAGCCAGCGAAGCGGCACCTCGGGCGACATCGCCATCGGCATCATGGCCACGGCGGCGCTCTCCTTCGGCGTAATCATCACCTCGGTCACGCGCGGGTTCAATATCGACGTGAGCAACTACATGTTCGGCAGCATCATCGCGCTCTCGAGCGCGGACGTGTGGCTGAGCGTGGGGCTGTCGCTGGTGGTCATCGCCATGTACGGCCTGCTGTTCAACCGGCTCTTCGCCATCACCTATGACGAGGTCAACGCCCGCGCGACCGGCATCAACGTGACGCTGTATCAATTCGTGATCTCCTTCCTGACCGCCATCACCGTCGTGCTGGGCATGCGCATGATGGGCACGATGCTGATCTCCAGCCTGATTATCTTCCCGGCCATGATCGCGCGCCGCCTGGTCGCCAGCTTCAGGGGCATGGTGCTGACGGCAGCCGGCGTATCGGTCGGCTGCTTCCTGATCGGCCTGTACCTGAGCTATCAGCTCAGCCTGCCCACCGGCGCGTGCATCGTCGCCGTCAACCTGGCCGCGCTGGTCGTGTCGATGATCGTCTCCCGGCTGGCCGGCCTGAAAAACCGCTGATCACACCCGAAAACAGAACCTTGGAGGGATTCCATAATTCCTGAAGGGGCCAAGGCCCTCTGCCCCGTCATGGCGAGCGGCGAAGTGCTCCTGCGCTTCAGAAAGTTTTTCTTTACCGCCATCCGCTGAACGAAAAAACTCCTCTGCACGATTCGCCGCGCAGGGGAGTTTCTGTTTTTTTGGGGGAGTTACAGCTTCATCCCGACGTCCCGGCGCACGCGTCCCTCGCGCACGCACTGCTCAATCCGCGCGCGAGAGGGCATGGCCAGTATCGCCCCGCGCCCGGTGGCGGTCAGGCCGCCCGCCGCGCTGGCGAAACGCAGGATCTCCTCCAGCCGCGCCTGGGGCAGCGCCGCGATTTCCCGCGCGCTCAGGCCGCTCAGCTCGTGCAGCACCGCGCCCGTGAACGCGTCGCCCGAGCCGGTGGTGTCCACGACCCGCACGTCAAAGGCGGGCAGCGTCCCCCGGCAGTTCGGCGTACGATAGGCGCAGCCCTTCTCCCCGTCGGTCACCAGCATCAGCGCCGCGCCCCGGCTGCCCAGTATTTCAAGGCCCTCGCTCAGGCTCTGCGTGCCGGTCAGCAGCACCATCTCCTCATACGAGACCTTGACCAGGTCGGCCTCCTCCCAGCCCTGCCGCATCACGCGCGCCGCCTCCTGCTCGTCGTCCCACAGCGCCGGGCGATAGTTTGGGTCGTAGCTGAGCAGCGCGCCGGCCTCCTTCGCCTTCTTCGCGGCGTAAAACGTGGCCGAGCGGCTGGGTTCGTCGCTCATGGCGACCGAGCCGTAGTGGAAGATGCGGCAGTCCTGCACCAGCTCGAGCGAGACCTCCTCGCTGGTCAGGCACACGTCCGCGCCCGGCTTGCGGTAAAAGCTGAAGGTGCGGTCGCCCTGCGCGTCCAGGTGCACAAAGGCCAGCGTGGTGTGCACGTCCTCGCTGCGGCGCAGGCCGGACACGTCGATTTCCGCCTCGCGCAGCGTGTTCTCCAGAAAGTCGCCGAAGCCGTCCCGCCCCACCTTGCCGATAAAGGCGGTCTTTCCGCCCAGCTTGTTGTACATTGCCAGCACGTTCGCCGGCGCTCCGCCCGGGTTGCAGGCGTACAGCGGCGCGCCCAGGCTGTTCACCCCGTTCGGTGTAAAGTCGATCAGGCACTCTCCCAGAGCCACAACGTCCATCATCTGTTTCTTCCTCCGTTCACCTTGCGATACAGTCCGATTATACATGCAAACGCCCTGCCTGTAAAGCCCCAACCGGTCGGCAGGGCCGACTGCTGGCGCCGGCCAGAACCTTTTCATAAGCTGAAACGCCCCGACCGAAGCCGGGGCGCGTATTCTTTTTCACGATCGCGAGGGCGAATTGGCCGCCCCGCCTTCAAGGCATTGCGGCTTAGAACCTGGCCTCTTTGCTGCCGGGCCTGCCCTCGGCGACGACGCGTCCGTTTCGGCAGGAAAGCAGCACGGTCGCGTTCGTGTTGAGCGCGTCGTAGTAGTTCTTCGCGTCCAGCACGATGAAGCTGGCCGGATTGCCCGTCTTGATGCCGTAGCTCTCGCCCAGGTGCAGCGTCCTCGCGGCGTGGGTCGAGATGAAGCGATAGGAGTTCATGATGTCCTCGTAGCCCATCATCTGGCACACATGCAGCCCCATGAACACCACGTCGCGCAGCGAGCCGGTGCCCATCGGGTACCAGGGATCGAAGATGTCGTCGTGGCCGAAGGAGACGTTCACGCCCGCCTCGGTCAGCTCCTTGACGCGGGTAATGCCGCGGCGCTTGGGGTAGGTGTCGATGCGGCCCTGCAGGTGGGTGTTGACCAGCGGGTTGGCGACGAAGTTGATCCGGCTGAGCTTGAGCAGGCGCATCAGCCGCTGCACATAGGCGTTGTTGTAGGAGTGCATGGCGGTGGTGTGGCTGGCGGTCACGCGGTCGCACAGTCCGCTCTCATAGGCGCGCGCGGCCAGCGTCTCAAGGCCTCGGGAGGCCTCGTCGTCGATCTCGTCGCAGTGCACGTCCACCAGCTTGTCGTACTTCTCGGCCAGCTCGACCGCGAAGTTCAGCGAGGACACGCTGTACTCCCGGGTGAACTCGAAGTGCGGAATCGCGCCCACGCAGTCCGCGCCCATGCGCACCGCGTTCTCCATCAGCGCCCGGCCGTTCGGGTAGCTCTCGATGCCCTCCTGCGGGAAGGCGACCACCTGAATGTCCATCACGTCGCGCAGCTCCTCGCGCAGCTCGAGCAGTGCCTCCATCGCGGTCAGCTTGGGGTCGGTCACGTCCACATGCGTGCGGATGTGCTGAATGCCGTTGACCGCGTACAGGCGCACCGCCCGATGCACGCGCTCGCGCACATCCTCGCGGGTGAGCTTTTCCTTGCGCTTCGCCCAGCACTCGATGCCCTCAAACAGCGTGCCCGACAGGTTCCAGACCGGGTCGCCCGCAGTCAGGCAGGTGTCCAGGTGCACATGGCTCTCGATCAGCGGCGGCAGGGCCAGCCTGCCTGCAAAGTCGCGCGTCTCCTCGCCCGGCCTGGCAGTCAGGTTCGCACCGATCTCCGCAATCTTCCCGTTTTCGACCCGGATGTCGCTCGTTTCCGCCGCGTTCTCGATGTACAGGTTCTTATACAGCATGCTCGTTTTCCTCCCTTAGCGCTTGCGCAGTACGCGGCCGATCAGGTAGCAGGCCACCGCCACGACCATGTTGTTGATGGCCGCGATGCCGAACGTGAAGCCGGGGACGATGTTTCCGCCGGTCAGGTTGCCCACCAGCGCGCCGGCCAGCACGCCGATGATCGCCGCCCAGTTGACCGGATTGCCCGCCTTTTCCTCGCCCTCGTACTTCTTTTTGTCCACGAAGAAGTCGGTGATCAGGATCACGCCGATGGCGGGCAGGGTGGCGTTGAGGATGGTCAGCCAGTTGCAGAAGTTATAGTACAGCCACATGGCGGTCAGCGTGCCGATCACGCCGGAGAGTATGACCATGGGCTTTTTCTTTTTGCCGGTGATGTTGGCCAGCCCCAGCGCGCCGGTGTACAGCGCGTTGTCGTTGGTCGTCCAGATGTTCGCGCCCAGCACCAGGAAGGCGAACACGCCCAGGTTCAGCTCGATCATGACCCAGAAGATGTCGTTGTTGCCCACGAACGCGCCGGCCACGCCGCCGAAGCAGAACATCAGCGTGTTGCCGATGAAGAAGGCGATGACCGTCGTCCAGACCGCCGCCTTGTTGCCCCGGGCGAAGCGGGTGAAGTTGGGGGTGGCGGTGCCGCCGCTGACGAAGGAGCCGATGACCAGACCCACGCCCGAGAAGAGGGTCAGCTTGCCGGCCGACTTGGCGAAGATCGCATTCAGGCCGCCGCCCTGCACGGTCGCGGTCACCATCGCGTAGGTGCCCAGGATGGCAATCAGCGGCACCGACACATACGAGACGATCTCCAGTCCCTTGATGCCGAAGTAGGCCGAAGTGGTCATGCACACGCCCACCGCCAGCACCAGCAGGTAGGGCAGCAGGGTCGAGTCGGGCGCGAGCACCTGCGCCGCCGGGATCGCGAACATCGCCGCGCCCACGCCGAACCAGCCGATCTGGGTCAGCGCGATCATCGCCGAGGGAACGTAGGAGCCCTTCGCGCCGAACGCGCGGCGGGCCAGCAGGTCGAACGACAGTCCGGTGCGGCAGCCGATGTAGCCCAGCGCGCCGGTATAGGCCGCCAGAATCACGCCGCCCAGCAGGATGGCGCACACAAAGCCGTTCAGGTCCAGTCCGTTGGCCAGGTCTACGCCCGTCCACATGCTGGCCGAGAAGAACGTGAATCCCAGCATGATGAAGAACATGGGCCAGAAGCCCTTGCGCGCCCTGGCGGGCACGCGTTCGGCCGTGTAGTCGACGTCCACCGTGGTCTTGGGTTGATTGCTCATAGCGAGACTTCCTTTCTCCGCGTTTGCGGAACAGAATGTGCTTCTTCAGAAAGTCTCGTAGACACAAAAAGTCTGCAGCCGAGGTACGGCTACAGACCGAGTGTATGCGAAATACAGCTTCGCGTCTTATCGGCATCTCTGTACCGTCTTAAAGACCTCTGAATTGGTTACAGTTTACACGCCCGCCGTGAATTTGTCAATCGAAGTATTCGTTAACTCGCCCTCAGTCGAAGATCGCCTGCCAGGCCGGGTCTGCCTTCGCCCGGAAGCACATCTCGATCTGCTCGCGGGTGGTCTTTGCCGTAGCCAGGTTTTCAGGCAGCTCGTCCAGGGCAAAGTACCCGCTCTGCGTGGTCTCGAGATTGGGCGCAAAATCGCCGCCCACCCGCCTGCACAGAAAGAATACCTTCGCGATGCCGTAGGCCGAGGCGGGGTCGTTGTGCCTTTTGCAGTCCTGCACGGCGATCAGGTATCGTTCTTCTCGTGCACGAGCAGAATCCTGTCCCCCTCGAACACGGCGGCGCGGGTGTCGATTCAGGTAAGCGATGATTCAATGAGCGGGGATTCACAGGAGCGAATTTTCAGTCAGTTCCAGGATGAAAACCGCAGGTTTAGTGGCGCTAAATCAAGGTTTTCAGACGCAGAAATGGCTTGAAAAGGCGCCCTGTGAATCTTCCCGCGAATGAATCAGCGGTTGCCCAAGGCGTCTGGTAGCCGGTCTCACCGCAGAACAGGCCGCGCGCCTTCTCAAGGGGCAGATCGGTCTTGCAGGCGATCATCTCCGCCGCGATTTCGCGCAGGCGGGCATAGCGCTCCCGGTCGTACTCGTCCCGGCCATAGGCCAGTCCCACCTGGGCAAGGCTCTGGATTTCCACTGCCCAGCGCACCCACTGATCCTGCATGCTCATTCCTCCCGCCTGATCGCGCCGGACAGCGCGTGCCCGGCCATCATCTCGGCCTCGGCCGGATAACCCGCGGCCAGCAGCTGCCGAATCCGCGTGGACGAAACCATTTCGCCTGCCCACAGGATGGGCGGGATCACCTCCAGGCCAAAGCTCATGCTCTCCGCCTCCTGGCGCATGGTCTCCACCGTGCCCATCGCGCCGCGGCCAAAGGTATAGTTAAAGCCGACCACCAGCGTCTGCGGATGCATGGCGCGGCAGACCGCCCTGAGGAAGCGCTCGGGGGTCTGGGTCGCCCATTCCTGGGTGAAGGGCTGCTCGACCAGCACGTCGATACCCAGATGCTCGATCAGCGCCCGCTTCTGTTCGGGCGTGGTCAGGAGCCTGGGCGCCTTTTCGGGGCACAAAAGCGCCAGCGGGTGCCGGTCAAAGGTCAGCGCCGCGGACGGCAGGCCGGCTTTTTTCGCCAGCTCCACCGTGCGCAGCAGCAGGGTCTTGTGGCCGCGGTGTACGCCGTCGAAGGTGCCCAGCGCCAGCACGCAGCCCGCCTGATGGAATTCCTTCATGTCATGAAGCAGAAGCATTTGTCAAACCTCCAGCAGCATGGCGCGGAAGCGGACGCCCCCGTCGGGCGTGCCCTCGCCGATGCCTGCGAATCGATCCTGAAGATACACGCGCACCGCCTCGCCCGGCGCGGCCTGGCCGGAAAAATCGCCCGGCCGGAGGGGATTTCCGCAGCGGATGAAGCGCTCGCGGTTCGCGGGGGCATAAACTGCGTTCAGGCGCTCAAGCGGCGCGTCGAGGGCGCAGAGCCTGCTTTGCAGCTCGCCCGCCTGGGAAAGCGCGTCGATTTCCTCCAGCGTCAGGCCGTCTTCGCAGGTAAACACGCCGGCCCTGCTGCGCAGCAGGAAGCTCATGTGCGCCCCGCAGCCCAGCGCACGGCCGATGTCGTGGCACAGCGTGCGGATGTACACGCCCTTGCCGCAGGTCACGCGGATCAGGTAGCGATCCTCGGCCAGGCGGGCAAGCGCCTCCACGCCGTGCACCGTCACCTTTCGCGCGGCCAGCTCGACCGCTTCGCCCTTTCTGGCCAGGTCGTACATGCGCTGACCGCCCCGCTTGATCGCCGAAAAGGCGGGCGGCACCTGATCGATCTCGCCCACAAAGCGCGACAGCACCTCCAGAAAGTCCTGCTCCGTCACCGCCAGGCGCTCCGCGCGCGCGACGATCTCGCCGGTCGCGTCCTGCGTATCGGTCTCGATTCCCAGGCGCACCTCGGCGATATATTCCTTTTCCTTGTCGATGATGTAGTCGAACAGCCGGGTCGCCCGGCCCACGCACAGCGGCAGCACGCCCGCCGCCTCGGGGTCCAGCGTGCCGCCGTGTCCGACCGCCGTGCCCCTGGGCAGCCGATGGCGCACATAGCCCACCACGCTGCCGGAGCTGATTCCCGGCGGCTTGAGTATATTCAGAAAACCATCCATTCGGTTCAGTCCTCGCGTTCGTCAGTTGCGGCCCTGAGCACGGCCTCGATCGCCTCGTCCATGGGCAGGTTCACGGTCGCGCCCGCCGCGCAGGGGTGCCCTCCCCCGCCGAAGCGCTGGGCGATGCGGCTCACGTCGACCTCGCCCTTGCCGCGCAGCGAAAACCTCGTGCCCGCGTCGCGCTCGATGGCCATCATGGCCAGGCGGATTCCCTGCGTCTCGATGCCGTAGTTGACCAGGTTCTCGGTGTCGGCCAGCGTCGCGCCGCACTCGGCAAAGTCCTTTTTGGTCAGGCGCAGGATCGCCACGCCGTTTTCATAGCGGATGTTGTCCAGCGCGCGGCCGGTCAGCCTCGTCCTGGCCTGCGAGCGGGAGCGGAACAGATGCTCGCTCAGCTCGGCGATGGGCACGCCGGCCTCCATGCACTTCGCCGCGCAGGCAAAGGTGCGCGCGGTGGTGCTGCCGAAGCTGAAGTTGCCGGTGTCCGTCGCGATGGACACGTACAGGCACACCGCCATTTCGCGCGTCAGGGAAAGCCCCAGCTCCCCGATCAGCGAAACCAGGATTTCGCCGGTCGAGGCGGCGTGAGGCTCCACGACGCACACGCTGCCGTAGCCCGGGTTGGTGGCGTGGTGGTCGATGCACAGCGCGTCCGGGTGCTTCTCGAGCAGCGCGTGCGTGGTTCCGGTGCGCTTCTCGTCGGCGCAGTCCAGCGCCCAGACCGCCTTCTCCTCAAAGGGCAGCGCGGTCTGCGGATAGGGCGCGGCGACCTCCTGCCAGCCGGGCAGCACGCGCAGATATTCGGGCACCGCGTCCTGACAGACGACGACCGCCCGCTTGCCCAGCGCCCTTGCCGCCTTCAGCGCGCACAGAGCCGAGCCCAGCGCGTCTCCGTCCGGGGATACGTGGGTCAATATGGCGATGTTGTCATGGCCTTGAAGCCAGGAGGCCGCCTCACTGAGCGTGTTCATCGGTCTTTCTCTCCGTCTCCTTGAGCAGCTGGTTGATGTGCGCGGCGTACTCAATGTTGGTGTCCAGCTTGAAGATCAGCTCGGGCGTATAGCGCAGATCCATCCTGTGCCCCAGCTCGCGGCGGATAAACCCGGCGGCGTGGGTCAGCGCGGCCATCATGTCCTTGCGCCGATCCTCCTCCAGGATGCTCACGCGCACCTCGCAGTAGCGCAGATCGCGCGTCACCTCGGCGCGCACGATGCTGTAGGTGCCGCCGATGCGCGGGTCGTGCAGATCCTCGCGGATGATGTGGTCGATATTGTGGCGCACTTCCTCGGAAATGCGGTCGATGCGGTCAAATGCGGGCATGGTATACCTCCAAATGATTCAATTCCTTAAAAAGGGATGTTTCGCAGCGGAAACATCCCCTCGTGAGTTTTCTGTGCGTTACTGCTGGATTTCCTCCATCAGGTAGCACTCGATGACGTCGTTCTCCTTGATGTCGGAGTAGTTCTCCAGCGTCGCGCCGCACTCGTAGCCCGCGGCCACTTCCTTCGCGTCGTCCTTGAAGCGGCGCAGGGAAGCGATCTTGGTGTCCACGATGACGATGTTGTCGCGCAGCAGGCGGGCCTGAGCGCCGCGCTGCAGCTTGCCCTCGGTCACGTAGCAGCCGGCGACCATGCCGATGCCGGTGATCTTGTAGGTCTGACGCACCTGGGCGCGGCCCAGCGCGGTCTCCTTGAACTTGGGCGCGAGCATGCCCTTCATGGCGTTCTCGACGTCCTCAATGGCGTTGTAAATGACGCGGTACAGGCGAATGTCCACGCCTTCCTTCTCGGCCAGGTCGCGCACGGCGTTGTCGTGGCGCACGTTGAAGCCGATGATGATGGCGTTGGACGCGGAGGCCAGCAGCACGTCGGTTTCGGTGATCGCGCCGACGCCGCCGTGAATGCAGCGCACGCGCACCTCGTCGTTGCTCAGCTTCTCCAGCGACTGCTTGACGGCCTCGACGGAGCCCTGCACGTCGGCCTTGACGATGATGTTGAGGTCCTTGATCTGGCCGGCGGAGATCTGACTGAACAGATCGTCCAGGCTGGTCTTGGTCTGGGACTTGATCAGCGCGGCGCGCAGCTTGTCCTTGCGCTCCTCGGCCACCTGACGGGACAGGCGGTCGTCGTCCACGGCGCTGATGGTATCGCCCGCGGAGGGCACGTCGTTGAAGCCGATGACCTCGACAGGCATGGAGGGGCCTGCGCTCTTGACGCGCTCGCCTCGGTCGTTGACCATGGCGCGGACGCGGCCATACGCGGTGCCCGCGACGATCATGTCGCCCACGCGCAGCGTGCCGTTCTGCACAAGCACGGTAGCCACCGGGCCGCGGCCCTTGTCCAGCTTGGCCTCGATGATGCCGCCGCGCGCCTTGCGGTTGGGGTTGGCCTTGAGCTCGGCCATGTCGGCAACCAGCAGGATGGACTCCAGCAGGTCGTTCACGCCCTCGCCGGTCAGCGCGGAAACCGGCACCATGATGGTGTCGCCGCCCCAGTCCTCGGCCACCAGGCCGTACTCGGTCAGCTCGGTCTTCACGCGGTCGGGATTGGCGGTGGGCTTGTCGCACTTGTTAATCGCCACGATGACTGGCACGTTGGCCGCCTTGGCGTGGTTGATGGATTCGATGGTCTGAGGCATCACGCCGTCGTCCGCCGCCACCACCAGAATGGCGATGTCGGTGATCATCGCGCCGCGGGCGCGCATGGCAGTGAAGGCCTCGTGGCCGGGGGTATCCAGGAAGGTGATGCCGCGGCCGTTGATGCTCACCGTGTAGGCACCGATGTGCTGCGTGATGCCGCCCGCCTCGGTCGAGGTGACGTGCGCCTTGCGGATATAGTCCAGCAGGCTGGTCTTGCCGTGGTCGACGTGGCCCATGATGGTCACGATCGGGTTGCGCGGCACCAGATCGTCTTCCTTGTCGGTGAAGTCCTCTTCCTCGAGGGCCTCCTCGGCGGTCTTGTCGATCTTCTTTTCCAGCTCGATGCCGTAGTCGCTGGCCACGAGCAGCGCGGTGTCGTAATCCAGCTCCGCGTTGATGGTCGCCATGATGCCCAGCAGCAGCAGCTTCTTGATGATCTCGCCGGTGGGCTTGCCGATGCGCTCGGACAGGTCCTTGACGGTGATGGTCTCGGCGGTCATATAGGCCTTCTCGATCTTCACCGGTTCGGGCTTGGGCTGGGCGACCTGCTGCTTGCGCTTGCTCTTCTTGCCGCGCTCGAAGTCGTCGTCGTAGCCCGCGTTCTTGATATTCACGTTGCGGCCGGTATTGTTCTTGCCGGCGGAGCGCTTGCTGGTATTCGCGCTGCGCTCCGGGTCGTTCTGCCGCTCGTAGATCTTCTTATTGGGATCGTAGTTGGAGACGCGCTCCTTCTCGGCCACGGGCGCCAGCTCGCTGGCCAGCTTGCGGCCGAATCCGCCGCCCTGGGGACGCGCGCCGCCGCCCTGCGGACGATTGCCGAAGGGACGCTGCGGACGATCGGAGTCCTTGCCGCCCATCGGACGGTCGCCGTCCTTGCCCATGCCGCCTGCCGGACGGCCATAGGGACGGTCGCCCTGACCCGCCGGACGGCCGTAGGGACGGTCGCCGCCATTCGCCGGACGGCCATAGGGGCGGTCGCCGGGATTCGCCGGACGGCCGTAGGGACGGTCACCCTGATTCACCGGACGGCCATAGGGACGGTCGCCCTGATTCACCGGACGGCCGTAGGGGCGGTCACCGGGGTTCACCGGACGGCCGTAGGGGCGGTCGCCCTGATTCATCGGACGCTGCTGGGGCTGCGCAGTCCTCGGGGCAGCGGCCTGGGGCCTTGCTTCCGGGGCAGCCTGACGGGCCGCGGCTTCCTCCTCCGCCTTGCGCGCTTCCTCCGCCTTCTTCTGCGCGGCAGCCTCCGCCGCCTGCTTGGACGCGGCGACCGCTTCCGCCATCTGCTCGGAGGAATAGCCGCTCACGAATGCAGCGGCCTGCTCCTGCTGGCGCTTGAGCTCCTCCCGGGCCTGCAGTTCCTTCTGCTCATTTTCCTTCTGGGCGGCGTCGTTTTTCAGCCTCTTGAGCTGCTGAAGGACGTCCTGCACCTGTTTGCGGGAACGAGAAACGGAATCCAGCAGCCTGCCGGTTCCAATGCTCAGTTCCTTGGTAGCGTCTTGCACCCTGACTTTGGTCATTCCCTGCATGCACCCCCGCGCTTTCGCATTCGATGTGATTACTTACTGACACTCTATCCGTTCGATCAGGCGTTTTGCAAGCGTCTGGTCGGTAATGGCCGCCGCCATGCGGCCGGGTTTGCCGATCGCCTGCCCAAGGCATCCCGCGGGCAGCGTTCTAAGCGGCGCGCCGTAGTAGGCGCAGGCATCCGAAAGCGCCTTTTTCGCGTTTTCGGATGCTTCCTCGTCGATCAGGACGAGGTACGCATTTTTCTTCTTCACGGCCTGCTCGGCCGCCGGCTCTCCGGAGAGAACCTTGCCCGCCCGGGCGCACAGCCCCAGCAGGCCCAGGGCCTTACTGTCCATCGTCCGTCTCCCCGCGCGCGATTTTTTCCTGCTCGATGCGCGCGAGCTCGGCCTCCAGCTGGTCGAAGACCGAATCCTCGATCCTGCAGTCCAGCTGCCGCTCAAGTGCGCGGATCTTGCGCGCCTTTTTCAGGCACTCCGCCTTTTTGCAGACGTACGCGCCCCGTCCGGGCGCCTTGCCCACGCGGTCGAAGGCGATCACGCCCTCGGGCGAGCGCACGATGCGAAGCAGCTCCTTCTTGGGCGTCATTTCCCGGCAGCCGACGCACATGCGCATCGGAACCCTTCGCTGCTTCAGCAAGTTTCGCCCTCCTCAGCCTGCGCGCCCTCCATTTCGGCCAGCGCCTCGAACTGGCTCTGGCTCTTGATGTCGATCTTCCAGCCGGTCAGCTTGGCGGCCAGGCGGGCGTTCTGCCCCTCCTTGCCGATGGCCAGGGACAGCTGGTTGTCCGGCACCACGACGCGCGCGCACTTGTCCTTTTCATTGATGGAGACGTTGATGACCCTCGCCGGGTTGAGCGCGTTGCCGATGTACTCGGCTGGGTCGCTCGACCAGCGGATGATGTCGATCTTCTCGGTCTTGAGCTCCTCGACCACGTTTTCCACGCGCATGCCGCGCGGGCCGACGCACGCGCCCACCGGATCGATCATCGGATCGGTCGAGCAGACGGCCATCTTGGTGCGGGAGCCGGGCTCGCGGGCGATGGAGCGAATCTGCACCACGCCGCTCTGAATCTCGGGCACCTCCAGCTCGAAGAGCCGCTTGACCAGGCCGGAGTGCGTGCGGGAAACCTCGACCTGCGCGCCGTGTCCGCTCTGGTTGACCTCCAGCACGTAGACCTTCACGCGGTCGTTGGGGCCCAGCACCTCGCCCGGAATCTGCTGCGAGGGCTCCAGTATGCCCTCCGTGCGGCCCAGCTCGACCAACACGTTCTTGCCCTCGACGCGCTTGACCAGCGCGGTCAGGATCTCGTTTTCCTTCTCGGAATACTCCTGGTAGATCACGCCGCGCTCGGCCTCGCGGATCTTCTGCATGACCACCTGCTTGGCGGTCTGCGCCGCGATTCGGCCAAACTGGCGGGGGGTGATTTCCTTTTCAATCAGGTCGCCCACCTCGTAGACCGGGTTGATCGCGCGGGCCTCCTCCAGGCTGATCTGAGTCTGGTCGTCCTCGACTTCCTCAACCACGGTCTTGCGCGCGAAGACCTCGACCTCGCCCTTCTTGCGGTCGATGCTCACGCGCACGTTGGCGACCGTCGTGGAGAAGTTGCGCTTATAGGCGGCCACCAGCGCCTGCTCGATGGCGGCGAACAGGCTTTCCTTGTCAATGCGCTTCTCGCGGGACAGGGCGTCGATCGCCTCGATGAACTCCGCGGAAGGATTGGGCGTTTGCGGTGCTTTCATGATCAGTTGTCCTCCGGTTGATAATTGTCCTCGGGTTCGAACTCATCGTCCTCCCCGTCTTCTTCGAATACGTCGCCCAGCGCCTCGTCGATCTCGCGCTCATCCACCTCGATGAGCGGCGCGACCTGTGCGCACAGGCTCTGGGCAAAGCGGCGAAGCGTGCCGTGATCGTCGATCACGACCTCGCCGTTTTCAAGGCCGGCCAGCGTGCCGGTATAGTACTTGGAGCCCTCCACCGCGCGGTAGAGCTTGACCTCAACCTCGAGGCCCGCTGCGCGCTCGAAATCGGCGGGCTTTTTCAGCGGCCTGTCCGCGCCGGGCGAGGTGACCTCCATGTAGTCGTATTCCACGTTGTCCATCAGCGGCTGCACCGCCCGGTGGAACTTCTCCAGCGCGTCCAGATCCACGCCCTCCGGCGTATCGATGGTGAAGCGCAGGAACTTGCCTGTGTTCTCCTTGGCCAGCTCCACGTCCACCAGCTCGAGGTTCATCTCCTCGGCCAGACGGCGGGCGGTCGGCTCCACATAGCCGGAAAGGGTGTACTTCATCGCGTGTCCTCCTGGCCCCTGCGGGCAAGAATAAATGGAAAGAGTGGGCATCCCCACTCTCGCTGTAAAATTGACTGGCAGATGCCCTCTGCTTCATAGCACATACATACAGTCCGTATTATAGCACAGAATCCGCCCGAATACAACCTTTTCAGGTTATGCAAAGGCAATTTGCGGCTTTTTTCCGGCACATTTTGTGTTAAAATTGGACTGAACGGGCAAAGCGGCAACTTCCGGGCGCGCCGCGCGTCCAAAAAGCATCGGTTATCGACCGGCTCTTAAATATGAAAGGAACGACGCGCATGAAGCGAACCCTGCTTTTTCTGGCCGTTTTGCTGCTCCTGTGCCCCGCCGCCCGCGCCCAGGGCCAGCTGACCCTCCTTGAGAGCGCCTCCGGCGAGACCTTCGTGCTGGACGAAAACGGCGATCTCTTTGGCCAGTACGCCGCTCTGAAGCGCCTGACCCCGGCGGGCGAAGCGCCGCTCTACGCCGCCGCGCTTTCGGAAAATTCGGCCGCCTATTTCCTGATGAACGGGGACGGCAGCGCGCTCACCGGGGCGGACTACTCCTGCCTGCAGTACGCCGGCGGCTACCTGATCTTCTGGCAGGAGGACAAGTGCGGCGTGATGGACCTGTACGGCCATGAGCTGACCGCGCCCGACTACGCCTGGCTGATGCACATTGAGGGCGACCGCTTCTTCGCCTACAAGAGCGACCATCTGGATGACACCGCCGACGAGCTGTACCTGCTCAGCCTGAGCGAAGGCGAGACCGACGCCGGACTGTACGTGGGCTACGGCCCCGAGGCGGGCGACGGCCTGTACGCCGCCTATGACCCCCGCACCCGCCTGTTCGGCTATCTGAACGGCCAGGGGGAGTGGGCGATCGAGCCGCGCTTTGACTGGGCTGGCGCGTTTGAGGACGGCCGGGCCGTCGCGGCGCAGGACGGCGCCCCCGGGCTGATCGACCGCGCCGGCGAGTGGATCATCGCCCCGCAGGCGCAGTTCAAGTCGCTCATACAGGCCCCGGGCGACGGCATGTTCGTGCTGGTCACGACTGCGGACAGCATATATCTGTTCTCCGAGGAGGACGGCGGGCTGCTGCGCGAATACGGCACGGGTGCGGTCTCCGTCTCCCCGTCCGGCTACTGCGCACTGTACCTGGCCGACGCGGTGGTGCTGCTCGACCCGGTGGGCGAGGAGGTCTGCCGGTATGAGCCCGACTGCCTGCTCGACCTGAGCCAGGGCGAACACTGCCTTGTGCGTCAGAGCGGCGTGTGGGGCAGCGAATGCGAGTGGATTTCAAGCCTTTCGACCGGCGAGGCGCTCTCCGGGCCGTATCAGCAGGTCGAATTTCTCACCACCGTGGGCGACGTGGACTACTTCCTGTGCTCCCGCTTCGAGACCAGCTATCTGGCGGGCTCCTCCTCCGCCCGGGTCATACTCTCCGAGGTGGAGGGCACGCGCCGCTGGGGCGTGATCGACGCGCAGGGCAGCGAGCTGCTGCCGCCCGAGTATGAGCGCATCGTTCCGCTCTCGGACACGCTGCTGGCGGTGCGGAAGGACGGTCAGTGGGAGCGCATGCCCCTGCCCGCCGCGCAGGCAGAGCCGGTCGGCTGATTTCTCCGGGCAGGCTGAGCCTGGTCGGCAGGGCCGACTGCCACTTGCTGCCGCGCATCCTGGCGACGACCATCGGCCGCCATAGGCTGAAGCGGCCGAGGTCTTCGAATCCGCAGGAATTTCCTGCGGATTTTCTGTCGGCGTTGCCGATTCGGTACAAATACATAGTGTGGGCACGAGGCGGTTCCGAAGATTCCATTTTCCAGAAAAAGCGCTTCATTGCAGTCTCTGCGCCCGAAGATCTGAGGGCTTTCGGCAAAACCGGTGAAGGCGGCCGCCTGGTGGGGAGGATACTCCACTCGTCAGGATCTTAAAAAACGAGAGAGAGCCGCATAGCCCTCCCCCTTTTTTTATCCCAGCCAGCTTCCGCGCGGAATGTTGCCCCGCCCGGTTGCCGTCCAGACACGCTCGTTGATGCGTCCCTCGGCGCGCATGCTGCGGATTCTCGTGCCGGCGTACAGCGCATGATCCACAACCGGTATGCCCAGCCGGGCCATTAGCGGCAGGAAATGGCGCATGGTCGCCACGTCGGCCATCGAAAAGCGCGGGTTTCCGGCCGGGTGATTGTGGCACAACACGACCAGCTCGGCGCGCGTCTCCAGCACCGCCTCCACCACCAGCCGCGCCGACAGGCACACCTCACACAGCGTGCCCTTGAGAATCTGCCGCGCACAGAGCAGCTCGCAGCGGCGGTTGAGCGAGAGCAGGTACAGCTCCTCCTGCCGCTTGCCCAGGTACAGCGCGTCCATCAGCGGCTGCAGGTCGGAAAAGCGCGCGATCACCGGCCGCTCGCCCAGGCCTTCCGCGCTTACCCTGCGCGCCAGCGCGGGAAAGGCGCTCAGAAGCAGCGCGCCGCTCGAGCTGAGGCCACCGATTCCCCGGAGCAGATCCTCGCTGTTTTCCAGCACGCGCTCCAGCGTCCGGTACTTTTCCAGCAGCGCCCGGGCCTGCTCGTCCGCCGCCTCGGGGCCACGATTCACGAAGGCAAGCATCCCGGCCAGCGCCTCTCGATCCGTCATACGACCGCCCCCGCCCGCAAAAAATCTATACATTATAAGAATTCGATGCAGCGTGCCGCTTCCCTGCCGCCCGGCGAAATTTTCCCGGCCGGGGCGCTCCTGCCGCGGCGCAGACCCTTTTTCAAACCGCACTCTTTCCCGAAAGCAAAAGCGCGATAAGCAAAAAAGTGCATAAAATAGGCAAAATAATCGCTTTTCTTTCCGCAGGAAGGATGTTATACTATTCTCGCCGAGAGAAGCGCTATGCACGGGAGGAATACCCTCATGAATGCGAAAAAGCAAGAGATCGTCAATCGCCTCGCCGAGATGGAGCGGGAGAACCGCCGCCTGCAGGCGCTTCTGACCGACGCGGTCTCCCTGACCGAGTACCGGCCGCTCGCCGATGGGGACGACTGGACGCGGGCGCTGAGCGCGGCGCTCAGGGAACATGAAATCGTGCGCATCCCCGCGGGCGAATACCTGCTCTCGGGCGGCGTGGTCATCCCCTCCAACCGGCGCATCGAGGCCGACGAACGGGCGGTGCTTCGCCTGAAGCCGGATGCGCGTCTTCTCCTGCTGCGCAACGAACGCACGCAGGACGGCACGCATTATCCCGTCCGTAAGGGCGCGCGCGACCGCAATATCGCCATTGTGGGCGGGCGCTGGGAGGAAAGCAGCGACCGGCGCAGGGGCTATGGCTCCACGGGAATGTACGACGAGGCGCGCTCCTTCTACGGCGTGTCGACCTGCCTGTTCTTCAACTGCGTCGACCATCTGACACTCTCCGGCCTGACCTTCCGGCATACGGCGGGCTTCGCCGTGCAGCTGGGCGACGCGTCGAACGTCCTGCTCGAGGACATAACCTTCGAGGAATGCTTCGCCGACGGCCTGCACATAAACGGCAACACGCGCAATCTGCTCGTGCGCAGGGTTCGCGGCCAGGTGGGCGACGACCTGGTGGCGCTCAACATGTACGACTGGCAGGATTCTTCAGTGGACTTCGGCCCGATGGACACCGTGCTGTGCGAAGACCTGGAGCTGTCCGCGGACAGCCGCTACAAGGCGCTGCGCATCGAGCCGGGCATGTATTTCTATGCGGACGGCGCGAGCGTGGACTGCTCGCTGACGAACGCGATCATTCGCCGGGTCAGAGGCGTCGATACCTTCAAAATGTACTACCAGACGCCCCGCTACCGCGTCGGAGCCGAGCGGCCCGAACGGGGCGGCGTGGGCAGCGGGGACTGGATTTTCTTCGAGGACATCGACGTGAACCTGCGCGGCCCGATCGACCGCTTTGCCGAATACCTGAACGCAGACCCGGTGCGCGGCGCGTTCGGGGCGTTCGAAATCGGCGCGAACCTCGGCCACGTCTGCTTCGAGAACATCCGCCTGACCAAGGACGCGGGCTGCCCGATGGCCTTCCTGGCCGTGGTCGGGCCCAAGTCGGTGCGGCTGGGCGAGATGGAAATCTTCGACCCATACGTCTCCTGCCGCGTGGACACGCTCGCCTTTAAGGACGTGCTCGTCAACGGCAGGCGGCCCTTGGACATGCGCGCCGAGGTATTCTGCCCGGTCTTCGACGACGTGAACGGCGATGGGAACTCGACCGGGCGCGGCGAAGTCGAATGCATGGAGCGGCTCGATTGAACGGAGTTAGCAGGGTCTTCCCCCTGAGAACTTATAAAAATGCAAACTTGCGAATCCGGACATTGATGAATGGAGGATGAAACAATGGGTGTGAAACTTGGTATTATCGGTTTTGGCTACATGGGACACTGGCACCTGAAGAACGCTCCCAAGGTGGAGGGCGTCGAGGTGGTCGCGGCGTACGACATCCTGCCCGAGCGCGTGCAGGAGGCCCGCGAAATCGGCCTGGCCGGCTTTGACACGCTGGACGAGTTCCTGAAGAGCGACCTGTTCAACGTCGTGCTGGTGGCGACTCCCAACGACGTGCACTGCGAGCTGGCCTGCGCCGCGATGAAGGCCGGCAAGCACGTCATCTCCGAAAAGCCCGTGGCCATGTCCCTGGCCGAGGTTGACAAGATGATCGCGACCTCGAAGGAGAACCACGTGCTCTTCACCGTGCACCAGAACCGCCGCTGGGACAAGGACTTCCGCATCGCCAAGGAGGTCATCGAGTCGGGCGAGCTGGGCCATATCTACTCCATTCAGTCCCGCCTGCACGGCTCCCGCGGCGCCATGTTCGGCTGGCGCGCCGAGAAGAAGCACGGCGGCGGAATGATCTACGACTGGGGCGTGCACTTCATCGACCAGCTGCTGTGGATGCTGGGCTTCGACTCGGTCAAGAGCGTGTTCTGCAAAACCGAAAACGTCAAGACCCCCGAGGTCGAGGACTACTTCTACCTGCTCATGGACCTCAAGAACGGCGCGCATATCCAGATGGAAATCGGCACCTGGGTGCTCAAGCAGCTGCCGCGCTGGATGATCCTGGGCGATAAGGGCACCTGCTACATCAACGACTTCACCCGCAACGGCGGCATCATCAAGGTGGACGAGACCGTCGAGCCCGAGGAAATCGTCGTCATGACCACCTCCGGCCCCACCCGCACCTTCGCCCCCCGCGGCAAGAAGGAAATCGTCGAGACCGAGCTGCCCGACTCCCCGGCCGACCTGACCGAATACTACGCCAACATCCGCGACGCGGTGGACGGCAAGGCCGAGCTGATCGTCAAGCCCGAGCAGGTTCGCGCCGTATTCCGCGTGCTGGAGGCCGCGTTCGAGTCTGCCCGCACCGGCAAGATGATCGAGCTGTAATCGCATATCCAAAAGGAACCGCCCCGAAATGGGACGGTTCCTTTTCTTTCCCTGAAAATGGTGAGGCCCGCTTACAGCACGATGCCGTACCACTGCCTGAGCAGCCGGTCGCGTTCCTCCTGCGTCTGGGGCACGATCACCTCGACCTGGTCGCCCTCGAAGTGCTTGAACTGGTCGCCGTCGACGGTGTAGCGGCCGTTCAGCGTGCGCAGGTTGACAATCCACTTCTGCCGGGAGGTGGACTCGGGCGCGTGCTCGCAGAAATAGGACGCGACGCGGTAATCCACGGGCAGCTGCGGCTCCTCGCTGAAGGAGTACAGCTTCTGCCACGCTTCCCCGTGCCACTCCTGCAGCAGCCAGGTCCCGTCCGCCTGCCGCGTCATGCGGTAGCGCCCGGTGGGCTGGGTCAGCAGCGCGCCCTCCTTCAGGCAGATGGGCGTGTCGGGCGAGCCGCACCCGGTCGCCGCGTCCACCAGATAGGCCTCCTCGCAGTCGACCGGCTGCACCCGCATGACCTGATGCCCGCGCATGGGAATCGTGTCGCCCGCGCTGCGCAGGAAGCGCGCGAAGTAGCCGGTGACCTCGTACCCCAGCTCGCTCAGCAACCAGGAAAACAGCCCGTTGAGCTCGAAGCAGTAGCCGCCGCGATGGTTCAGCACGATCTTGCGAAACAGGTCGTCGATCTCCAGTGACAGCGGCACGCCGCGCATCACATCCAGATTTTCATAGGGGATATGATACAGGTGCGCCTGCTGAAGCGCCTGAAGGTTTTGTCGCGTCGGTCGGCGGTCGATGCCGGTCAGCTCCAGCCGCTCAAGATACGCCTCGATCATTTTCTCACGGTTCATTCGTTTCTCCTCCAATCTCCAGTCGGACAATCGCGCCCATCGCGCGCGCCTCCTCGTGGTCGTGCGTCGCCAGCAGCACCAGCCGCCCGGCGCAGTATTTTCTCAGGTAGGCGATGACCTGCGCCCTCGTCTCCTCGTCCAGGCCCTTGAACGGCTCGTCCAGCAGCAGCGCCCGGCAGGGGTACAGCACCGCCCGCACGATGGCCGCGCGCCGCCTCATGCCGCCGCTGTAGTCGCACACGCGCTGCCCGGCCTGCGCGCCCAGGCCCACCTGCTCCAGGTGACTGAGGATCTCCGCCTCGCTCGCTCCGCACACGAAACGCACATTGTCCACAGCGCTCCTGTGGGGAAGCAGCCTGTCCTCCTGAAACACCGCGCCGAGCCGCCAGCCCTCAAGCCCGGCGATTTCGCCCGAGTCGGCGGTTTCAAGCCCCAGCAGAATGCGAAACAGCGTGGTTTTTCCCGCGCCGGAGCGCCCGCAGACCTCGACCACGCCGCTCTCCGGCAGCGTCGCGCAGAAATTTTCCAGCACCTTGTGCGCCCCAAAAGCCTTGCACAGGCTCCTGATCTCGACCGCCATCACGCCGCCTCCATTCTTCGCCTGAGCAGGCCCAAAAGCCGCATGACCGCCTTTTCGAGCATCAGGCTGATCAGGATAATCGCCAGCGTCCAGGCGAACAGCTCGGGCGTACTGAAGAAGATTTTCGCCTGGTACAGCGCTTCGCCGATGCTCCCGTCGGGCAGGCCGATCACCTCTGCCGCCACCCCCGCCTTCCAGCACATGCCCAGCGACAGCTCGCACGCGCTCAGCAGCGCCGGATACGCGGCCGGCAGGTAGATTTCTCGCAGTTGCCGGAGCCTGCCCACCCGAAACACCTTCGCCATTTCAAGCAGCGCCTGATCCGCGCTGTCCAGACCCGCCAGAAGGTTTGAGTAGGCCACCGGCAGCACCATCAAAAACGAGATGAACACCGACAGCCGCCGCGCCCGGATAAACACCAGCGCCAGGATCACAAACGAGGCCACCGGCGTGGCGCGCACCGCGTGCATCAGCGGCGAGAGCAGGATACGCGCCGCCGAAAACCTGCGCGACAGCAGCGCCATCGGGATACCCAGCGCGAACCCCAGCAAAAAGCCGGCTAGTATCCGCGTCAGCGTGAAGCCCACCGCCCGGTAAAACGAGCCCTTACCCAAAAAGGAAAGCAGCGTCCGGACAGCCCGAACAGGAGATACGATCAGTATCTCCTGTCCGATCAGGCTGCTCAGAAGCTGCCAAACGCCCAGCCAAAACGCGACGGCCAGCGCCTTGTACAGTTTATTCACCCACCTCGGGGATGTAGTAGAACGCGTCATCAGGCAGAGTTCCTCCCACGGCCTCCGGGTTCTGCTCGCACAGCGCGGCCAGATAGCCGGAAACGTCTTTCTTCATTTCCTCGCCGGTGATGCAGACGATGTTGCACTGGGGAATGGCCTTCTCGGCCAGCGCGGCCTTGGCCACCACGCCCAGCTCCTCAATCCACACCGAGGCCTCGGCGGGGTGGGCGACCACGTACTCGGTCGAGGCGGCGTACTCCTCAAGGAAGGCCTCGACCTGCTCGGGATGGCTCTCCACGAACTCCCTGCGCGCCACGACCACGCCAGTCACCAGGTCGCTGCCGTCGCTGACCTTGTTCCACTCCTCGGTCAGGCTCAGCGCCACGCGCACGTTCTGGTTCTGCATCAGCACGCTGGTCACGAAGGGCTGGGGCAGCATGGCCAGCGTCGCGCTGCCGTTTGCCAGCGCCGCGGCCACCTCGGTCGCCTCGCTCTTGTACTCCACGGTCAGGTCCTTCTCGGGATCCAGGCCGTTTTTGGCCAGCACATAGTTGAGCGCGTACTGCGGGGTGGTGTTCTTGCCGGTGGAGTAGACCGTCTTGCCCGCCAGGTCGGCGACGCTGTTCACCGTGTCGCCCGCCTCGAGCACGTACAAAACGCCCAGCGTGTTGACCGCCAGCACCTCGACCGCGCCCTTGGTGTTGTTGTACAGGACGCTCGCCAGGTTGCACGGAATCAGCGCCATGTCCAGCTCGCCGCGAACCATCAGCGGCACGATCTCGTCCGCCGCGCCCGCCATCGTGAATTCATACTTGTTCTGAGTCGTTCCGGCCTCGCTGTCCTTTATCAGCTTGGCCATGCCCATCGTCGTCGGGCCCTTGAGCGAGGCCACGCGAATCGCCGCGTCCTCCTGCGCGCCCGCGCTCAGGCACATTCCCAGCGCCAGCACAAGCGCCAGCGCGATACTTACCAGCTTTTTCATATGAAACGCACTTCCTTTCTCGGTTTCGAGTGAAAGTATAGCACGTCTGCCGCCGAAATTCCGGTGCCATTGCAACACAGGCAGATTAAATCCTCCGCATGAAGCCATGCGGAGGATTTGGTTTGTCTCGAGTGATTACGGATAGGTGCGGAACTCCCAGCTGTCGGTCGGCGCGGGGGTCACGCCGGGATAGGGCGTCACCTCGGGCTTGCTCGCCTCGTAGGAGGGATCATAGTCCGGGTTGTTGTCGCGCGGGTCGGTGGGGTCGTAGCCGCTCTTGCCAAGCGCGGGCGCGGCCAGGCTCTCAAGCAGCGCCGAATCGGGCTCGGTGCTCAGGAAGCGCACGGGCGTGCCAGCGGGCACGTTGTCGTAAATCCACTTCGCGTCGGCGGCCAGCAGCAGCACGCTGCCCTCGGAGCCGGCGGTGCCCAGCGTGGCGTAGGACTCGGGCTTGATCATGTCCGGATACTGCAGCGAATAGTTGATCGAGTGGAACAGGAGCTTTCCGCAGATGCGGGTGGCGTACTGGAACTGGTTCTCGCCCAGCAGACTGGAGCCCCAGCGGATCTTCTGGCCGTCCATGCGGTACAGGCCGTCGCCCGGCTTGTTGGCGTACAGGTCGGTCGTGCAGATCATCGTGCGCGCCAGAATCGAGTACTCGCCGTTCTCGTCCACGGTGTACACGCGCACGACGTGCTGGCCGCGGTCAACTTCGATATAGTAGGGGAAGTCCAGCTCCACCGGTTCGGCGGCGGGAACCTGCTCAGGCTCGGCGGTCGGCTCGGGAGTGGGTTCGGCCGTGGGCGTGTCGGTCGGCGCGGCAGTTGCGGGCTGGGTTGGCGACTCGGTCAGGTTGACGACCGGAGTCGGTTCGCCGGTCGCGCCGGGCTGCACGGGCATGCTCTGGGTGCTCTGCGGCGCGTCGGTCAGCACGGGCGTGTCGGTCGGCAGGGGCGACGCGGTGGGCGCGGGGGTGTCGGTCACCTGCGCCGTCGGTTCGGGCGTATGAGTCGCGGCCGCCTTCACCAGCTTTTCGGTCAGGCTGTTTTCCCTGCGCAGGAGTGCGTAATACACGCCGCCCACCAGCAATACCAGCAGCAGAAACGCGATGAGCGTGCGAACAACATGCCGGCCGGCATGCTTCTTCAGGTGTTTGGCCATGTGTAAATCCCTCGGTTCCATTGTACTTTTTTCTTATTATAACACGCCGCGCGCCCTCCATGCAAGCGCATTGACCCACAAATTACGCGTCTTCGGTTATTTTTGAAGCAATTCTTCCAAATATTGCCGGGCCCAGGCGGCATGAATTCGCACGGCTTCCCCGTCGCTCGTCTCCAGCGCCCGGATTTCAGGCAGCAGGTCAACTCGCCCGTCGTGCGCGGCCATGAGGCAGGCGCGGGCCTGCACCCGCAGCTTGCGCGCGTTGTTTTTGCCCAGGAAGGGGATCAGCGGCTTGTACTCGCCCCTCAAAAGCGCCCCGAGATCCAGCGCGCGCAGCAGCTCCTCGGGCGGCTCGACCGGCTTGGCGGCCCGATTCCTGGGGCAGCAGACCTGACAGGCATTGCACCCCAGCAGGCTTGCGCCCATGGCCAGGCGCATTTCCTCGCGCACCGGCTCGCTCTCCGGCTGGGCGCGCAGGCATCTGTCCAGGTTCACCTCGCCGTCGCCGCTCAGCGCCCCGGTCGGGCAGGCCTTTTCGCAGGCATGACAGCGCAGGCATTCCGGCGAGAAGCCCTCCGCCTGCCCCGGCGGGTCGAACGGCAGCGGCGCGCTCGTCAGCACGCACTGAAGCGACACCCAACTGCCCAGTTCGTCCACGGCGATCAGGCTGTTTCGCCCGTATGTGCCCAGTCCGCTGCGCGCGGCGAGCGGCTTTCTGGGCAGCGGGGCGCGCATGTCGGCCTCGTAGCCCTTCTCCCGCAGCCAGGCCTCCATCCGCATTGCGGCCTCGTGCGCGGCGTTCGAGGCGGGATAGTACGCGTCGAGCAGCGCACGCCCCTGCGCACAGTACGGCCTGTACGGCCAGACCAGCAGAAGAATCGCCTGCACCGAGGGCAGAATCTCCCACGGGTCGCCGGTCAGCGAAAACGTCTGCGGGTGCGTCCGTCGGACGGGCAGCATCTCCGGCCGGGCAATCCGCACCCGCGCAAAGCCCAGCTCGCGCGCCTTCCCGCGCACTTCTTCCTCAAGGCTCATTGGCTTCCTCCCCCGGCACGCGCGCAATCGGCGTATAGCACAGCCTTCCGTCCACCCGCGCGCTCTCAAACAGCGTAATAAACCGCACCGAAAACGTGCATTCCGGTGCCTTTTCAGGCTCAGTCAGCCCGGCAGCATGCCTCGCCAGCGTGATGTGCGGCACGTAGTGTTCCGCTTCCTCGTTCAGGCTGACCCCCTCCCGGCGCAGGGAAGCGCACAGCCTTTCCTGAAGCGCCGCAAGACATGCGCTCTTCTCCACGCCCGCGTAGAGCACCGCGCCGCCCTTGAACGTGCCCGTCTCGCTCAGGCGCGCCTCAAACGGCTCCGCATACGCCTCACGCATCGCCCGCACAATCGCCGAGATGCGCTCGCGCGCCGTCTGGCCCAGGAAGCACAGCGTCACGTGATACAAATCAGGCGCGTAGTACCGCCCGGACACGCGTGCAGACAGCTCTTGCGCCCAGTCGCTCAGCGCATGCCGCGCCGCCTCGTCCGGCTCAATGCCCACGAACAGCCGCGCCGTCTCCTCCGGCATGCCGCTCACCTCCCACCGAAACGCGTCTGAAAAAGCTGCGGCTTCCCCTCCTTGCCGGAAGGCGAAACCACAGCAATCTGCCTATAAAGCACGGCCACCCGCTAAAAACGCAGACGGCCGCCTCTCTCATTAGATTTCGAAGTCGCAGGCCACGCTGCCCGAACGCACCTCATGCATGCGCTTGCGGATGGGCACGTGCAGCGGGTGGGTCTGATACGCATCGAACGCGGCGCGATCGGCAAAGGTGGTAATCAGCGCCAGGTCGTAGGAGCGGTCGCTGTGGAGCACGTCCGCGCCGGCCTCCAGGTCGAGCAGGCCCTCGACATGGCCCTTCATAGTGTAAAAGTTCTTGACCAGCTGGGGAATCTCCTGCTGATACTCGGGCTTGATCTTGAACAGAACGATGTGGCGAATCATGGCGTTTTCCTCCTTTTATTCTTCTCCGGCCTCGGCGATGCGCGCGTCGACCGCCTCCAGCTTCATCGGAGGCAGCTCGTCCAGGCTCTCGATGCCGAAGTGCTGCAGAAACTTGGGCGTGGTGCCGTAGAGTATCGGGCGGCCGAGCGACTCGCGGCGGCCCACCTCACAGATGAGCTCCTTGTTGACCAGCGAGGCGACCGAATAGTCACACTTCACGCCGCGCACCGCCTCGATCTCGGCCTTGGTGACCGGCTGGCGGTAGGCGATGATGGACAGGGTCTCCATCGCGGCCTGAGACAGCGACTGCTTCTGGATGGGCTGCAGCAGCCGCTCGATGTAGGGCGCGTAGTCGGGCCGGGTGGTCAGCTGCACGCTGTCGCCGAAGCGGGCCAGGCGAATGCCCCGCGCGTCCAGGTCATACTCGTCGCGAAGCGCGTTCAGGTGCTCGCTCAGCTCGCCCACGGTCAAATCCAGCGCGTGCGCCAGATCCTCCACGCAGACCGGCTCCCCGGCGACGAACAGTATGGCCTCGATAATGCACTTGATTTTTGCGTTTTCCATGCGGTTCCTTTGTTTGGCTACAGCTGCATGCTGGAATTCGGGTTATGCAGGAAGCGGGTGTGCTCGGCCGACCAGATCAGCTCGACTGTGCCCAGGGGGCCGTTTCTCTGCTTGGCGATGATGATTTCGGCAATATTTCCCTTTTCGGTTTCGGGGTCGTAGTAGTTCTCGCGGTGCACGAACATGACCACGTCCGCGTCCTGCTCGATGGCGCCCGAATCTCGGATGTCGGAGAGGATGGGGCGGTGATCGGTTCGTCCGGCGGCGGCTCGGGAGAGCTGCGACAGGGCGATGACGGGCACCTTGAGCTCCTGCGCCAGGCTCTTGAGGCCGCGCGAAATGTTGCTGACCTCCTCCTGACGGCTGCCGCTCTTGCCTGTGCCGCTCATCAGCTGCAGGTAGTCGATCATGACCAGGTCGAGCCCGTGCTCCATCTGAAGGCGGCGCGCCTTGGAGCGAAGCTCGGGCACAGAGATGCCGCTGGTCGCGTCGATGTAGATTTCGGCCTTGGAGATGGGCGCCATCGCGTCGGTGAGCTTTTCCCAGTCCTCCATGGACAGGGTGCCTCGCCGAACCGACTGCATGTCCACCTGCGCCTCGGAGCACAGCATACGCATGACCAGCTGCTCGGCGGGCATTTCCAGCGAAAAGACCGCGCACCTGGCCCCGTTTCGGATGGCCGCGTTTTCCACGATATTCATGCCGATCGAGGTTTTACCCATTGACGGGCGCGCGGCGATCAGTATGAACTCGCCCGGGTGCATGCCGGTGAGCATGCGGTCCATGTCCGGATAGCCGGTGGGCACGCCCTCAATCTTGCCGCGATTTTTGGCCAGGGTTTCGATGCGGTCATAGGTTTCGATCAGCACCGGGCGAATGGGCTGAAGCTGGTCGCCGCCCTTGCGCATGGTGATGTCATAAATCGCCTTTTCAGAGAAGGCCAGCACGTCGCTGGTTTCCTCCTCGTCGGCGTAGGCCTTCTGGGCGATTGCGCCCGAGGCGTCGATCAGGCGGCGCAGCGTGGCCTTTTCGTCGATAATGCGGATGTACGCGCCCACGTTGGCCGTGGTCGGCACGAACTGGCTCAGGTCGAGCAGGTAATCCAGCCCGCCCACGCCCTCGAGCTTGCCCCGCCGGGTCAGTTCATTCTGCAGCGTCACCAGGTCGACCGGCTGCGAGGTCGAGGTCAGGTGCATCATCGCGTCGAAGATTTCCTGATGCGCCGGGTCATAAAAATCGTCCTTGGTCAGGCTTTCCTGCGCCAGCATCACGGCCCTTGAGGAGCCGAGCATGCAGCCCAGCACCGACTTCTCCGCGTCGATCTGATGCGGAGGGACACGGTTTGAATAGCCCTGTTCCATGGGGGAGTCACCTCCGCGTCTGGTTTTCTGAGGCTATTCCGCCGCGACGATGTTGGCGATGATGCGCGCGGACACGCCCGCGTACAGCTTGAGGTTGACGGTGGTCTGGCCCAGGCTCTTGACCGGCTCGGTCAGCTCCACCTTGCGCTTGTCGATTTCCACGCCCAGCTGGGTCTTGATCGCGTCGGCGATTTCCTGGGAGGTGATCGAGCCGTAGAGCTTGCCGCCCTCGCCCGCGCGCACCTTCACCACGACCACCTTGCCCTTGAGCGAACGGGACAGCGCCTCCGCCTCGCTCTGCTTCACGTCCTCGCGGTGCTTGGCCGCACCCTTTGCGCGCTCAATGGCGTTGACCGCGTCGCTGGTCGCCTCGATGGCCACCTTGCGGGGCAGCAGGAAATTGCGGGCGAAGCCGTCGCTCACCTCGAGCACCTGGTCCTTTTTACCGGTTCCCTTGACGTCCTTGAGCAAAATAACTTTCATATGTCAGTCCTCCTTGTCATGCGTATCCTTGTATTTTTTTATCCAGCCGCTCACGGCTCCTTGCCGTCCAAACAGCGCGCTGGCCGCCCCGATCAGGCGAAGCGCGTCCGTCGCGAAGAGATACAGCAGCGCCAGCACCGCCGCGCGCTTTCCGCGCGTCCAGCCCCGTGCCTTGAGCGCACGCGCCACGGCAGCCATGCCCTGAAGCGCGCACAGCAGGTAGACCACCGACGAGAACGCCGCGTTCACCGAGTCCGCGCCCGGCACGTCGATCAGCTCCAGTATCAGGCAGGTAATCAGCGCGCACAGCAGGCCCATCGTCGTCTTGCCCGGGATGAACCACTCGGTCAGGGGCACATAGCTGAACTCCGGCTCGTCGCCCCGGCGCACGCAGATTCGCGTGGGCAGCGCGACCGCAAGCACGCCGGTGAGCAGGCTGCTGGTCAGCATCATCGCGGGCAGGCCCAGCTTGAACGAGTACTCGAGCTTGGAGAAGAGCTCCTCCATGGCGCTCGTCCGCAGCTCCTCGGTCAGCGCCTCGCCCGCCTGGACGGCCTTATAGACCTTGTCGCTCACCAGGCCGAGCGCAGAGGACTGCGCCAGCACCAGGTCGCTCAGCGCCGGATTCATCGCCTCGAGCCACTCGCGATAGCGCGCGATGAACAGGTCGACCAGGCTCTTTCCGCTCGTCAGGTACAGGCAGGCCGCCACCACGACCAGCGTGAAAAGCTGCGTGCCCGCCGTGATCTGCATCGAGGTGAAATAGCCCCGTCGGCTGCGCAGCAGGTAAATCCCCACCGCGGCGGGAATAATCATCGTCACAAACCCGCCCCACATGAAGCCGGCCCCATAGGTCAGCTCCAGCGACGCGAGCGACGACACCGCACACACCAGCGCCGGCAGCAGGCCCGCCCAGAAATAGAGCGTGCACAGCACGACCGGCGTAATCATGACCAGCATCGACAGCGCGACGGTAAAGGGCTGAATCGCGCCGAAAACCAGCGCCAGAATCGTCGCCCCCACCATCGTCCCCACAGAACGTCTCTTCACAGAAGTCCTCCCGCATTCCCTTGATTGGCACAGTATAGTATACCGCAATGTTACCCCTTATTATAATTCAAAACCAGGATCCACACAAGATGTCCCGTTATATTTAACCGACGACTGTCTCAAAGATGCGCCCGCTTTTTCAGTCCTCCACCCGGATCTCGCGGCACAGGATGGTCTTGCGCTTCACGCCCTGCTCGTCGGGATAGTAAAAGTCGCTGTAGAACAGCAGCGCGGTCGTGTCGTTCAGCGGGACGATCTCGGGGTTGTTGCACGCGCCGTCCCACTCGTGGAAGGCCGGCCGCTCGATCTTCAGGTTGTGCAGGCCGCTCCGGTCATTCGGGGTCATGACCTCGAGCGGGGCCGACCACTCAAGCCCCTTTCCGTCCGCGCAGGCCTGCACGAAAATCCCCGGTCTCGCGTAGCACAGCAGCGTCACGCCGTTTCCCAGCGTGCACAGCCGGGGCAGTATGCCCGTGAAGGCGAAGCGCGTCGGGCGCGACCAGGTATGCCCGCCGTCTGTCGAGCGGGAGAAGTACATAGGCGCCCACTCGAAGCCCGTGCTGCCGTACCACGCGCTGCGGAAAAACCACACCATCGAGCCGTCCGGCATAAATTCGAAGTCGCTGTCGCTGAAGCCGCCGCTCTGATAGGGATACTCGCGCCCGTCGGCCTCGTATTCCATATGCGCCCACTGGGTAAAGGTATGCCCGTCGTCCTCCGAGCGGAACAGCTCGGCCGAGTAGTAGGGCGAGTACCAGCCGTTTGCCGGGTTCAGGTGCCCCTCGCCCGAAAACGCGCTCACCCAGACCGCGCCGTCCGGCCCCAGCTTGGGGTTGCCGCGCGGGAAGATGGGCTTCATGACCTGATGAAGATTCCCGCCGTCGAAGATCACGCGGGTCAGGTACGGCCAGTTCACCTGGGCATGCTCGGTCACGGGTTCGGTCTGACCGGCCGGTATGCGCTTCATCAGCCATTCCTTTTCGCGCAGGCTCTCAGGCAGCCGCTCGGCGCGATAGGCGCGGATGGTCATGCCGCCCTGCCAGAAGGTCATGCCGTCCGGGAATGGCAGCGTGCCTTCCTCGGCGGGCTGCGTGAAGTCGTAGCCGGGGGTCAGGTATTCCTGCGGCAGGGTTTTGTACCCGCTCACGTCCACGCCCGACTCCATCGGGAAGTAAATCCTGTCTCCATTCGGCAGGCGCAGGCCGCACTCGACCGAGACCGACGGATCGACCTCGCGCCAGGTTTTCCCCTCGTCGCGGCTCTCGAACCAGCGATTGGTCTTGCCCAGGCCGCGGATGTCGTCCTCGAACACGTGCACCGCCACCACCAGCCTGTCGCCCAGGTTGTACGGCCGCGGGAACTGATACGGCCCCCACAGGCCCTCCTCCGGCCGGATGCCGCGCACGATCACGCGCTCCTCGCCCATCGTCAGTCTCATACTGCATTCGCTCCTTCCCTATTCTTTTTTGCGGCAGATGCGCCGCAGAACGCGAACGGGGAGGAGCTTCACCCCTCCCCCATTTCTCTGTTATGGCGCGATCAGATTCTCCGCCTGCGAGCCCTCGGACACCAGCCCCGGATTCGGGATCAGCGGCACGCGCAGGTACACGCTCCCGGCCAGGTACTCGACCGCCTGTCCCTCCCGCTGGAAGCAGACGCTGCGCACCTCCGGCAGCGTGCACAGCGAATTGACCAGCGCATAGGCCAGATTGCGCTCCTGCGCGGCGGAAAGCGCCTGACAGGCCTCGTAAAACCTCGCCGAGAAATTCACGACCGCCCGACCGTCCCCCACCGTCACGCCCAGCAGCTCGCCGCCGCTCACGCCCTCGGGCGCAACCCGCGTCAGGCCGGTCTCCCAGGCCTCGGGCCCGTCCAGCGTGGCCGAAATCAGCCCGCGCGCGGTCGCCGGCGTCTCGCTCAGGTTCACCAGGCGCGTGGACTCCGCCAACAGGCCGTCCCCGCCGGTCTCCAGCACGGTCAGCCGCTCGCCCACGTAGGGCGTAAAGTCGTCCCGATGCATGATGCCGCCCGGAAAGACCAGCTCGCCGATCGGACAGGCCGTCCGCAGCACCTGTCCCTCGCCCACATACACGCACACGCCGTCCAGCTCGGGCACAAACCCGGTCAGGGTCAGCGTCAGCGCGGCGTACACCTGCCACGGCGCAAGCCCGCGGCTCTCAAACGCCGCCATGCTGTTCGCCGCGAAAACCACCTTCACGATGCGTTCCCCACCCGCCGTAATCAGCAGCTTGGGCTGCTCGGCGAGCAGATCCTCCTGGGGCAGCGCGGCGCGCAGGGCGCTTTCCTCCGGCTGCTCCTGCATAAACGAGAGCAGGTCGCCGACCGGGTTGCCGCCGCTCAGCGTCACCGTGCGAATCTGCGGGGCCAGGTATTCGCCCTCCCGCCCAAGGTAATAGACCGCCGCCTCGCGGGTGATCGACGCGGCGCTCATCAGCTCCTCATCGGCCAGCAGCTGCGACCACTGCGCCGACAGGCTGCTGTTTTCGCTCAGCCGCGTCAGGCCCGCGCTCAGGCCGCGAAGCGCCGTCTTGCGCCCGTCCAGCAGCAGGTTGACCGCCTCCACGCCCGCCAGCGACGCCAACGTGTTTCCGATGGCCGACTGCATGCGCAGCACCGCCTGCTCGTCCGCCGGCACGCTGAGCGACAGATCGACCGTCGCCACCCCGCAGGAGATGGTCAGCGAGCGGATACTCGCCCCCTCGGGCGCAACGGGCGACAGGCCGGTCGGCGTTTCGCTCAGCAGCAGCTCCAGCACCTGTTCCTCGACCCGCTTTTCATCCGTCGAGATGACCGTGCGCGTCACCGCGGCCAGATCCCGCCCGTCCGCCGTCGGGTAGTACAGGCGCGCCTCCTGCGTGCAGGCCGCCGTCTGGTCTCCCTGCGCCGGCGCGTACGTCGCCTCGCCCGGTTCCGGCAGAACCGCCTCCTCCGAGCCGCCTTCCGGCAGAATGCTCGAGGCCGCGCAGCCGCTCAGCAGCAGGCACAGCACGAGCAGCGCCGCCAGCGCGCTCCGGGATCGACGAATGGGCTGCTTCATGTATTCATGCTCCTTCTCAAATCATCCCTGCGGCAGCTCCACGGTGAACGCAGAGCCCTTGTCCTCCTCGCTGACCAGCGAGACCGTGCCCCCGTGCAGCAGCACGATCTGCTTGACGATCGACAGGCCCAGTCCGGTGCCGCCGGTCTCGCGCGAGCGCGCCTTGTCCACGCGATAGAAACGGTCGAAGACGTGCATCTGGTCGGCCTTTGGAATGCCGATGCCGGTGTCGGACACCTTGACGAACGCCTTTTTATCCCGCCTGCCCAGCTCGACGCGCACCCGTCCGCCGCGCGGCGTGTACTTGACCGCGTTGTCGATCAGGTTGTAGAACACCTGGGTCAGGCGGTTGGGATCGCCGGGCACGCTGACCGGCTCGCGCGCCGACAGGCTCATTTCGATGCCCTTTTCGCGCGCCAGCGGCTGAAGCCTGCGCACGTTGTCCTCAAGCAGCGCGTTCAGCGACACGTTCTCGCGGCTCAGCTTCATTTCGTTGTCGTCCATCTTCACCAGCGTCAGCAGGTCGCCGATGATCGAGCTGAGCCGGTCGATTTCCTTGTTGATGTCGCCCAGGAATTCCTTGGCCATGCCCTCGTCCAGCGGCTCCTGATACAGCATGGTCTCGATCAGGATTTTCATCGTGCTCAGCGGGGTCTTGAGTTCGTGGGAGGCGTTGGAGACGAACTGGCTTCTGGAGTGATCCAGGCTTTCCAGGCGCTCGCACATCATGTTGAAGGCCTGCGCCAGCCGCGCGAACTCGTTTTTCCCCTTGGCCTTGACCCGCACGGACAGATCGCCGCGGGTCATCTGCGCAATGACCGCGTTCATCTCGTTAATCGGCTTGAACATCAGGTGCGTCACCGACATGCTCAGCACGAACACCAGCACCGCCAGCAGGCCCACGTAAAGCAGCATGCGCCACTGCAGGCTGCTCAGGCTGTCGTACATGTCCTGCGCCATCGTGACCAGCACCACCGCGCCCAGCACCTGTTCGCCCTCGACCACCGGGCAGGCGTACAGGCCGGTCAGGCTCTTCTCGCCCGCAAGGTTCAGCGCGTAATAGCCGCTGGCCGAGTCGCGCTGAGTCAGCGCCGCGGCGACCTCGGATTGATTCATGCGCGTGCCGTTGAGCAGGGCCTCGGTATCCGTCAGCACCGCGCCGTAGGGATCCACGACCAGCACTCGCCCGTCCATCGCGCGCGCGGTCTCCTGGGCCAGGGAAAGCATCTCTCCCGCCCGCAGCTCCGAGAGCGCGGAGGACACGTCGACCGCCAGATTCTGGGCGGCGCGCTCCTCCTCGCGCAGTTTTTGGGTATACAGATAGTCGCCTACCAGGTGGGTAAGCGACGTGTTCACCACATAGAACAGGCCACAGATTACCAATAGGTAGGCGAGTATGATTTTCCATCGGATGGAAAAGAATGCGTTTTTAATCTTTGTCAGAGAAATAGTAACCCACTCCCCACTTGGTGAGAATGAATTCAGGCTGCGCCGGGTTGCGCTCGATCTTCTCCCTCAGGCGGCGGATGTGCACGTCCACGGTGCGCAGATCGCCCAGATAGTCGTACTTCCAGATGGTTTCCAGCAGGTTCTCGCGGGAAAACACCTTGCCGCGGTTGGCCGCGAACAGCTGCAGAAGGTCAAACTCCTTCGCAGTCAGGTTGACCTCGCGCCCATCGATGGACACCGAGCGGTTGGTCAGGTTGATCGTCATGTTGCGCACGTTCATGATCTCGCGGCCGCTGTCCCGCTGCGCGCTGCCCGCCCGGCGGAAGATGGACTTGATGCGCGCCTTGACCTCCAGAATGTTGAAGGGCTTGGTCATGTAGTCGTCCGCGCCGTACTCAAAGCCGAGGATCTTGTCCATATCCTCGCCCTTGGCCGTCAGCATGATGATCGGCACGTCGCTCTTTTCGCGGATGCGCTGGCACACCTCAATGCCGTCCAGCTTGGGCAGCATCACGTCCAGCAGGATCAGGTCGAACGGTTCGTTGAAGAACTTGTTCAGCGCTTCCTCGCCGTCCGCCGCAGAATCGGTCTGATAGCCATCCTGCTCCAGGCTGTATTTAAGTCCCTTGACGATCAACGGCTCGTCGTCCACCAGCAGAATTCTCTTGGCCACTGCGGTTCCTCCTCGGCGAAAACAGATCGATTTCCACTCATCTGTCAATATACTTCATATTATACCCCACAATTGTAACATTTACAAGGGGTCAGTGTAATATTTCCCACGAATCACTGCCCCAGCGCGGCGCGGTTCCTCAGGCGATGCGCCGCGCTCAAAGCGGGAGCGCGCGCCGCTTCTGCGGCGCGCGCCCGATCGTAGGCTGTGCGTCTACCTTACGCAAAGGCAGTCATACCAGTGAACGTAACGCTCCGCGTTGACCGTTATCCGTTCATTCTCGGAGAGCAGCTCAGACCATTTCCCGCCGTAGCGCGAGGCCGCCCAGTCATCGCGGTTAAAGCGCCGCCACAGAACGGTCTGGCCGTCGCAATTGAGAAACTGCTCGCTCACAATTCCTTCCGTATACATTCCCAAATCCATAAGGCAAACCGTGTCGTGGACGACGCCGTCAAGCGTCAGGTCGCAGCGACCCACAATATCCATCAGGACGCCCGGTTCCGCAGTCACACGATCTCCCCTTCTTGTTATTTTCCCCTGCGGCTTCAGGTGGATAGGCATTCCGCGATTGTCCTCGCCAAAGCCCCAGTTGTTCATGAACGCCTCGCCGTCAAGAAAGGTTGTCAGCGTACGGCCCCTCCGATCCAGGTGCTCTGCGGAGAGGAACCGGGTATAGCCGTCCTTTTCCTGCGCGATAAACGTCCACTCCTCATATCCGCCGTTGGATGCCTCAACTGCTTCCTTCATCAGATCGCCTTCCTGAAGGGGCGCACGGGAAAGCGTCTTCGCCTGAATCGCAACGCCTTCCAGCCCATGAACCGACGCGGGGCCGGTCACCGCCATATCGTATGCCACGTCCAGCCTGCGGGACGGCAAATCATACATCCCCCACCTGACCCTTTCTCCGAGCTTCGGGATAATGAACCACCCCGTCAGCTCCTCAAACACGACCGGAAAGGCAGGCTCATCCTTCCAGGCGATATGGTATTCGGGCAGCATTTCAGGCAGTGCCCATTTTTTCTCCATCTTCATGATAACAGCTCCTTTCGGCTTATAGGGATAGGCGTTGCGGAAGCGGGTTCGCGCCGTGTTCATTCTGCTCTTTACCGTCCCCTCAGGGATGTTTAGGCGCATGGAAATCTGCTTCTGTGAAAGCATTTCCTGATAGAAGAGCCGGAGCATCATCCGATCCTTCTCCGGCAGGGATTCCAGCGTTTCCTCAACCGCAGAATCATCGGGACGATCCTCTGCCCGTTCCGGGAGACTGTCCAGCAGAACTTCTTTTCTTCGCGCCTGCGTCCGATACCAGTCGGCACATTTTCTTCTCGCAATGCCCAGTATCCATGAAAGAAATGACGCCTTGTTCTGCAGCGTTGGGAAGCCCCGATATGCCGCCAGATACGTGTCCTGAATGATGTCTTCGGCATCCGCATAATGGCTGACTCTGGCCTTTACCCAGCGTTCAACCGCTGTCCTGCTCTGTGCAAGCAGCGATTCAAACTCGTCCATGGCATCCACTCCCTTCCTGTGCGTTTGAAAACCGGTTTTCACCTATATAGTCGTTTTTCGGGAGCGGAAGGTTCAGTCTGCTCAAGCCGGCCGCAGAAAATCCGAGCGGCATGCCGCAGCGTCTCCCCCGCCCTGTCGCGCTCCGCAGACTGAAAAACGGCCGCCGCCCGCTCGGGCAGCAGCCGCTTATTCATTCGATTATTTTCGCCACGACGAGCAGACGCTCGGTCTCGTAGGAATATGCGCAGGTGGATAGAATCAGCAGCCGGTCGCCGCGGGTCACCTGCACATCGGCCTGAAACGCCGACTTCTCGCGCGCCTGCTCAAGGAAGGCCGCGAACGCCTCATCGCTCGCGAAGACCGTCGGGTAGCCGAACGCCTCTCCGTCCACGGTAAACGCCGCGAAGATCGCCGCCTCATGGTCGCCGTTCGGGGTGAACAGGCGGATCGTCGGGTGCTCGAGGTAGTACGCCTCCTCCCGATAGAAGTCTAGTCCGCCGAACATCGACCGGTTTTTCATATGATGCCCATGCAGGATATTGATTTCATCGCCGAACAAGCCGTCGCAGGCCGCGTCCATCATGATCGACCCGGCGGCGTTCTGCGTTCCGTCGGGCAGGTGATCCAGGTAGAACGCGTTGTCCTTTCCCTGCACGACCGGATAGTCGATCTGCGTATCCTCGATGGCGATCCAGCCGACCACATCCGGGCAGGTCTGCCCGAGCAGGTCGAAGTCGATCACCGAGCCAGGCGCGGGCGTATCGCTGGGCGCAGGCTGACTGGCCGCGGGCATATCGGTCGGCGCGGCGGTCTGTTCAGGCGCGGCGGTCGGGGCCTGGGTGGGCGAGTCGGTCTCGCGGTGCAGCGCACCGGAAAGCTCCTGATAGTAGCCGTTGCTCTGGCCGCGTTCGCCGAGCTCGCGAAGGGCCAGCCCACATAGCACGGCGGCCGTGCTCACGCAGACAAGCAGCACGAGCACGGCCAACCGGTTCGCCGCACGGCTTCCCTTCCGGGAAACGCGGGGCTTATTTCTTTTCATTTGCGCTGTCCTCTTTGCGGCGCAGGAGCACGAAGCCGCACGCGCCGAGCGCCAGCACGACAGCCGCGCCGATCAGGTAGGCGGGCCAGCGATCCTGCACGCCGGTCTTGGGCGTATCGCCGGGCTTGGCGGTCGGCTTGGTGGTCGGCTTCACGGTCGGCTCGGCAGTCGGCTCCTCGGTGGGCTCGACGGTCGGAGTCGCGGTCGGCTCGACGGTCGGAGTGGCGGTCGGCTCAACGGTCGGGGTCGCGGTGGGCTCGACGGTCGGGGTCGCGGTGGGTTCCGGGGTGGGCGTGGGCGAAGGCGTGGCGGTCGGGTCGGGCTCGCGGTCGTTCACGAACACGATGTCGCCGCACTTCTTTTCGCTGCCCTTGCGGTAGGCGACGGTCGTAGCCTTGAGGCCGCCCTTGCCATCGTTGACGACGTACACGACCACCGTATACTCGGTGCGGTCGTAGGTCATGCGGTAGTCGGTGCCCGCCTCCTGCCTGAGGGTGTAGGTATACACGCCGGGGCGGGTGTAGTAGATTTCAAAGTTGTCCTTGGTCTCGTAGCGGTCGGTCGTGATCTCGAGCACGGCCTTCCCGTTCTCGACGCCCTCGGCAGGCATGGGGTTGCCTTCCTCGCCCTCAGCGGGCGCGAGGACAAAGCGGTAGGTCTGCCTGGTGATCGGGCCGGTCTGGCGCACGGTCACAGGGATTGTGGCGTTCGTGTCGTACGCGGCGAACGCGGGGGCGCAGGCCAGCAGCAGGCACACGCACAGCACAACCAGATTCCTCAGCAGTTTTTTCATGTCAATCAACCATCCTTCCTGTCGATTGCGGCTCATCCTCGAGGATAAAAGCCAGGACTATCGTTCTCGCGTCGGTATACTCGGAGGAGCAGGTGCTCATGGCGAGCACCTTAACGCGCTCGGGGTTTTCGGCCTCGTGCAGCGTGGTCTCGATCATCTCGTCATCGATGAAGAGCGCCTCGGTGCGGGCGTACTCGATGAATCGGTCTATGTCAGTCGTCCACAGGGTGGGCTGGAAGATGTTCTCTTCCGAAGCGGGAGCCACCAGGCAGGCGAAGATTTTCAGTGTGCAGACCCGTTCGGGCAGCATGAGCGTGCCGGATCGGTTATCATTGAAGAACTTCTCGTCCTTAAACAGGTCGAGGTCGCCGAACATGCGCCCGCCCTCCATGTGGTGTCCGTAGAGCAGGCTGTAGCGGTCGGCGAAGGTACGGTCGTTTCGGGAGTCGAGGAAAATGCTTCCGGCGAGGGCAAAATTGCCGTACACGTCGGTGTTGATGTAGTCCAGGTTGGTTTCACCCTGCAGCACAGGGTAGTCGATTTTGGTGTTGTCGACGGTCAGCCAGGCGCACACGTCCTGATTGACGGCGAGCAGCTCGTCAAAGGAGGGGGGCGCGGGCTCGGCAGGCTGGTCGGCCTGATCGGTGGTCTGTTCGACCTTGGGCTTGAGCTTCTGCATTTCGAGCTGCACGTTTTCGGCGGCGGAATAGACCTGCTGGTTATCCCACAGCGCATAGCACGCATACGCGCCGCTGACGGTCAGGCACACGGCCACGACCAGGCTCACGAGCGCGTTGGCCGCGCGAAGAATCGCCCTTGCGAGGTTCACACGGCCTCAGCTCCTTTACGCGGGAGGCGAGGGCGCGGCGAAGCGCCCCCGCGTCCCATGATACCACTTGCGCGTTTCCCCGTCAAGCGGCTTTTGCGCGAATTAGTCCTCCACGCGGCGCTTGCGGGCGATCATCAGCACCAGGCCCGCGCCGGCCAGCGCCAGCACCAGCACATAGGGCAGGGTGTCCAGGGAGACGCCGGTCTCGATGGTCTGCTGGTTCGTGTTTGTAAAGACCAGTTCCTCGGTCGTATGATTGATCACACCAGTTCTGGCACTTTCTTCCTTAGTGTCTGCGCTGCCGTCAACGTTGCCATTCTTAAACTTCTCAGTCAGCGTGTTCGCTACCTCAGTATAGTCGCTCTTCGCCGTTTCAGTAACGGTATACTTCGCGCCATAAGGGATACCCGTCAGCGTAACAGATTCACCATGCTTCAAAGTAGCTGTGTAGGTATTACCTTCCTTGTTCTTCAGTTTGTTGCCCACCTCAGAAGACTCGAAGCTCTTATCAATCGTGATAGTGAATTCGAATTCATCGTTTTTCATATCACCAAGGTTACCGGCAACGATCTTAGAAATGACCAGCGAGCCCGTATAAGCGAAGTTGTTCTCAATAGTAGCAGTCGCAGTTTCATTCTCGGTGATCGAACCGTTCGCCGCGTTCGTGCTAGCAGTACTGCCTTCCTCATACTCAGCCTTCTCGCTGCCATACTTAACAGTTACAGTGCCTTCGTGAGAAGCATTCACGGAGGGCTTAGTCTCCTTCACGCTATAGCTCGCGCCCGCAGGCAGATGCTCAATCTTCAGGGACTGACCATCCATCAGAGTAAAGGTCGCTGCCGTCGTGCCGGTAATCGTCACAGTAGAAACACCAGTCACAGACTTATCACTCGCGTCAACGACCACGCCAGTGTACGCCACATTGTTCACATTGGAAAGAGTGATCGTGAATCTATATTCAGTCGACCTATCCTCATCCACAGTACTGCCGACCCTCTTCGTGATCTTCAGAGTGCCCTGCTTGTACTTGTTATTGAACGTGTCGCTCTTGTTCCCTTCATTCTTAACAGCGACCTGACACTTAAGCTTCTTTTCCGTAGTGCCGTCCTCTTTGGTCTCCTCGTAATTCTCAACGTACACAATCATCGTACGGACGGTCGTGTCATACTCAACACCCTTGGTCTTTTTATCGTCCGTAGGAGCAGTCTGACTGATAGTGTACTCATACTTACCAGCCGCAGTGTACTGGGGAAGAGTTATAGAAATCTTACCATCATTTGCCAAACCAGTACCGGTAGTATTCGTAACAGTCTTAGTATAGGTAGTAATCTCCGGCGCATTACTTACCGAGTCAATCTTAAAATTAAAGGTCTCAGTAGGTGCCGAGCTCGCATTTTCATATG
>CAKUFI010000014.1 GCA_934647305.1 uncultured Clostridia bacterium | reverse complement strand
GCACTGGCTGCCGCCGGACAGCACACGACCATCGGCCGCCATAGATTGAAGCGGCCGAGGTCTTCGAATCCGCAGGAAACTCCTGCGGATTGGTGCCCGGCGCTGCCGGGTCGGCAGTATCGACAGCTACCTGCTGCCGCGGAGGCCACGCGAATCCTTCGGCCATAGATTAGAGTCTCAGGATTCTTCGCGGTCAGAAAACTCGGGGATAGTGCCCCACAAGGGCTACGGGTCGGCAGGTCGGCAGGCTGAGCCTGCACGCACTGGCTGCCGCCGGACAGCACACGACCATCGGCCGCCATAGATTGAAGCGGCCGAGGTCTTCGAATCCGCAGGAAACTCCTGCGGATTGGTGCCCGGCGCTGCCGGGTCGGCAGTATCGACAGCTACCTGCTGCCGCGGAGGCCACGCGAATCCTTCGGCCATAGATTAGAGTCTCAGGATTCTTCGCGGTCAGAAAACTCGGGGATAGTGCCCCACAAGGGCTACGGGTCGGCAGGTCGGCAGGCTGAGCCTGCACGCACTGGCTGCCGCCGGACAGCACACGACCATCGGCCGCCATAGATTGAAGCGGCCGAGGTCTTCGAATCCGCAGGAGCTTCCTGCGGATTGATGAGCGGCAGCGCCGCCCCACAATTCACGAAGGATTTCGAGGATTCGCAGACTTCGGGGCCTTTAATCTATGGGCCTCGACAGTCGTCGATAGAACCGGCGGCAGCAAGCGGAACCGGGCACTGCCCGGCCGGCGGCAGCAACTGGCAGTCGGCCCGGCCGACCGGCAGCAAGCGGAACCGGGCACTGCCCGGGAAAGGAAAGAAAAATGCTCAGAGTATGCGTCATTGGACTGGGTCATATCGGCAATCTGCACGCGACGATTTACGCGGAGGACGAGCTGGTGGAGCTGGTGGGCGTGTGCGACCTGATTGAGGAGCGCGCGCAGGCCGCGTCGAAGCGGCTGGGCGTTCCGTACTATCTGGACGCGCCCACGATGCTTCGGGAGCTCAAGCCCGACCTGGTATCGGTCGCGACGGGCGGCTACGAGTACTCGTCCGACCATTATCTGCCCACGATTCAGGCGCTGGAGGCCGGCTGTCACGTGCTGTGTGAGAAGCCGATCAGCAACCTGATCGAGAACGGGCGCGACATGGTGGAGACGGCGAAGCGGCTGAACCGCTGCTTTGCGATCGACTTCAACCACCGCTTCACCCCGGCCGCGCGGGCGGCGAAGAAATGGCAGGACGAGGGCCTGATCGGCGATCTGCTGTTCTGCAACATGGCGCTGTGGATCGGCAAGCCGCAGCCGCTGGAGTCCCCGTACTATCACCTCAAGGCGCTCAACCCGCACTCCTGCGAGATCATCCGCTACTTCATGGGCGACGTGGACGCGGTGCAGTGCTTCGCGATGAAGGCGCCCGGCCGCAACATCTGGTCGACCGCCAGCATCAACATGAAGTTCAAGTGCGGCGCGGTGGGTCACCTGACCTCCAGCTATGACATCGCGCGCGGCCACCCGATGGAGCGGTGCGAGGTGGCGGGCCTGAAGGGCAGGCTGGTGTTCGAGGACATGTGGCGCGAGGCCACGCTCTACCCGGCGGGCAACCCGGAGAAGCGCGTGTACACCAACCCGGTGTTCGGTGGCTTCTCGAACTTCGACGACACCTTCCGCGACCGCATCCGCAGCTTTGTCAGGCAGGTGGAGCGCGGCGACCGTCCCGACCAGATCGACGGCAGCGGCGTGCAGGGCCTGAAGGCGCAGATGATCATCCACGCGGCCATCGAGTCGCTGGACACCGGCAGGGTGGTCTATCTGGACGAGAAATACCCCTGGGCGAAGGAGCTGTAAGGAGCACGCGATGCACACGCTTCATCTGCGCGACCTGATTGCGCCGGATGCCCCGCCGGTTCGGGTCATGGCGGCCTATCACACCAGCGCCAACCGGCACGATCACGACTTTTTCGAGATGGTGTATGTGACCGACGGCTTCTGCCTGCAGGACGCGGCCGGCTCGGTTTCCCTGCTGATGGAGGGCGACCTGTTCATCCTGAAGCCGGGCGTGAGCCACAAGTACATGGGCAACCGGGTCACGCACATCTACAACTGCGTCTTTCAGCTGGACGCGCTGGGCGAGAGCCTTTCCGAGCTGCGCGCGCTGCCCGGACTGGACAGGCTGTTCAGCGGCGACCTCTCGCTCAACCCGCCCCGGCTGCACCTGTCGCTGGTCGAGCGAAAGACGGTGCGCAGGATGCTCGCGAACATGTGCGAGGAATGCACGAATCAGCCGATGGGCTGGCGCGTGCGGCTGGCAGGGCAGCTCTCCGGATTGCTGGTGGAGTATGCCCGGGCGTATCAGGCGCACGTGGGCGCGGCGGAGGAGAGCGGACTGTACTCGACCTACGTGCCCCAGGCGCTGAGCTACATCGACTCGAACTACACCCGAAGCGACCTGACCGTGCAGACCATCGCCTCTCAGGTGGGCGTGACCGGCGACTACCTCTCCCGGCAGTTCAGGCAGGTCACGGGCATCGCGGTGCAGGAATACCTGAGGCGTTACCGCTTCGCCCGGGCCATGGAGCTTCTGCAGGGCGAGCAGCCGGTGGGCGAGGTGGCTCAGGCAGTCGGCTTCGGCTCGCTGTGCCACTTTTCCCGCGAGTTCAGGAAGGAGCTGGGCATTACGCCCACGCAGTACCGCCTGCAGGCCGGCAGGGACGATGAGCAGAGCTGAACAGGAGCGGGCGGGAAAACATTTTTGCGCTGACACAATGAGGATCACAAAATAAGGAGGATACTAACCATGGCATTGAATGTTGCAGTCGTCGGTATGGGCGGCATCGGCAATACCCACGCCCAGTGCTACTTCGACAACCCCCTGTCCAACCTGGTGGCCGTGTGCGACCTGGTTAAGGAAAAGGCCGACGAGGCGGCCGAGAAATTCCACTGCCGCGCCTTCTACAGCGAAGAGGAAATGCTGAAGGCCATGCCCGAAATCGACGTGGTTTCGGTCACCACCTCCGGCTATGAGAACGGCTCCATGCACTTTGAGCCGGCCATGATCGCGCTGGACTACAAGAAGGCCGTGCTGTGCGAGAAGCCCATCTGCGCCGACGTGCGCGAGGCCCGCGAGCTGGTGGCTTACGCCGCGAAGAACAAGCTGTACCTGGGCTGCGACCTGAACCACTACTTCACCCAGCCCGCCGAGGACGCGAAGAAGCGCCAGCTGGACGGCAAGGTGGGCGAGCTGATCTACTGCATCCACAAGGTGGGCTTCAACGGCACCGAAGCCGGCTACAACAAGATGATGGCGCAGCAGTGGCAGATGCCCTATTCGCACCTGAAGGCCTTCTGCGCGCATCCCTTCTCGGTCATGCGCTACTTCTGCGGCGACATCATCGCCGTGCAGGCCTTCCTGGACAAGCCGGGCGTGCGCCGCACCGCCGAGGACGCGATGCTGTCCGTCAACTCGATCCACGTCAAGTTCGCCAACGGCGGCGTGGGCTACCTCATCACCCAGCGCGGCGACGCGATGTTCGGCTACGGCGGCTGGTGGAGCTATGAGCATTGCGGCTCCAAGAGCACCTTCGCCATCGAGAACTGCGTCGAGAAGCTGCACGTCTGGGATCCCAGGGAGCTCGACGCCAGCCGCGGCACGATGAACCAGGCCACTCCCGAGCCGATCACCACCGACTACGGCGTGTCCTCCTTCGGCGCGACCTTCCCCCGCCGCATCAACGCCTTCCTGGAGGACGTGACCAACAAGGTGCCCTACGAGTACCTGCGCGCCTCCGGCCGCGACGCGCTGGCCACGCTGGAGTACACCTTCGCCGCGATCAAGTCCTATGAAAACGGCGGCGCGCTGGTCGTGCCCGAGATGCTGCCCCCGATGCACGGCGACATCTCCCGCATCAAGACGCCCTGGGACAAGTAATGAACCTGCTTCTGATCAACGCCGATCAGCTCCGGCACGACTGCGTGGGCTACGCCGGGATTCGCCCGGTTCGCACCCCGCATCTCGACGCGCTGGCTCGCGAGGGCGTGGCGTACCGCCGCGCCTTCGCGCCCCTGCCGGTGTGCGCGCCCGCCCGCCAGGCGATCCTGTGCGGACGGCATCCGGACTCCTTCGGCGCGCAGTGGAACTATGACTTCATGCCCACGCCCACCGTGCAGCCGGCCTGGTGCTGGCCGCGGAAGCTGAAGGACAGGGGATACCTGACCGGCTATCTGGGCCGGTTCCACGTCTCGCCCACCCTGAAGCCCGCCGATTTCGGCTATGACGAGTACGTCTCCTGGGAGGGGCAGAAACGGCTGGTTGCGCAGAAGTATCCGGACGCGAAGTATACCGGCGGCTGGCTGGGCTGCGCGAACCCGGTCGATTGCGCCGACGCCCGGCCGCACTGGCTGGCCGACCGCGCCTGCGAGATGATTCGCCGGTTCGCGGCGACCGGCAGACCCTGGCACGTCTGGGTGGACAACGAAGATCCGCACCTGCCCTGCCGCCCCTCGGAGCCCTTCGCCTCGATGTACGACCCGAAGGACATCCCGCCATGGGACGGCTTCGGCGACCCCTTCGTGAACAAGCCCTACTGTCATCGCCAGCAGACGCTCTCCTGGGGCACGCAGGACATGACCTGGGATGACTTCGCGCCCATGGTCGCGCGGTATTACGGGCTGATTTCCCAGCTGGACGACGCGATCGGCCGTATCCTCGATACCGTGCGCGAGTGCGGAGCCTGGGACGACACGATCATCGTCTTTACCTCCGACCACGGCGATTTGTGCGGCAGTCACCAGATGCTCGACAAGCACTATGTGCTCTACGACGACAACTGCCGCGTGCCGCTGATCGTGCGCACGCCCGGCGTTTCGGCCAGGGTATGCGACCGGTTCGTGAGCAACGCGCTCGACCTGCCTTACTCGATCATCCGCTGGCTGAACCTGCCCGCGCCCGAGGTCGAGCATGGACGCCCGCTGCCCCTGACCGAATCGGACGACGCGTCCGCCCGCGAGACGGTCACCAGCACCGGCAACGGCCAGCAGTTCGGCCTGTACTCCACCCGCATGATTCGCGACGACGAGTACAAGTACGTCTGGAACCTGACCGACGTGGACGAGCTGTACTGCCTAGCGGATGATCCGGGCGAAAAGGTCAATCTGATCGGCAGGAAGGATCAGGCGCAGCGCGTGGCGAGCATGCGCCGCCTGCTCTACGAGGAGCTGCGCAGTCACGGCGATCCCTTCGTCGGCAGCGACTGGATTCGCAGGCAGCTGCTGGACGGCCAGAAGTACTGCCCATTCTAGTCGGCAAGGCCGCCGGGCAGGCTGAGCCTGCACCCGGTTGCTGCCGCGGGTTCTGGCGACGACCATTGGCCGCCATAGGCTGAAGCGGCCAAGGTCTTCGAATCCGCAGAATTCTCTGCGGATTATAAGTCGGCATTGCCTCCACAAACCCCACCGCCTGCACTGCAGGCACCTCCCCTATCAAGGGAGGCGCGGGCACGCCGTACAGGCTCTCCTGAAAGGGGAGCTGTCGCCGGTCGGCAGTGCCGACACCCACTTGCTTCCGCCGATTCTGGCGACGAATTCGGGAACCATAGATCGGACTTCCCGAATTCTCCGAATTCACGGAATTCTCCGTGGATTGCTGGTCGGCGCTGCCGACTCGGGCAGGCCGGGCCTGCACCCTTTGCCGCTCCGCCCGTTTTTTCGCGGGCTGAAGCACATAAATACCCAACGCTTTTAGGAGGAAACCTGAAATGAAGAAACTGATTGCCATCGTACTGACCCTGGCGCTTCTGCTCAGCGCGACGAGCGCGCTGGCCGACGCCGAGCTGAGCTTCCTGCGCATCGGCACCGACGCGGCGGAGCGCGACTACTGGACCTGGGTGATCGAGCAGTTTGAGGCTGCCAACCCCGGCGTGACCGTCGCCTATGACGAGGCGGCCATCGGCGCGGACATGGACACCAAACTCAACACGCTCTTCGCCGCCGGCTGCGGCCCGGACGTGATCGGCCACGGCATTCTGTCGGTCGCGCAGCGCGTCGAAATGGGTCAGTATCAGGCCATCGACAGCTACTTTGACGCCTGGGAGGGCAAGGACGACCTGCTGCCCAGCGTGCTGGCCAACGGCACCTACAAGGACCACGTGTACGGCCTGGGCTATTCCGTGACCCCCTACGTCTTTGCCTACCGCAAGGATCTGCTGGACGAGGCCGGCCTCAAGGTGCCCACCACCTGGAGCGAGCTGGCCGAGACCGCCCGCGCCCTGACCCAGAAGGACGAGAACGGCAGCGTGACCTTCTCCGGCTTCTGCTTCCCGACCACCGGCGGCAACCTGGTCGAGCTGGACGTGTTCGTGTTCGGCAACGGCGGCAGGTGGATGGACGACGCGTCCAACCCCACCATGACCGGCGAGGAGAAGGTCGAGGCGCTCACCTTCCTCAAGGGTCTGCTGCCCGACGTGAACATGACCTACTCCAACAGCGAGACCAATCCCTTCGTCAAGGGCATGGCCGCGATGACCCTGATCAACAACGTCGGCCTGACCACGATGATGAGCGACCCCGAGTATGAGGGAAAGGTCGGCATTGCGCTGCCCCCGGCCAACGACGGCCACGAGCAGGCCACCTTCTCCGGCTGCAACATGCTCTTCATCGGCGGCGACAGCACCCATCAGGACGAGGCGTTCTCCTTCATCAGCTATGCGCTGTCCCAGGAGAGCACGCTCAAGCGCGCCGAAATGACCTCCATCCCGGTGACGCTCGGCTCCCTGAGCGAGCAGTACGCCCAGATGGATCCCTGGAACCAGGCCCGCCTGGACTGTGTCGCCCACGGCACCGGCATGCCCCGCGCCACTTGGGCCACCCAGTTCCAGACCATCCGCAACAACCTGGTGCAGTCCGTGCTCTTCGGCGAGGACGATCCCGAGGCCGCGCTGGCCAAGGCGCAGGAGGATCTGCTCTTCGAGATCGAGGGCTGATCGCACAGGCATTTCCAAAAACGTGAATCCGAAGACCGGGCGACCGGTTTTCGGATTCTTCGCGCAGAAAGGACAGGCCATGAGCTACGAAACACAGCGGGAAAACGCCCGGCGCGTGCCCGAATATCTGAGCGAATCGCTGGACGCGGCCGCCGCCCGGCTCAGTCAGCAGAGGCATGACGCGGCGTTTGCCTTCGTGACCGACACGCACATCCATGCCGGGAGCATGAGCTGCGTCAGTCTCCTGCGGGCGCTGGCCGAGCGGTGCGGCCTTGAGCGGGTGTTCTGCGGAGGCGACTTTCCCTGGGCGTTCGGCTCAAGGGAGGACTGCCTTCGTGACGCGCGCGAGTCGCTCGAGCTGCTGGGCGGCCTGAGGAAGGACATGGGCGTGTACCTGGCGCGCGGCAATCACGACTTCACCATCCGCACCTCCTGGGAGGATACGAGCGGCTACACCATGCCCTACGCGCAGACCGCGCAGCTGCTTTCCGAATACACCTCGCCGGACGTGTGCCGGCCGGGCCAGGAGACCTATTACTACGTGGACGACGCGGTGAAAAGGGTGCGCTGGATCGTGCTGGATACCTGCCTGAAGGCCGACTCGCCCGAGACACAGAGCTGGGGCGTGAAGTACGGCTTCGACGAGGCACAGGCGAAGTGGCTGGCCGAGGAGGCGCTGCGCTTTGCGGACGGCGGCGAGGGCTGGGCGGTCTTCGCGGTGGGACATGTGCCCTGCGGCCCGCTGCCCTATGCCGAGACCATGGGCGGCCTCGACCGCCTGACCGCGCTGCTCAAGGACTTCAAGAACCGCCGCGCGGGCGAGCTGGCCGATTTTACCGGCGCGAAGGCAGAGCTGGTCGCCTACCTGTGCGGCCACAGCCATGTGGATTCGGACGCAGTCGAGGACAATGTGCTCTTCGTCTCGACCAGCAGCTCCGCCTGCCTGCAGGACGACGTGTGGAAGCGCGAATGGGGAAAGGCCAGCGAGGAGCTGCTCGACCTGTTCCTGCTTGACCGGACGGCGCGCCGCCTGGACGCGATTCGCCTGGGCGCGGGCGAGAGCCGGACGTTCAGGTACTGATGTAAGCGCGCGCACTGCTCCGCCCCGACATATCAGGAAGAGCGTCCATCCATGATACCTGAGCGGATATGTCCTGAAGCGACACCCCACGAAAGGAGATACGCAGCCCGTATGAACCGAACCAATCACCGCGACACGCGCACGGCCTACCTGATGCTGGCGCCGTTTCTGCTGTTTTTCGCGCTGTTCGTGCTGTATCCGGCGGCGATGACGGTCTACTACAGCTTCACCTCGTTCAACCTGAAGGAGGCCGCGTGGGTAGGCCTGAAGAACTACCGCAGGCTGCTTCGGGACGAGGCGTTTCTGGCGGCGCTGCGCAACACGGCGGTCTTCGCGGCCTACAGTATCGTGTCGCTGACCGTGCTGGGCTTTCTGGCCGCGGCGGCGATGAACCGCGCGATGAAGGGCGTCAAGTGGATGCGCATGCTGATGATCTTCCCCTACGCCACCTCGATGACCGCCATTTCGATGATCTGGCTGATGATGTTCGATGCGCAGAGCGGCTTTCTGAACAAGTTTCTGCGGCTGCTGGGCGCGTCGGGGGTGGAGTGGCTGTTCAACAAGGACACGGCGCTGGGGTGTCTGATCTTCGTGAACATCTGGAAGAACATCGGCTACTGCATGCTGATTTACCTGTCGGGTATGCAGTCGATCGACGACTCGCTCTATGAGGCGGCCACGGTGGACGGCGCGTCGGGCTGGACGCAGCTGTGGCGCATCACGCTGCCCATGGTGCGGCCGGTGGTGTTCTTCGTGCTCATTACCACCACGGTGGACGCGTTCAAGACCTTCGAGCAGGTGCAGATCATGACCCGCGGCGACCCGCTCTACGCCACCACCACCCTGGTACACCAGATCTACCTGCGCGGGTTTACCGAGTTCAAGATGGGCTATGCCTCGGCGATGGCGGTGGTGCTGCTGGCGATTATCTCGCTGGTGACGGCGCTGTCCTGGGGCCTGAACAGGGGAGGGGAGCGCGGATGAGAAAGAGCAACGACAACCGCGCCTTCCGCGTGGCGAGGGGCGCGTTCGTGGCCGTGCTGATGGTGCTGATGGGCTTCCCGTTCCTGATGAGCCTGTCGGTCTCGCTGCAGACGATGAGCGAAATCTACTCCGCCCAGCCGGTGATTCTGCCCAGGCCGCCGCAGTTTTCAAACTATGTCGCCGCCATGCAGACCGGCAACTGGCCCAGGTACTTCCTCAACAGCCTGATCGTGACGGTCGTGACGGTGGTCGTCAGCCTGGTCATCAACTCCATGAGCGGGTTCGTGTTCGCGCGCATTCCGTTTAAGGGCAGGAATCTCCTGTTCCTGCTGATTCTGCTGGGCATGATGATTCCGGCGCAGGTGACGCTGGTGCCGGTGTTCAACCTGGTGCGCAGCGTGCCCCTCGCGGGCGGAAACGACTGGCTGGGGCGGGGCGGCAAGGGCCTGATGAACACCTATGCCGGGCTGATACTGCCCTATATCGCGGGCTCGTTCGGCGTGTTTCTGTGCAGGCAGTTCTACGTGTCGTTCCCCGCCGAGCTGGACGACGCGGCGCAGATCGATGGCTGCGGGCGGCTCAGGCAGTTCGTCAGCATCTACCTGCCGCTGAGCGGGCCGCTGCTGGCCTCGCTGGGCATGCTCAAGTTTACCGGCACCTGGAACGAGTACACCTGGCCGCTCGTCATGACCAGCGGCGACCGCATGAAGACCGTGCAGCTCGCCCTGACCGGCTTCCGCGACGAGGCGCAGATCTTCTGGAACCAGCTCATGGCCGCCACGCTGATCAGCTCTCTGCCCATCTACCTGCTCTTCTTCTTCGCCCAGGACGCGTTCGTCTCCGGCCTGCTGGCGGGCAGCGTGAAGGCCTGAAGGAACGCTGGGAACGCTGGGGAGGCCGCCTTTTTGAAAAAGGCGCCTCCCCAGACCTCTCCCGGAAAACACATTGATCCGCGTGACGAATCGCCATGCAGGAGTGCGGCTCCCCGAATGCGGGCAGTGCCCGGAGCCACTTGCTGCCGCCGCCGGGCAGTGCCCGGTGCCGCTTGCTGCCGCCGCCGGGCGGTGCCCGGAGCCACCTGCTGCCGCCGGTTCAGGCGACGACTGTCGAGGCCCATAGATTAGAGGCCTCGAAGTCTTCGAATCCCCGGAAGTCTCCGTGGATTATGGGTCGGCGCTTGCCGACAGGTTGAACCTGCAACCACTTGCTATCGTGCCTCCTGATGACGATTACCGGTCAGCATTGGGAAACACTCTGCGAGGGCTGCAGGGCAGGACTGTTCCAGGTAAACGAAACCCGACCGTATGACTTCTCATGCGGCCGGGGTCTTCGCTTTTGGGCGTTTGCATTCCTTTAGATAGAAGGCAAGGCCGGAAGACGTTTCATTCGGGGAAGTGCACTTCTGCATGGCAATTCGTTGCGCGGATCAATGTGTTTTCCGGGAGAGGTCTGGGGAGGCGCCTTTTTCAAAAAGGCGGCCTCCCCAGCGTAATCCTAGTCGAAGTAGACGGGCTTGCCGGTCTGCGCGGAGGTGTAGATGGCCTCGAGGATCTGGGTGACGACGAAGGCCTGCTCGGGCTTGGTGACCAGCGGCTTGGAGTCGTCGAGCACGTGGTCGATCCACATGGCGGCCTCGATCTCAGCGGGGGAACCGCCGGTCACGCCGTCAAAGAAGGCCGCGCCGCCCATCTTGAGGTCGGGCTCGGTGACGAAGGTCTTGGAGTACTTTTCGCCGTTGATGCGCAGGCCGCCGTCCTCGCCCATCATGTCCGCGCCGCCCTTGTCGCCGCACAGGATGGTCTTGGCCTCGTGCACGTCCAGGGTGTTGAGCGCCCAGCTGGCCTCGAGGTAGATGGTCGCGCCGTTCTTCATGCGGATGAAGCCGAACGCGGAATCCTCGACGGTGAACTTCTTGGGATCCCAGCTGCCCCAGGCGTTGGCGGCGTTTTCGGTGTCGGCCAGCTCACGGTACTTGGTGCCCACGACCATCGCCGGCTCGTAGTTGTTCATCTCCCACAGGGTCAGGTCGAGCGCGTGGGTGCCGATGTCGATCAGCGGACCGCCGCCCTGGTTTTCCTCATCCAGGAACACGCCCCAGGTAGGCACGGCGCGGCGGCGGACGGCCTGCGCGCGGGCATAGTAGATGTCGCCCAGCTCGCCGTTCTCGCAGACCTTCTTCAGGTACAGGCATTCGGGACGGAAGCGGTTCTGATAGCCGATGGTCAGCTTCTTGCCGGTGCGCTTGGCCGCGTCGATCATCTTCTTGGCCTCGGCGGAGTTGATAGCCATGGGCTTCTCGCACATGACGTGCTTGCCGGCCTCGAGCGCGTCCACGGTGATGAAGGAATGCTGCTTGTTGGGGGTCAGCACGTGCACCACGTCGATGTCCTGCTCCTTGAGCAGCTCCTTGTAGTCGGTAAAGACCTTCGCGCCGGGCACGCCGAATTCCCTGGCGGCCTTGACGGCCTTTTCCTCGATGATGTCGCAGAAGGCGACCATTTCCACGTTGGCCAGCTTCTTCAGGGCGGGCATGTGCTTGCCGTTGGCGATGCCGCCGCAGCCGATAATGCCGATGCGTACTTTCTTGTCCATTTGGGGTTTCCTCCTCTTTAATGAATGAAGCTGGTCAGGCCAGCGAACCGGGGGACTGTATGTTTTGGTTGAATCCTGCCGCTTGAATCCTGCCGCCCGCGCAGCCCGCAGGAGGTTCCTGGGGACTCGCAGACCTCAGGGGCTTCGATCTATGGCCCCTTAGGTCGTCGCCAGAACCGGCGACAGCAGGTGACAGTCGGCCCTGCCGACCGGCAGCGCCGACCAGACCTGACAGACGCAAAACGTGCTGGCAGGGGAAGACCTTGGCCGCTCTAATGTATGGCGGCCAATGGTCGTCGCCAGGATGCGCGGCAGCAGGTGGAGCCGGGCACTGCCCGGCGGATTCGCAGACCTCAGGGGCTTCAATTTATGGCCCCTGAGGTCGTCGTCAGAACCGGCGGCAGCAAGTGCGTGCAGGCTCAGCCTGCCGGCAGCAAGTGGCAGTCGGCCCTGCCGACCGGCAGCAGGTGCGTGCAGGCTCAGCCTGCTGTGATCGCGGGCAGACTGGCCGCGGCGACGGACTGACCCACGCGGCGGCTGTTCTCGTCCGGGATGTTGAGAGCGATCTTTTTGGCCAGCTCGGGGAACTCGGTCTCGAGCACTTCCTTCGCCTTGTCCAGCAGCAGCACGCCGCCGGTGCCGGAGGTCACGCGGCCCATGATGAGCACGTGCTTGATGTCGTAGAACATGGCATAGTAGGCGATTTCATAGCCGAAATACACGCCGATGGTCTCGTAGATGCCGCGGGTGCGGGGGTCGCCCTGCGCCTGCAGGTTCTGCACGAACTTGAGCTTCTCGGCCAGGGTCAGCTCCTCGGGCAGGTCAATGCCGGCCGCGGGGCACAGCTTGATGACCGCGTCCTGCGAGAAGTACTTCACGCCGCAGCCCACGTCGCCGCTCCACTCGTCGCGCATCGCGTCGGGATTCGCGTCCACCGGGACGAACGCCAGCTCGTTGAGCCAGCCGGTGATGTTGCCGGAAGCGTCCACGTAGCCGCCTGCCTCGCTGGTGCCCATGGCGATGCCCAGCACGGAGTCGTCGTTCAGGTCCATCGCGCCGGCCAGGGCGGTCACGTCGCCGTCGTTGGCCACCTCAATGGGCACGTTGGGATCGAGCGCCTTGGCGGCGTTGAGGTAAATGTTTTTGGTGAACTCGAAGTTCTCAGGAGTCTTGGGCACCTCGATGAACAGGGAGGCGACCATGGCCTTGTTGTCGATGTATACGCCCGCGGAGCTCACGCCGATCGCGTCCACGCGGGGCATCTTGGACGCGGCGGTCTTGAAGGCGTCCAGTATGCCGTCGAAGTGGTAGTGCGGGTCGCTGTTCTTCTTGGGGTGCCAGATGACCTCCTCGGAATAGACGGTCTCGCCGTCCACCACCGCGGAGACCTTGCGGTCGGAGCCGCCCGCGTCGAAGCCGATGCGGCAGCCGTCCAGGTGGCGGCCGACGGGCGCGGCGGCCTCGTGCGTCGCGGGGGCGTCCTCGGCCTTCTCGATGTACTCGGTCTCGAACGGGCGCTCGTACACGCCGCTCATGAAGTCGTTGTCGAAGTCGCGCGCGCCGCCCACCTTGTAGGCCTCGGCAATCGCGTCGTAGATCACCTTGCTGCCGGAGATGACGATCTTGTAGCCGCCCTTGATCCACAGCAGGGTCTTGACCACGCGCTCGATCACGCGGATGTTCTCTTCGTCATGGCCGGTATCGTCGGCGAACACGTCCATTGCGTAGGAGGAGGTGTAGCCCTGATTGCGCACGATGCTCACGACCAGCTTCTGGCTCTTCGCCGCCTGAACCGCCGCGCTGTAGTCGCGCAGCAGCACGGACATGGGCTGAAACGCCGGATCCAAAACCGCTTTTACTTTCAGGTTCATGTCGGTATGCTCCTTTGCTGTTTTTAGTTTTTGTCTGAATGGCGGCAGGGTGAGCGACTCGTCGTTCACGTTTTCCGCAATCCTGCCGCAGTCTTTTAATGGAAAGCTATGCTTCAGGTTTCGATGCTTGGAAAATGCGGGTTATCGCTCAGGCATCGACAGGAGAGGCGGTAGCAGGTGGGTCCGGGCACTGCCCGGTCGTGTGGTCGGTGCCAGCACCGCCTCCGGGTTCGTACTCCATGAGTCGGCAATGCCGACCATCAATCTGCAGGAATTCCTGCGGATTCGAAGACCTTGGCCGCTTTAATTTATGGCGGCCAATGGTCGTCGCCAGAATCGGCGGCAGCAAGTGGGGCCGGGCACTGCCCGGTTAGCACACTTGTTCGCCGCCGATGAAGGTGCCGAAGGTGTCAAAGGTCTCGTCGGCCAGGAAGAAGTCGGCGTCCTTGCCCACCTCGATGGAGCCCTTGGTCTTGTCGAAGCCCAGGGCGCTGGCGGGGTTGAGGGAGGCCATCTTCACGCACTCGTGCACGGGCAGGGTGGTGTTCCTGAGCACGTTGTACACGCCCTTGTTGAGGGTGAGCACGGAGCCGGCGATGGTGCCGTCCAGCAGGCGGCAGAGGTTGTCCTTGAGCACGACGGTCTGGCCGCCCAGGTCGTATTCGCCGTCCTCGAGGCCGCCGGCGCGCAGGCAGTCGGTAATCATGACCAGCTTGTCGCCCTTGAGCGCGTGCACCATCTCGTAGAGGGCGGGATTGACGTGATAGGTGTCGCAGATCAGCTCGGTGGAGACGCGCGCGTCGTTCAGGACTGCGCCGACCACGCCGGGCTTCCTGTGGGTGAGCGCGGTCATGGCGTTGAACAGGTGGGTGGCATGGCGCACACCGGCCTCAATGCTGTCCACGGCCTGTTCATAGGTCGCGTCGCTGTGGCCGATGGAGATGAGCATGTTCGTCTCGGCGGCGATGCGGCGGATGGCCTCCATGTTGCCCTTTTCCTCGGGCGCGACGGTGAACACGCGCACGATGTCGGCGTACTCCTTCAGGAATTCCACGTCGAGGGGCTTGACATAGGCCGCGTTCTGCGCGCCCTTCTTGGCCACGCAGATGAACGGGCCTTCCGAGTTCACGCCCAGGATGGTCGCGCCCTTGGTGTTCACGCCCGGCTTCATGGCCTCGCGGATGGCGGCGAAGGCCTTGCGCAGCGCGTCGTAGGAGATGGTCATGGTGGTGGGCAGCCAGCTGGTCACGCCGTTTTTGGCCAGACCCTCGGCCATGGCGACCAGCTCGCTCACCTCGCCGTCGGAAGAGTCGTTGCCTAGGTAGCCGTGGATGTGCATGTCGATCAGGCCGGGCACGACGTACTTGCCGCCCGCGTCGATCACCTGCGCGTCGCCGATCTCCTCGGGGGAGACGATGGCGCGGAACTTGTCGTCAAACAGCAGTGCTTTGCCGGTCAGGGTGCGGGTGGGCAGCACGATGCGGCCGTTTACTATTGCCTTCATTTTAGAAAGACTCCTTTCGGGTATTGATCGCCTTTTCAGCGTGGACATACTTCCATGCTTCTATTATATCAGCATTTCCCTTGCTCTGCAATCGCTGATTCTGCCATTTTATTGCACAATCCTGTCACTCCCTTGCGTCGGCAGGGCCGACAGCCACTTGCTGCCGGTCGGCAGTGCCGACAGCCACTTGCTGCCGCCGGTCGGCAGTGCCGACTGCCGGTTGCTACCGCCGGATAGAACACGAACCCAGCCGCCATAAATTGGAGCGGCTGGGTTCTTCGAATCCGCAAGACTTGCTTGCGGATTGACTGGCGGGCACTGCCCGCCCGAGCAGTGCCTGGTTCCATCTGCTGCCGCCGGTTCTGGCGACGACCATTGGCCGCCATAAATTGAAGCGGCCAAGGTCTTCGAATCCGCAAGACTTGCTTGCGGATTGACTGGCGGGCACTGCCCGCCCGAGCAGTGCCTGGTTCCATCTGCTGCCGCCGGTTCTGGCGACGACCATTGGCCGCCATAGATTGAAGCGGCCAAGGTCTTCGAATCCGCAGGCTTCCCTGCGGATTGCCGGCGCGAGCTGGGGGAGGCTCCGCTCCGCTTCGCGCTCCCCCAGACCCCCACCGAAGTTTGACTCCTGTCCTCCCCAATCGCAGGCGGACAAATAGAGATCCCGGATTCTCCGTGGGCGGAAAACTCAAGACACTGCCCCACCAGGGCTGCGAGGCCGCGCTAGAGCCTGCTGCCTGGAACCGTCTGGCCTGCCGGTGCGGAAATAAGAAAAGGCCCGGCTTTGCGGCCGGGCTCAGCTTGTCAAAAAAGTTTTGACGAGTTGGCGGAAGGGGGAGCTGCCGCCTAAAGGGCGGGGAAACGGCGCGCGTGCGGCCATTACCTCGCGATGCGGACGGACACGACCGACGCGGCGGGCAGGCGGATGGTATCGCCCGAGGCGAAGGGGCGGCTTTCGCAAGCCGGGCGCACGGCGTGCGGGTTTTCGAAGGTGTTGCAGGTATGCGGGTCGGCGGCGCAGAGCGTGGAAATCTCCGCCGTGCCGGTCAGCACGCCGCCCAGCGCGTCCAGCCGCACGTCTGCGGAGCCGGTGACGGACAGGTTGGCGAGGGTGAGAGTGACGGAGCCGTCCTGTGCCTGCGAGGCGGACGCGGAGACCTGGCAAAGCGGCGCTTCTCCGTCGTCGGGGCCTGCGCAGCCGCAGTCGACCAGCGTTTCGAGCTGACGCGCGCCCTGATGCGCCTTGAACAGGTCGTAGACGAAGTAGGTGGGGGTCTCGAGGAAATGTTCGCCTGAGGCCAGGTACAGCGTATGCAGGTTGTTGCACAGCTGCGCCACGTTGCTCATGCCCACCACGTCGCAGCGGTTGTTGAACAGGTTGAGCGTCAGCGCGGCGACGACCGCGTCGCGCAGGTTACTCTGCTGCTCGAAGAGGTTTTTGCCCTTGCTGGGGCCGGTGCCCTCCTGATGCCAGCAGCCCCACTCGTCCACGAACAGGCTCACCCGGCGCTCGGGGTCGAATTCGTCCATGGCGGCGCGGTGGTCGTCGACGATGCGGCGCATGAAGTCGGCCCTGCGCAGCAGCTCGTACCATTCCGCCTCGGTGAACTCCTGCGGCGTGCCGGCGGTTCCGCAGTAGTAGTGTACGCTCAGCGCCTCGGGCAGGCAGCCCTTGGCGTGCATCGTGCGCATCATTTCGCGCGTCCAGGCCACGTCGTGTCCGTTCGCGCCGCACGCCACAAGCACCTTTTCGCCGGGTACGCTGCGGCAGACGGTGGCGCAGCGCATGAATTCCCGGGCGCACATCTCGGCGGTCATGTTGCCGCCCCCGCCCCAGTTTTCGTTGCCGATGCCCCAGTACCTGACGCCGAAGGGCTGCTCGTCGCCGTTCTGGGCGCGCTCGTCGGCCAGGGTGGTTTCGTGGGCGGGCATGTTACAGTATTCCATCCAGTCGCGGATGTGCAGCGGGGTGACGCTGGTCATGTTGGCGGCGAAGTAGGGCTGCGCGCCCACCAGGCGGCACAGGTCGATGAACTCGTGCGTGCCCACCTGATTGCTCTCCACGCGGCCGTCGTTGTTGTACCACCAGTTGAGCCTGCGCGGGCGCTTTTCGCGCGGGCCGATGCCGTCGCGCCAGTCGTAGGTCTCGGCGAAGCAGCCGCCCGGCCAGCGCAGCACCGGCGGGCAGATTTTCCGGAAGCTGTCCACCAGCGCCTTTCGGAAGCCGTGGACGTTCTCGATGGGGCTGTCCGGGCCCACCCACAGCCCGTCGTAAAACACGCCGCCGAGGTGCTCGCAAAAGTGGCCGTAGATTTCGGGCGCGATCACGCCGCGCGAATGGTTCAGGCAGACGGTAACGCTCTTCATGGTCTATCCCTCCCTGAGTTTTTCTGTCTCTATTTTAACACGCCGGGACGCGAACGGAAAGGTGAAAAGGTGTACAATACCGGACAAAAGGTAACTTTTTCGGAGGCGGCTATGGCGTTTTATCAGCGGGAGAATTCCGAGGCGCAGGAGCGCTACGATTATCGGGAATACGAGGCGTTTCGGTTTCCTGTGCACCTGCACAGGCACCCTGAGCTGGCGCTGTGCTTTTCCGGACAGACTGTGCTGGAGGTCGACAGCCGGCGGGAGACGATGCGCGCCGGGCAGGCCGCGCTGATTCTGCCCTCCAGGCCGCACGCCTACGGGGGCGAAGCGGGCAGCCGGATCGCGGTTGTGGTGTTTTCGGTAAGCTGCGCCCAGGATTTTTTCCAGGCGGTGCGCGGCCTTTCTGGGGAGAAGGCGGTGTTTTCGCCCGGCAAAGCCCGCTTTGAGGCGGCGGCCGCCTTTCTTCGCCCGGAAAACAACCGCTGTACGCGCCAGGCGGGCCTGTACGCCCTGTGCGGCTGCTGTATGGAGCAGGTGCGCTTCGTGCAGGCGGACGCGGGGGAGGGGCCGCTCCGGCGCGTGCTCGCCGAGGTGGACGCGCGATTTGCCGAGGAGCTGACGCTGCGCGCGCTGGCGGGCGAAATGGGGTATGACTGGCGATACCTGTCGCGCTGCGTAAACCGGGGCGTGGGAATGAACTTTCGCCGCCTGCTGACCATGTACCGGCTGGATCGGGCGCGGGAGCTGCTGACCGGGACGGGCGCGAGCGTGGAGGAGGTCGCGCGGCTGAGCGGGTTTGGCGGCACGCGGCAGATGGATCGGGCGTTTTCGGCGCTCCTGGGCCGCACGCCGGGCAGCTTCCGCCGCGCGGGCGGGGAAATTGCCCCTTTCCAAGCGGGAAAACCTGTGCTATAATCACTGCAATGACTATAAAAAGAGGAGAATTACCATGGAACACAACGGAAAACTGACCGTGGACGAACAGCTGGAGATGCAGAGGACGCTTCAGGAGCAGTATCACAAGATCTGGTCGCCGATGGTGCCGGAGCAGGGCGCGCATCAGCTGCTGTGGGGCATCATCGAGGCGGGCGAGGCGGCCGACGTCATCAAAAAGATGGGCGACCAGGCCATCATGAACGACCCGGAAACCCGCCGCCACTTCATCGAGGAGATCGCGGACGTGGTGATGTACCTGAACGATGTGTTCCTGTGCTACGGAATCACCGCCGAGGAGTACACCGAGATCTACCGCGCCAAGTTCGAGCGCAACATGACGCGCTGGGTGGACTGCATCCCGAAGGACTGAGAGAGGTGACAGGTACGTGCTGAGCCGGGAAAGAAGGCGCTTTGCGGACTACTTATCGAGGCGGCGCGGGCTGTTTGCTCTGTGCGCGCTGCTGTGCTGCGTCTGTTATGCGCACAACGCGTTTTCGCTGAACGTGCGGGTGGATTGCGAGGGGTTCATCAACGAGCCGGGAACGCTGCAGGGATGGATGTATATCGGCCGCTTCGGTCAGGCGGTGCTCAAGCCGCTGCTCGGCAATCTCCGCTACAATCCGTACTACAGCGGCCTGCTGTTTATCGCCTTTTTCTCGTTCGGTGCGTTTCTGTGGTGCTACCTGTTTCACTCGGCCGACGATTCAGGAGGCGGCCGGGAGTGGATTTTCGCCGCGCTGTATGTGACGGCGCATACCTGGCTGTACATGTTTTATTTCCAGATGATGGCGGCAGAGGTCGCGCTGGGCATATTGCTGGTTCCGGTTTCGCTGCGGGCCGTGTGCCGGGTCTGCGAGGAAGGGGACTGGAAGCTGCTTTCCTTCCTCCTGGCCGTCGCCCTGATGGTGCTGGCGATTTCGGCGTATCAGGCGATCACCGCGATGTACATTACCGGCGCGGCGGCCTGCCTGCTGCTGAGACTGCGCAAAAATCCTCAAACGTCGTTTGCGCGCTTCGTGCGGGAAGGACTTGCCTTTGTGGCTCCGTTTGCCGCGGCGCTGCTGGTCTATCGCCTGATCGACAAGCTCGTCCGGCAGGGGAACGCGGGCTACCTGACGCAGATGATTCGCTGGGGCGTATGGAAGCCCGGCGAGTGCCTGCGGGCGGTGCTTGAGTACATGGGCGAGACGATTGCGGGCAGCGAGGTTTACCTGCCTTCGTTCGGCGTGGGACTGGTCGCGCTGACGGCTGCGCTGGCAGTCAGTCGGCAAAAGGGCGCTCCGGTGTGGATTGCGGCGCTTGTGACGGTGCTCAGCCCGTTCTTCATGGCGCTTCTTCTGGGAGACCGAATGATGGAGAGAATGCAGTTTTCGCTGCCCCTGGCCTCGGCCTTCCTTCTGTATTATGCCTCGGGCAGCTTCGGCGAAAGGTTCAGGGGCGTTTTGCGCCTGGCCGTGACGCTGGCAGCCGCCGTGCTGTGCGTTGCTTCCTGCGCGCGGGGCATGCGGCTGCTCTACACGGACGACGTGCGCTATCAGCAGGATCTGGCGATGTCGGAGCGGATTTACCAGGATATCGAGGACGCGTGCGGCGGGGAGGATTACGACTGCACGGTGTTCCTGGGCAGATGGGATGCGCCGCTCAACGAGGCCTGCCACAGGAGCAACGTCTTCGGCGCGTCGCTTTTCGGCTGGGACTATTCTCCGATTGACCAGGCGCAGAACTCGGACAGGAGCTGGGGATTCATTCAGGCGACGCTGGGCCTGGGCGGCGAAAAGGCGAAGAGGGCGCAGCAGGAGCGGGCGAAGGCGCTGGCGGAGGGAATGCCCGCCTATCCCGAAGACGGGTATATCCGCCGGGCGGAGGGCATGGTCATCGTTCGCCTGTCCTGACGGGTGCATAAAACGAGTATTTTGCGCGTTAATTTACCGGAAGTGTGTTCCATTTCCGCGTGAAAAGGGCTATAATAGGTTCAATTCATCGAAGGGGGACTTTTTCCATGGCTGATTATACTGTCAGACAGCTGTTTGCCAGCCAACCGGCGCAGGATGTTTCCGGCGTTCGCGTGCAGGGCTGGGTGCGTACCATGCGCGAATCCAAGAACTTTGCGTTCATCGAGCTCAACGACGGCTCCTGCTTCCGAAACCTGCAGATCGTCGTGGAGGAAGCCCGCCTGAATAATTACCGCGAAATCACCAAAAAGATCACCGTGGGCTGCTCCATCGAGGCCGAGGGCCGCCTGGTCGTCACGCCCGATATGCCTCAGCCGTTCGAGCTGAAGGCCGAGACGCTGTGCGTGCTGGGCGAAAGCCCGGTCGACTACCCGCTTCAGAAGAAGCGCCACTCGCCCGAGTACCTGCGCACCATCGCGCACCTGCGCCCGCGCGCCAACCTGTTCCAGTGCGCCTTCCGCATCCGCTCGGTGGCGGCTCAGGCCATTCACCGCTTCTTCCACGACCGCGGCTTCGTCTACGTCAACACCCCGCTGATCACCGGCAGCGACTGCGAGGGCGCGGGCGAGATGTTCCAGGTTACGACGCTCGACCTTTCCAACCCGCCCCGCAGGGAGGACGGCTCGGTCGACTACAGCAAGGACTTCTTCGGCAAGCCCGTGTCCCTGACCGTGTCCGGTCAGCTCAACGCCGAGACGCTGGCGCTCGCCTTCCGCGACGTGTACACCTTCGGCCCGACCTTCCGCGCCGAGCGCTCCAACACCCAGCGCCACGCGGCCGAGTTCTGGATGATCGAGCCCGAAATGGCCTTCGCCACCCTGAAGGAGGACATGGACCTTCAGGAGGACATGATTAAGTACGTCATCGACGCGGTACTCACCGAGTGCCCGGACGAGATGAAGTTCCTGAACAGCTTCGTGGACAAGGGCCTGATCGAGCGCCTGAGCGCCGTGCGCGACGCGGACTTCGTGCGCTGCACCTACACCGAGGCGATCGACATCCTGGAAAAGAGCGGCCACGAGTTCGAGTACAAGCCCTACTGGGGCTGTGACATGCAGACCGAGCACGAGCGCTACCTGACCGAGAAGCACTTCGGCAGGCCGGTGTTCGTGACCGACTATCCCAAGGAGATCAAGGCCTTCTACATGCGCGCCAACGAGGACGGCAAGACCGTCGCGGCGGCCGACCTGCTGGTGCCCGGCGTGGGCGAGCTGTGCGGCGGCAGCCAGCGCGAGGAGCGCCTGGACGTGCTCACTGAGCGCATTCGCGAGCTGGGCATGAACGTCGAGGACTACTGGTGGTACCTCGAGCTGCGCAAGTACGGCTCGGTCAAGCACTCCGGCTTCGGCATGGGCTTCGAGCGCATGGTGATGTACCTGACCGGCATCTCCAATATCCGGGACGTTTTGCCCTTCCCGCGCACGACCGGCACCGCGGAATTCTAGTCGGCAGTGCCGACGGCCACCTGCTGCCGCGCAGCAGCACACGAAATCGACCGCCATAGATTGGAGCGGTCGATTTCTTCGTATTCTGAAGACCCTGTGATAGTGCCACGCAAGGGAAACGGCAGGCTGAGCCTGCACCCACCTGCTGCTGCCGGACAGCACACGACCGGGCAGTGCCCGGAACCACCTGCTGCCGCGCAGCAGCACACGAAATCGACCGCCATAGATTAGAGCGGTCGATTTCTTCGTATTCTGAAGACCCTGTGATAGTGCCACGCAAGGGAAACGGCAGGCTGAGCCTGCACCCACCTGCTGCTGCCGGACAGCACACGACCGGGCAGTGCCCGGAACCACCTGCTGCCGCGCAGCAGCACACGAAATCGACCGCCATAGATTGGAGCGGTCGATTTCTTCGTGTTCTGGGGCATGCCCGAAAAACGTCTGTCGGCACAGCCACCGCGGGGGGATGACCGCGGCGGGCGAGGGCCGAGGGCCGCCTGCTGGCGTTCCTTCCCGGAAGGACGAACAAAATGAAGGCGGAGTATCGCGAGGTACTCTGCCTTTTTCAGGATTTACGCGCAGATTCGGATTGACCGCGGGAAGGTTTTGTGATATGATGCAGACAGGAAGATAAGTAAACAAACGGTTAGAAATATATGCGAGGAGGAAAAGGTATGAAGAACCTGAACGTGGTGCTGGTCGGCTCGGGCGGCTATGCGGTGTGTTACGTGAAGGAGCTCGCGGCGCGGGGGGCGCAGGGCGGGCTGACGCTGGCGGGCGTGGTAGACCCCTACGCCGACAAGGGCGCGGAGTACGAGACGCTCAAGGCGATGAACGCGGTGTTTTACGACTCGGTAGAGCAGTTTTACGCCGAGAAGACGGCCGACCTGGCCATTATCAGCACGCCGATTCCGCTGCACGCGCACCAGGCGATTTACTGCATGGAGCACGGCAGTCACGTGCTGATTGAAAAGCCGATCGCGGCGACGCTTGACGACGCGCAGAGGATGCTGGACGCGTCGAAGGCGACCGGAAAGATCCTGGCGGTGGGCTTCCAGTGGTGCTACGACCCGGTTATGCACGCCTTCCAGAAGGACGCGCGCGTGGGCCTGTTCGGCAAGCCCGTATCGATGCGGGCGCTGGTGCTCTGGCCGCGCGACATGACCTATTACCGCCGCGGCACCGGCTGGGCAGGGAAGAAGTATGACAAGAACGGCGCGCCCATCTTCGACAGCGTGGCCAGCAACGCCACGGCGCACTACCTGGAGAACATGCTGTGGGTGTCCGGATGCGAGCTGACCGATGTCGAGGTGCAGACCTTCCGCGCCAACCCGATCGAGACCTTCGACACGATCGTGCTGCGCGGCCGAATCGGCACGGGCAGGCTGACCTTCGTGGCCTCGCACGCCATCGGCCGGAAGGAGGCGCAGAACCCGATGTTCGAGTACGTCTTCGAGAAGGGACGCATCGCGTTCGGCGGCTTGGGCAGGGACGGCGCGGAGCTGACCTTCCACTTTAACGACGGCACCGAAAAACGCTACGGCGACACCAACCTCGGCACCGGAATCGACCGCATGCACAAGCTGTGGGACGTGGTGGACGCCATCCGTGACGGCGGAGAAATCGCCTGCACGGCAGAGGACGCGATGCTGCATACCCGCGCCATGGCGCAGATCTTCGAGAAGTGCCCCGAGGCCTATACCTTCCCGGTGGACGAGGTGTACGACGACAACGGCCAGAACTGGGTGCCCGGCCTGCGCGAGCGCCTGATCCGCGAGTATCTGCGGTAAGAAGCCAGACCGCGGGTCTTCTGAAATGACATGATTTCCTGCATACAACGCAGGTACGTGCAGGAAATCATGCAAATAGCCCTGCGGCATTGAATTTCCTGAAACAGACGAAAACGGCTCCGTTCGGGGCCGTTTTTGTGTTAAATGTGAGCACTTTCCGAAAAGTTAACTGCACGCGCGAATTTTACGCCCTGGAGGGCTCTTGACGAACGCCGGAACGAGTGGTATGATAATAAATTGTAGTAGTATCGCATTCGTGTCGCCTTTTTCCCCGGCAAAGCGGAAAACCCGGCCGACGGGAACGATTGTACCACGCAACGTCCGGCTTGGCAAGTGATTTTTATCAAAAAATTTACGACACGTCTGCGTCAGCAATAAACCACGACAACCGATTCTGATGAGGGGTGATTGCTTTATATGATCCATGAGGTGCAGATGGGCAAACGCACGAGAATGAGCTTCGCGAGGATCGAAGAAGCGCTTCCGGTCCCGGATCTTATCGAAGTGCAGAAGAACTCCTACCAGCACTTTCTAAAGGTCGACCTCAAGGAAGTGCTGGCGGACGTTTCGCCGATTACCGACTACAACGACACGCTGGTGCTCGAGTTCATCGACTACAGCCTGGACAGTCAGCCGAAGAACACGGTGGAACGCTGCAAGGAGCGCGACCAGACCTTTGCCGCGCCCCTGAAGGTGAAGGTGCGCCTGACCAACCGCGAAACTCATGACGTCAGCGAGAGCGAGGTCTTTATCGGCGATTTCCCGCTGATGACCGAGCACGGCACCTTCGTCATCAACGGCGCGGAGCGCGTCATCGTCAGCCAGCTGGTGCGTTCGCCCGGCGTGTATTATGAGAAGACCATCGACAAGGCCGGCCGCTTCACCTACGCCGCCAAGATGATCCCCAACCGCGGCGCGTGGCTGGAGTATGAGTGCGACGCGAACGACGTGTTCTCCGTGCGCATCGACCGCACCCGCAAGGTGCCGATCACCGCGCTTTTGCGCGCGCTGGGCCTGTCCTCCGACGCGGACATTACTGCCGTGCTGGGCGAGGACGAGCGCCTGACCGCCACCTTTGCCGCCGACCAGAGCAAGAATACCGACCAGGCCCTGATGGAGATTTACAAGCGCCTGCGTCCCGGCGAGCCGCCGACGGTGGACTCTGCCCGCAACCTGCTCAACGGCACCTTCTTCGACCCCAAAAAGTACGACCTGGCCCGCGTCGGCCGCTACAAGTATAATAAGAAGCTGGCCATCGCCACCCGCATCGCCGGCCGCGTGCTGAGCCAGGATGTGGTCAACCCACATACCGCCGAGGTCATGGCCCCCGCCGGCACCACCCTGACCCGCGAAATGGCCGAGCAGATCCAGAACGTGGGCGTGAACACGGTGTTCATCCAGGGCGAGGACCGCGAGATTCGCATCGTGGGCAACAACTTCGTGCGCTTCGACGAGTTCTTCAAGGACTACAGCCCGGAGATGTACGAGCAGTACCTGCGCGAGCGCGAGGAGTATATCGCCGAGAAGGGCGTGGAACCCCTCAAGCTGTTTGAACGCGTGCACGCCCCGGCGCTGCAGGAGCTCATCGACGTGGCCAGGGCGGACGGCGCGCCCATCCTGCAGGTGCTCACCGAGAATGTCAGCCGCCTGATTCCCAAGCACGTGCTGATCGACGACATCATCTCTTCCGTGTCCTATCAGCTGACCCTGCCCTACGGCGTGGGTACCACCGACGACATTGACCACCTGGGCAACCGCCGCCTGCGCAGCGTGGGCGAGCTGCTGCAGAACCAGATCCGCGTGGGTCTGGCCCGCCTGGAGCGCATCGTCAAGGAGCGCATGGCGACGCAGGATCCCACCAAGGTTCGCCCGCAGGATCTGATCAACATCCGCCCCATGTCCGCGGCGATCAAGGAGTTCTTCGGCTCCTCTCAGCTGTCCCAGTTCATGGACCAGCCCAACCCGCTGGCCGAGCTGACCCACAAGCGCCGTCTGTCGGCCCTGGGCCCGGGCGGCCTGAACCGCGACCGCGCCTCCTTCGAGGTGCGAGACGTGCACTACTCCCACTACGCCCGTATCTGCCCCATTGAGACCCCTGAAGGCCCGAACATCGGCCTGATCGGCTCGCTGGCCACCTACGCGCGCATCAACGAATACGGCTTCATCGAGGCCCCCTACCGCCGCGTCGATCCGGTCACCCGCTGCGTCACCGACGAGATCGTCTACATGACCGCGGACGAGGAAGACAACTACATCGTGGCCCAGGCCAATGAGCCGCTGGACGACGAGGGACACTTCCTGCACGACCGTATCACCGTACGTATCCGCGACGAGATCACCGAGGTGGACAAGAACCGCGTCGATTTCGTCGACGTGTCGCCCCGCCAGCTGGTCTCCGTCGCCACCGGCATGATCCCCTTCCTGGAGAACGACGACGCAAACCGCGCCCTGATGGGCTCGAACATGCAGCGCCAGGCCGTGCCGCTTCTGGTGCCCGAGGCCCCCATCGTGGGTACCGGCATCGAGTACAAGGCCGCCTGCGACTCGGGCGTCGTGCTGCTGGCCCGCCATGGCGGCGTGGTCGAGTACGTGGACGCCGACCAGATCGTCATCCGCACCGAGACCGGCGCGCAGGATCAGTATCGCCTGACAAAGTTCGCCCGCTCCAACCAGGGCACCTGCATCAACCAGCGCCCGCGCGTGAACCAGGGCGAGATCGTGGCCGAGCGCCAGGTCATCGCCGACGGTCCCTCGACCGACAACGGCGAAATCGCGCTGGGCCGCAACGCCCTGATCGCCTTCATGACCTGGGAAGGCTATAACTACGAGGACGCCGTTCTGCTGAGCGAGCGCCTGGTGAAGGAGGACATCTACACCTCCATTCACATCGAGGAATACGAGTCCGAGGCCCGCGACACCAAGCTGGGGCCGGAGGAAATCACCCGCGACATTCCCAACGTCGGCGACGACGCGCTGCGCGACCTGGACGAAAACGGCATCATCCGCATCGGCGCGGAGGTTCGTGCCGGCGACATCCTGGTGGGCAAGGTCACGCCCAAGGGCGAAACCGAGCTGACCGCCGAGGAGCGCCTGCTGCGCGCCATCTTCGGCGAGAAGGCCCGCGAGGTGCGCGATACCTCGCTGCGCGTGCCGCACGGCGAGTTCGGCATCATCGTGGACGTGAAGGAGTTCACCCGCGAGAACCACGACGAGATGGCTCCCGGCGTGAGCAAGACCGTGCGCGTGTACATCGCGCAGAAGAGAAAAATCCAGGTGGGCGACAAGATGGCCGGCCGCCACGGCAACAAGGGCGTCGTGTCCCGCGTGCTGCGCGAGGAGGACATGCCCTTCATGCCCGACGGCACCCCGGTCGATATCGTGCTCAACCCCCTGGGCGTTCCTTCCCGTATGAATATCGGTCAGGTGCTGGAGGTGCATCTGGGCCTGGCCGCCAAGGCGCTGGGCTGGCACATCGCCACCCCCGTGTTCGACGGCGCGACCTACGAGGAAATCCAGGACTGCCTGGAGAAGGCTTCCAAGGTCGAGCAGACCGAGCTGTTTGACGAAAAGGGCAAGCCGGTCATCCAGTTCATGAAAAACGGCCTGGGCCGTGACGGCAAGATCCAGCTCTATGATGGACGCACCGGCGATCCCTTCGATCACCGCGTCACGGTGGGCTACATGTACTACCTGAAGCTGCACCACCTGGTCGACGACAAGATCCACGCCCGCTCGACCGGCCCCTACTCCCTGGTCACGCAGCAGCCCCTGGGCGGCAAGGCCCAGTTCGGCGGCCAGCGCTTCGGCGAGATGGAGGTCTGGGCGCTGTATGCCTACGGCGCGAGCCACGTGCTGCAGGAGATCATCACGGTCAAGTCGGACGACATGGCCGGCCGCGTGAAGACCTTCGAGGCCATCGTCAAGGGCGAAAACATCCCCGAGCCCAGCATTCCGGAGTCCTTCCGCGTGCTGATGAAGGAGCTGCAGTCCCTGGCGCTGGACATCAAGGCCCTGGACGAAAACGGCCAAGAGCTCGACCTGCACGACACCGAGGACGACGCGCCCGCCGAACGCGAGGGCGAGGTGCGCGACGAGGACGTCATCGCCAGCGCCGATCTCATGGGCGACGAGCCGCTTGAGGACGCCGTGGAGGACGACGAGTTCGACATGGACGAGGATCTCAGCGGCATCGGCGAGGACGACTACGACTTCTGATCGCTTTAAGGTATGTCGGGCGGCGTAAAAACCGCCCGACCGGACGTGCTTATAGAAGGGAGAGAAGACCCTTTGTTTGATATTAATAATCTGGACTCCATTCAGATCAACCTGGCGTCCCCCGAGCAGATCCGCGCCTGGTCTCACGGCGAGGTCACCAAGCCGGAAACCATCAACTACCGCACCCTGAAGCCGGAGCGCGACGGCCTGTTCTGCGAGCGCATCTTCGGGCCCACCAAGGATTGGGAGTGCAGCTGCGGCAAGTACAAGCGCGTGCGCAACAAGGGCATCGTGTGCGACAAGTGCGGCGTGGAGGTCACCCGCGCCAAGGTTCGCCGCGAGCGCATGGGTCATATCGAGCTGGCCGCGCCGGTCAGCCATATCTGGTATTTTAAAGGCATCCCCAGCCGCATCGGCACGCTGCTCGAGCTGACCCCCAGGGCGCTTGAAAAGGTGCTGTACTTCGCGGCGTTCATCGTGCTCGATCCCGGCGACACCGCCTTCACCAAGATGCAGGTCATCACCGACCGCGAGTACCACGAGGCCTATGAGCACGGCGACGTGGGCTCCTTCCGCGTGGGCATGGGCGCCGAGGCGATCAAGGAACTGCTGATGGAGCTGGATCTGGACAAGCTCAGCCACGATCTGCGCGAGGAAATCCGCGTGCTGACCGAGAAGGAAAGCAACCGCGAGACCGAGGGCCAGAAGCTGCAGAAGGCGGCCAAGCGCCTCGAGGTCGTCGAGGCCTTCCGCACCAGCTCGAACCGCCCCGAGTGGATGATTCTGGACGTGGTGCCGGTCATTCCGCCGGATCTTCGCCCCATGGTTCCGCTGGACGGCGGCCGCTACGCCACCAGCGACATGAACGACCTGTACCGCCGCGTGATCAACCGAAACAACCGCCTCAAGCGCCTGCTTGAGCTGGGCGCGCCCGACATCATCGTGCGCAACGAGAAGCGCATGCTGCAGGAGGCAGTCGATGCGCTGATCGACAACGGCCGCCGCGGACGCGCGGTTACCGGCCCCGGCAACCGCCCCCTCAAGAGCCTTTCCGAAATGCTGCGCGGCAAGCAGGGCCGCTTCCGTCAGAACCTGCTGGGCAAGCGCGTCGACTACTCCGGTCGAAGCGTTATCGTGGTCGGCCCCAGCCTGAAGCTGTATCAGTGCGGCCTGCCCAAGGAGATGGCGCTCGAGCTGTTCAAGCCGTTCGTCATGCAGCGCCTGGTCGAGAAGGATCTGGTGCACAACATCAAGTCCGCCAAGCGCGCCGTCGAGCGCGTCAAGCCCGAGGTCTGGGACGTGCTGGAGGAGGTCATCAAGGAGCATCCCGTGATGCTCAACCGTGCGCCTACCCTGCACCGACTGGGCATTCAGGCCTTCGAGCCCATCCTGGTCGAGGGCAAGGCACTGAAGCTGCACCCCCTGTGCTGCACCGCCTTCAACGCCGACTTCGACGGCGACCAGATGGCCGTGCATGTACCGCTTTCCGAGGAGGCGCAGGCCGAGGCCCGCTTCCTGATGCTGGCCGCCAACAACATCCTGAAGCCCCAGGACGGCAAGCCGGTCGTGGTTCCCACGCAGGACATGATCCTGGGCTGCTATTACCTGACCCAGATCAGCGTGCCCGCGCCCGAACCGGACGAGAACGGCTTCAGGCACATGAAGACCTACTGCGACGTCAACGAGGCGCTGATGGCCTACTCGACCGGCAATCTCAAGCTGGGCGAGATGTGCCGCATCCGCATGACCAAAACCATCGACGGCGTGGAGTACACCCGCCTGGTGGATACCACCATCGGCCGCGTGATCTTCAACGAGGCCGTGCCCCAGGATATGGGCATGACCAAGCGCGAGACCATCGACGACATGTTCAAGCTCGAGGTCGACGAAAAGGTCGGCAAGAAGATGCTGGGCAAGATCGTCGACGCGTGCTACCGCGCCCACGGCACCACCCGCACCGCGCAGATGCTGGACCAGATCAAGGAGCTGGGCTACGACTTCTCCACCAAGGGCGCGCTGACCGTGTCCGTGGCCGACGTCGTGGTGCCCGCCTGCAAGAAGCCCATGGTTGAGGAAGCCGAGAAGCAGGTGCTGCAGATCGAAAAGGACTTCAAGCGCGGCCGTCTGTCCGAAAACGAGCGCTACGAGGCGGTCATCTCCGTCTGGGAGAAGACCACCGAGGACGTTTCCAAGGCGGTTATGGAGTCGATGGACGAGTTCAACCCCATCAACATGATGGCGGATTCCGGCGCCCGCGGCTCGACCAACCAGATTCGTCAGCTGTCCGGTATGCGCGGCCTGATGGCCTCCACCTCCGGTAAGATCATCGAGCTGCCCATCAAGGCAAACTTCCGCGAAGGCCTTTCCGTTCTGGAGTTCTTCCTGTCCTCCCACGGTTCCCGTAAGGCCCTGACCGACACCGCCCTGAAGACCGCCGACTCGGGCTACATGACCCGCCGTCTGGTCGACGTGGCGCAGGAGGTCATCGTGCGCGAAAACGACTGCTTCGAGGCGCGCGGCGAACGCATCCGCGGCCTGAAGGTGGCCGAGATCCGCGACGGCCAGAGCGTCATCGAGCCGCTTGAGGATCGTATCCGCGGCCGTGTGGCGGCTGAGGACGTGATCGATCCCAAGACCGGCGAGGTGCTCGTGCATCAGAACGAGCTGATCGACCACAATACGGCCAAGAAGATTATCGCCTGCGGCATCACCGAGGTGCTCATCCGCTCCGTGCTGACCTGCCACACCGAAAACGGCGTGTGCTGCCGCTGCTACGGCGCGTCCATGGCGGACGGCAAGATGGTCGACGTCGGCGAGGCGGTCGGCATCATCGCGGCCCAGTCCATCGGCGAGCCCGGCACGCAGCTGACCATGCGTACCTTCCACTCCGGCGGCGTTGCCAATACCGGTGAGGATATCACGCAGGGTCTTCCCCGAGTCGAGGAGCTGTTCGAGGCCCGTCGTCCCAAGCGCGAGGCGGTTCTGTCCGAGATCGAGGGCACCGTCACGCTTACCGAAACCAAGAAGAAGCGCGAAGTCACCGTCACCTCGACGAATGGCGACGCGAAGGTCTATCCGATCAACTATGGCGCCAAGTTGCGCGTGGCCGACGGCCAGACCGTCACCCCCGGTACGCAGCTCACCGACGGCGCGATCAATCCGCATGACCTGCTGCGTATCCTGGGCGTTCGCGCCGTGCAGGACTACGAGCTCAAGGAGGTCGAAAAGGCCTACGGTGTGGCGGCCGTTTCCATCGCCGACAAGCACATTGAGATCATCGTGCGTCAGATGATGCGCAAGGTCAAGGTGCAGGACGCGGCGGATACCAACATGCTGCCTGGCTCGATGGTAGACATCTTCGCCTTCGAGCGCGAGAACGAAGCTACGATTCTGCGCGGCGGACGTCCCGCGACTGCGCGGCGCGTGCTGCTGGGCATCACCAAGGCGTCGCTGGCCACCGAGTCGTTCCTGTCGGCTGCTTCCTTCCAGGAGACCACCCGCGTGCTGACCGAGGCCGCCATCAAGGGCAAGGTCGACCCGCTGCTGGGCCTGAAGGAAAACGTCATCGTCGGCAAGCTCATCCCTGCCGGCACCGGCATGAAGCGCTACAAGGACATCTCCATCCGCGAGGTCTACTAACCGGGCCGGCAGTGCCGGCTTCCACTGGCTGCCGCCGGTTCTGTCGACGAATTCGGAAACCATAGATTGAAGTTTCCGAATTCTGCGAATCCGCAGAATTCTCTGCGGATTGGTAGCCGACGCTGTCGGCTTCCACTTGCTGCCGCCGAGGCCGCACGAATCTGTCGGCCATAGATTAGAGCGGCCGAGGTCTGCGAATCCGCAGGTTTTCCTGCGGATTGGTGGCCGGCGTTGCCGGTTGGCTGTGCCTGTTGCCATGGGTGCTGGATTCAAGGCCGTGCCCCGCAAGACCTGTAGGTCGGCAGTGCCGACAGCCCCTTGCTGCCGCCGCTTCATAAGTTCATATCTGCGTGCATCCCGGCTGGTTTTCGGCCGGGATGTGCCGCGTATAAAACCGCCGCAAAGGGGCATCCTCAGGGTAGCGAGCAGGGGCGAAATCCGCGCACTTTTTCGCTTGCATGAGTAAAATTAATCGACGCATGATTGACATTTTACAGGTGAGGATGCTATACTACATAAGTTGCATAGTGAGGAGGGATCGGTATGCTGTCTGCGCTCAAGGAAGCGCCCAGAAAGGCCGTCGGCGCCAAGCAGGTGCTGCGCGCCATCCAGGAGGGCATGGTCAAGCATGTCTATATCGCGTCCGACGCGGACATTTTCGTGACCCGTCCGATCTATGACGCCTGCCGGGAAAAGGGGATCCCCTATGAAGAGGTTCCCTCGATGAAGCAGCTCGGCGAAATCTGCAACGTGCAGGTTCGCGCCGCCGCCGCCGCCATCCGGCTCTGAAAAACGTCTATAATGCCCTGGGGTTGCGGGGTCATCATAGAATACAAAACAACCTGAAGAAAATCAAGGAGGTGTTTCCATGCCCACGATCAACCAGTTGATCCGCAAGGGTAGGGAAAAGCGAACGACCAAGTCGAATTCGCCCATTCTGCAGAAGTGCCCGCAGAAGCGCGGTGTGTGCCTTCAGGTCAGGACTCTGACCCCCAAGAAGCCCAACTCCGCCCTGCGTAAGATCGCCCGTGTCCGTCTGACCAACTCCACCGAAGGTACCTGCTACATTCCTGGCATCGGCCACAACCTGCAGGAGCACTCGGTCGTGCTGATCCGCGGCGGCAAGGTCCGCGACCTGCCTGGTACCCGTTACCACATCATCCGCGGCGCGCTGGATACCGCCGGCGTCGCCAAGCGCATGCAGGCCCGTTCTCGCTACGGCGCAAAGCGCCCCAAGAAGTAATAGAAGACCTGCCTGACTTTTTCCTGAGCCGCAGGAGCGCCTGAAGGAACGTGGGCGCAAGCGCGGCGCGGGCCGAACGATGGACTGAGCGGTAGCGCCAACTGCCGCGAGGGGTTTTCCGTTGTCAACTGAAGCCGCTTTAGCCAAAATATGAGGAGGGACTACAATGCCCAGACGTGGATTTATTCCGAAGCGCGAGGTTCTCGCGGATCCGGTCTATAATAATGTTGTGATCACCAAGCTGATCAACCAGGTTATGTACGACGGCAAGCGCGGCGTCGCGCAGACCGTTTGCTATGAGGCGCTTGATGCGGTCGCCGAGAAGGCCGGCAAGGACGCGATGGAAGTGTTCAATGCCGCCATGGCCAACATCATGCCCTCTCTGGAAGTCAAGGCCCGCCGAGTCGGCGGCGCCACCTACCAGGTGCCTATCGAGATTCGTCCCGAGCGCCGTCAGACCCTGGCCCTGCGCTGGCTGGTGATGTTCGCCCGCAAGCGCAGCGAGCGTACCATGGCCGAGCGCCTGGCCAACGAAATTATCGATGCTTCCAACAACACCGGTAATGCCGTGAAGCGCCGCGAGGATATGCACAAGACCGCCGAGGCCAACAAGGCGTTCGCGCATTATCGCTGGTAATTCACAAAATCATTCATTTCAACGCAGCACCATACGGAATTTGAAAGGGGAAAAACAACAGTGTCGAGATCTCATCCGCTTGAGCATGTGCGCAATATCGGCATCATGGCTCATATTGACGCCGGTAAGACCACTACCACCGAGCGTATTCTGTTCTACACCGGACGCACGCATAAGCTCGGTGAAACTCATGAAGGCGCCGCGACCATGGACTGGATGGAGCAGGAGCAGGAGCGTGGTATCACCATCACCTCCGCTGCCACCACCTGTGAATGGCGTAAGCACCAGATTAACATCATCGACACTCCTGGTCACGTGGACTTCACCGTTGAAGTCGAGCGTTCTCTGCGAGTTCTGGATGGTGCTGTCGCCGTTTTCTGTGCGAAGGGCGGCGTGGAACCCCAGTCTGAGACCGTCTGGCATCAGGCGACCAAGTACGGCGTTCCCCGCATTGCCTACGTCAACAAGATGGACATCATGGGCGCGGACTTCTTCCGCGTCGTGGACATGATGCACGATCGTCTGAAGGCCAACGCGGCCCCCATCCAGCTGCCCATCGGCTCCGAGGCGACCTTCGTGGGCCTGATCGACCTGATCAACATGAAGGCCGAGATCTATAAGGATGACTTGGGCAACGTGATGGAGGAGAGCGAAATCCCCGCCGAGATGAAGGAAGAGGCCGAGCTGTATCGCGCCAACCTGATCGAAGCGGTCGCCGAGGCGGACGACGAAATGATGGAAAAGTTCATGATGGAGGAAGAACCCACCATCGACGAACTGAAGAAGGCCATCCGCCGCGCCACCATCGCCGGCAAGCTCACTCCCGTGCTGTGCGGCACCTCTTACCGCAACAAGGGCGTGCAGCCCCTGCTGGACGCGGTCGTGGACTACCTGCCTTCTCCGCTGGACATCGGCGCGGTCAAGGGCACCTCTGTGGACGGCAAGGAAGAGCTCACCCGTGAGCCCTCCGACGACGCTCCCTTCTCCGCCCTTGCCTTCAAGATCATGGCTGACCCCTTCGTGGGCAAGCTGGCGTTCGTGCGCGTCTATTCCGGCGTGCTGACCTCCGGCAGCTATGTCTATAACTCCTCCAAGGGCAAGCGCGAGCGAGTGGGCCGTATCCTGCGCATGCACGCCAACCACCGCGAGGAAGTCGATGAGGTGCGCGCGGGCGACATCGTCGGCATTGTGGGCTTCAAGGACACCACGACCGGCAACAGCCTGTGCGACGAGAAGGCCCCCATCGTGCTGGAATCCATGGAGTTCCCGGAGCCGGTTATCCAGGTCGCCATCGAGCCCAAGACCAAGGCTGGTCAGGAGAAGATGGGTCTGGCGCTGGTTCGCCTGGCCGAGGAAGACCCCACCTTCAAGACCTATACCGACGAGCAGACGGGTCAGACCATCATCGCCGGCATGGGCGAGCTCCATCTGGAGATCATCGTAGACCGCCTGCTGCGCGAGTTCAAGGTGGAAGCCACCGTCGGCGCGCCCCAGGTTGCCTATAAAGAAACCATCCGCAAGGCGGCGAAGGCCGAGGGCCTGTTCAAGCGCCAGACCGGCGGTCACGGCCAGTACGGCCACTGCTGGATCGAGGTTACTCCCGCCAAGCCCGGCGAGGGTTACTCCTTCAGCAACGATACCATCGGCGGCTCCATTCCCAAGGAGTTCATTGGGCCGATCGACGCCGGTATCCGCGAGGCGGCCAAGAACGGCCTGCTGGGCGGCTTCGAAGTGGTTGACTTCCATGTGTCCGTCTACGACGGCTCCTATCACGAGGTCGACTCCTCCGAAATGGCGTTCAAGATTGCCGGTTCCATGGCTCTCAAGGAGGCCCTCAAGAAGGCCGACGAATGCCTGCTCGAGCCGATGATGCGCGTCGAGGTTGTTGTGCCCGAGGATTACATGGGCGACGTCATGGGCGACCTGAACGGCCGCCGCGGCCGCATCGAGGGCATGGACGGACATGCGGGTCTGCAGTCCATCCGCGCCATCGTGCCCCTGGCCTCCATGTTCGGCTATGCAACCGACCTGCGCTCCCGCACCCAGGGCCGCGGCAACTACACTATGCAGTTTGAGCATTACGAAGAGGTGCCGCGCTCTATTGCCAACAAGGTGCTGGGCATTAAGGACTAATCAATCATTCTCATAGGAGGACTACTCAAAATGGCAAAGGCAAAGTTTGAGCGTAAGAAGCCCCACGTAAACGTGGGTACCATTGGACACGTCGACCACGGCAAGACGACCCTGACGGCGGCCATCACGATGGTGCTGGCGAAGCACGGCGGCGCGACGGCCATGCGCTACGACGAAATCGACAAGGCGCCCGAAGAGAAGGCTCGTGGTATCACGATCAACACCGCGCACGTCGAGTACGAGACCGACAAGCGTCACTACGCGCACGTGGACTGCCCCGGCCACGCCGACTACGTGAAGAACATGATCACCGGCGCTGCGCAGATGGACGGCGCGATCCTGGTCGTGTCCGCTGCGGACGGCCCGATGCCCCAGACCCGTGAGCACATCCTGCTGGCCCACCAGGTCGGCGTGCAGTACATCATCGTGTTCCTGAACAAGACCGACATGGTCGACGATGAGGAGCTGCTCGAGCTGGTCGAGATGGAAGTTCGCGAGCTGCTGAACAGCTACGAGTTCCCGGGCGACGATTTGCCGATCATCCGCGGCTCGGCGCTGAAGGCTCTGGAGTACGTGATGAACGGCGGCGAGGACGTGGACAACGCGCCCGAGTGCAAGTGCATTTTCGAGCTGATGGAGGCTGTCGACAGCTACATTCCGGATCCGGAGCGCGACACCGACAAGCCCTTCCTGATGCCTGTTGAAGACGTGTTCTCCATCACCGGCCGCGGCACCGTGGCGACCGGCCGTGTGGAGCGCGGTATGGTGAAGGTTTCCGACACCGTGGAAATCGTTGGTCTGAGCACCGAGAAGAAGACCACCGTCGTGACCGGCGTTGAGATGTTCCGCAAGCTCCTGGACTTCGCGGAGGCGGGCGACAACATCGGCGTGCTGCTGCGCGGCATTCAGCGCAACGAGATCGAGCGCGGCCAGGTTCTGGCGAAGCCCGGTTCGATTCATCCGCACACCCACTTCATCGGCCAGGTGTACGTGCTGACCAAGGAAGAAGGCGGCCGTCATACCCCCTTCTTCAACGGCTATCGTCCTCAGTTCTACTTCCGTACGACGGACGTGACCGGCAACATCAAGCTGCCCGACGGCATCGAGATGGTCATTCCGGGTGACAACATCGACATGGAAGTCACCCTGATCACCCCCATCGCCTGCGAAGTCGGCCTGCGTTTCGCTATCCGTGAAGGCGGCCGTACCGTGGGTTCCGGCGTCGTGACCAAGATCCTCGAGTAATTCGAGCCTCACGAATCACAGAAATGGGTTGGAGCGGGCTTTAACCCGCTCCGCCTTTTTATTGCGGCGGGGAAAACGCGGGCTGCAATGTTATAACTGGTAAAAATCCGCGCAAATACAGTTGACAAGCGGGCGAGAATATGGTAGAGTATTTAGGCATGCTTGAGTAGTATGCAATGCGTTCGCCCAAACTCTATATAACAGGAGGTGTCAAGCATGGCATCTGATAAGCGTGTTAAGGTTACGCTGGCCTGCACCGAGTGCAAGCAGCGCAATTATAATACCATCAAGAACAAGAAGAACGATCCGGATCGCCTGGAGATGAGCAAGTACTGCCGCTTCTGCAAGAAGCACACTGCGCACAAGGAAACCCGATAATCTACCTAGCGAAATTGGCTGCAAGGATGTGAATCAAATGGCCACGACTACCACGAAGAAAGAAAACAAGGGCAACTTCTTTGTCAAGGTGGGTCAGTTCTTCAAGCGGATAGGTCTGTCGATCTATACCAGCGTGAAGGAAATGATCGCCGAGCTGAAGAAGGTCACCTGGCCCACGAAGTCGGCTTTGATCAACTACACCCTGGTGGTGCTGGCGTTCATCGTCGCGATGGGCATCGTCGTCTTTGTGATTGACAGCGGCGCGGCTGCCCTCGTGCAGCTGATCACCAAGTAATCGGGAGTTGCAATATGGCTGATCAAGCTGAAACCGCCCAGTGGTATGTGGTGCATACCTACTCGGGTTATGAGAACAAGGTCAAGGTCAATCTTGAGAAATCCGTTGAGAATAACGGCCTGCAGCACCTGATTCAGGAAGTCGCGATTCCGATTGAAGAGGTTGAAGAGATCCGTAACGGCAAGCGCCATACGGTTCAGCGCAAAATCTTCCCCGGCTATGTCATGGTCAAGATGATCATGACGGACGAGGCATGGTATATCGTGCGCAACACGCGCGGTGTGACCGGCTTTGTGGGCCCGGGATCCCGTCCGATTCCGTTGAGCGACCCCGAAATCGAGGCCAGCATCAACAGAACCGCCGTCAGCATTGATATTGCGGTGGGCGAAGACGTCCGCGTGCTGTCCGGTCCTCTCGAGGATCAGGTGGGCAAGGTGACGGACATCGACACCATTCGCCAGAAGATCAGTGTCGTTGTTTCCATGTTCGGCCGCGACGTGCCTGTCGAGCTTGATTACGATCAGGTTCAGCGCGTCGGATAACCGTCTGGCCGAAAGAACGCTTGATTATCCCCGCCTACGCGGGGTTTTCAGGAAGTGGGAGGGACGCAGGCGCGTTCCGCTACACCACATACGATTAAGGAGGAAGTCCCTATGGCAAAGAAAGTCACTGCGCTTATCAAGCTGCAGGTCAATGCCGGTAAAGCGACCCCCGCGCCGCCTATCGGTCCCGCGCTGGGTCAGCACGGCGTGAACATCCCCGGCTTCTGCAAGGAGTTCAACGATCGTACGGCCAAGCAGATCGGTCTGGTCATCCCGGTAGTTATTACCGTTTATCAGGACCGTTCGTTCACCTTCATCACCAAGACTCCCCCGGCCGCCGTTCTGATCAAGAAGGCCTGCGGTCTGGAGCACGCTTCCGGTCGTCCCAACCGCGACAAGGTGGCCAAGATCACCAAGGCGCAGGTTAAGGAGATCGCCGAGCTGAAGATGCCCGACCTCAACGCGGCCAGCGTCGAGGCGGCTATGAGCATGGTCGCGGGCACCGCCCGTTCCATGGGTGTCGAAGTCGTAGACTGACGGTTTATAGATAGTGGGAGGACTTAGCGCCGATTGTACCACGAGGAGGATAAAAATGAGCAAAGGCAAGAAATATATCGACAGTGTTAAGCTGATCGACTCTACCAAGCAGTACGATCCCGACGAGCTCGTCGCCCTGGTCAAGCAGACCGCGAAGGCCAAGTTCGATGAAACCATCGAGGTTTCCCTGCGTCTGGGCGTTGACCCCCGCCACGCGGATCAGCAGGTTCGCGGCACCGTCGTGCTGCCCAACGGCACCGGCAAGACCGTGTCCGTCCTGGTCATCGCGAAGGGCGAGAAGGCCAATGAGGCCGCTGCAGCCGGTGCGGACTTCGTGGGCGCTGAGGACATGATCGCCAAGATTCAGGGCGGTTGGTTCGGCTTCGACGTCTGTATCGCCACGCCCGACATGATGGGTCTGGTCGGCCGTCTGGGCCGCGTCCTGGGCCCCAAGGGCCTGATGCCCAACCCGAAGACCGGCACCGTGACCATGGACGTCGCTAAGGCTGTCCATGAGAGCAAGGCCGGTAAGGTTGAGTACCGTGTGGACAAGACCGCCATCATCCACTGCCCCATCGGCAAGGCTTCCTTCACTGAGCAGCAGCTCGGCGAGAACCTGCGCACCCTGATGGACGCGGTCATCAAGGCCAAGCCCGCCACTGCGAAGGGCACCTACATCCGCTCTGCGGTCGTGTCCAGCACCATGGGCCCCGGCATCAAGCTCAACACCCTGAAGTTCTAATTCATCCGAAAGGTCGGTTCATTTGAACCGTCTTTCCCCGTGAACGCATTGGTCGTTCGCAAATTCTTGCACATGCAAATGCCCTCCTGCTTCGGCGGGAGGGCTTTTTTTTGCAGCAGCGTTTTTTCGATTTCCGGTAGACAAACTGAGCGTCCGCGAATAGGAAGACCCTTTCAAGGGCAGCAGGCTGTACGAATGTTTTTGACGGGCGGAAATGATCTGCAGCATCCTTTTCTGTTTTGCGTCCGTCTGCATCACGCCTCCATATTGCTCGCCCAGGCGGTCATCCTCCCTGTCATACGATCGGTGTCAGCGCACATTTTTGAGTGCCCTGAGCGGTTCTACGGGCCCCTGTCGCGCGATTTGCGGGGTGATGAGGGGGAAGTTCCGCCTGGCAGGGAAATGACGGCTGCAGTGCACTCCAAGGCCTTCCTCGCGCGTTTCTGCCGACCGGCCTGGCGTGCGGATCAGTAGTTCTCGCCGCGCAGTTCAAAGTACCCCTGCGGATAGCCGCACACCGCGCACAGCTCGGGCGCCTGCTCGGCGAGCACGATGTGGCCGCAGTTTCGGCACTCCCAGGCGTGGACGCCGCTCCTGGCGAAGACCTGCGCCGTCTCCACGTTGCGCAGCAGGGTGCGGAAGCGTTCCTCGTGCTGCTTTTCGATGCCGGCAACCAGCCTGAAGCGGCGCGCCAGCTCGGGGAAGCCCTCGTCGATTGCGGTTTTGGCAAAGTTCTCGTACATGTCCGTCCACTCGTAGTGCTCGCCGTCGGCGGCGTGGCGCAGGTTTTCGGCCGTGCCGTCGAGCTCGTCCAGCTCCGTGAGCCAAAGCCTGGCGTGTTCCCGCTCGTTCTCGGCGGTCTTCATGAGCAGCGCCGCGATCTGCTCGAAGCCCTCTTTTTGGGCCATGGCGGCGTAGAAGGCATATCGATTGCGCACCCCGGATTCGGCAGCAAAGGCCGCGCGCAGGTTTTTTTCCGTCTGAGTTCCCTGATACTTGTTCATGGTTCATACTCCTTTCGGCGGTTCGTTCGGGATTAGTGTGCCCATAAGAGCCGCAAAATTGCGGGCGCGGACGGTCTGCGCGGCCTGAAGGGGAAGAAAAAAGCGACCCCCGCGAGGGAATCGCTTTACTTTGCGTGCGGAGTACCTATTCGTTCGGCGCGGATTCGGGCGCGTCCTCGCTCTGGGCGCGGTAACGGCCGGGCGTGGTGCCTGTGACGCGCTTGAAGGCGCGGTTGAAGGAGTCGATGTTGACATAGCCGCACAGCTCGGCCACGCGGCGTGCGGTCATGTCCGGGTTGTCGCGCAGCAGGTCGGTCGCGGCGCGAATGCGAACCGAGTGGATGTACTCCAGCGGGCCCATGTGCATGGTCTGCCGGAAGGCGCGCGAGACCACGTCCGGGTTGCGGCCCAGGCGCTGCGCGATGGCGGAGACGTTCAGGTTTGGGTCGTAATAGCTGGACTGCACCAGCTGCACGACCTGCCGGGCGATCAGGTTGTCGCTGCCGGTTTCGGCGGGCTCCTGCGCGGCGGGCGCGGGACTGCGATCGACGAGCAGCTTGCCCAGCGCCTGCACGCCCCCTCGGAAGGCGTCCAGATTATCGCTGCGCAGCGCGTGTTCCAGGGAGAGCAGCGCGCGCATGGCCTGCTGCTGATCCTCGCTGAGCGCCTGCCAGACCTGTACGGGTCCGTCGGCGGGGTACTGGTGCAGCTGGCTGAGCTGATCCATCAGCCGGGCAGAAAGGGCGGAGAAGTCCTCGTCAAGCGGCGAAACGGCGCTCGCGCGGCAGGCAAACTCGGCCCCATAGTCCTCGCGCAGGAAGGCCAGGCCCTTCTGCAGGTCGCTCTTGAGCAGCAGCGCGCGGGCCTCGCTTCCGTCCTGCAGGCCGACCAGGAAGAGCAGGCGCTGGTGGGCATAGAGCGCGGCGGCGTTGAAGTTCTGCCTGAGCAGCTCGGTGAGCAGGTTCTGCGCCACGCTGAAGACTTCCTCGTCGCGTTCGCCGTCCTCGCCGGAGGCGGAGCAGTCCACCAGCGTCAGCTCGACATAGCACCAGCAGGGGTTCTGGAAGCGCTGCTTTTCCTGGGAGAAGCGCGCGGAGACGGCGCTCTCGGCTTCAGCGGCGCTCAGGGCGGCGTACAGGCGCGCGTCGTCCTGGCGGCGGCGCGTCCAATCCTCGCGCTGCTGCAGCTTCTGGCGGTCGTCCAGGGCCTTCTGGAGCAGCGTGTTGAGCTGCACGTATTCGTGGTTGTCCGAGTCGGTGCTCAGGCCGCGCTCGTTGGCCAGGTTCAGCACCTCGGCGACCGGGTTGTAATGCCTGCGCAGGGAATAGACGATCACCAGGAAGCAGGCCAGCGTGCAGAAGGGAATGGCGATCAGGAAGCCGGCGGTCTGCCTCAGCAGGTTGGCCTTCAGGCGGGTGCGCGAGGTGGCGCTGACGACATAGCAGTCGTAGCCCTCCAGGCGCAGCGCGGTCACCAGCCAGGAGGCGTTGTTTTCAGGCAGCCTGCCCTCGCTAAGGCAGCTCACGTCGAGCGGGAAGGCCTCGCCCGTATGCGCCAGCAGCGTGCCGTCTCCGCCCACGACGGCTACGTATTCCTCGCCCTCGGCCTCGTCGCCGTACATGCCGAGGATGTAGTCGGTTTTCAGGTTGAACAGCACGCGGGAATTGTAGCGCAGGGGCAGCTGGAAATACAGCGTGTGCCCGGCCGCGTCGGATTTGAGCAGGCGGTTTTCGCTCCAGGCAAGCAGGGCGTTCAGCTCATCCCAGCTCTGCCAGAGCTCGTCCGCGTTCTCGGTCATGCTGTACAGGTGGCTAAGCGGCAGCACGCGCTGCGAGGTGATGCCGTAGCCGCTCCTGCCCAGGTAAATCAGCGCCTCGGACAGCGACGAGGAGGACTTGAGCGCGGTCATCAGCAGGCCGCGCATCCGGTTCATCTCGGTATAGTCGGTGCTCTTCAGGTCGCTCTGGCGGCGGGAGAGCAGCGTGCCCTGCGACGCGCCCGCGCCCAGCTGATTGGCCAGCAGGTTCAGGTCGTTGAGCTCGGCCTGCAGCGAAATCTGGAACCGGTGCAGCTTGGCGTACTGCAGCGAGCTCATGCTGTCCTCGAGCGAGCTTCGGTTGCTCTGATACAGCGCGTAGCACAAGAGCAGCATAGGCGTCAGCACCAGTAAATAGGATAAAATCCAGCTGCGCAGCAGCGGACGCTTCTTTTTATTTTTCTGCAACTGTGGCATGGAACGCCGACCCCTTTCGGACAAATCCTCTAAGCACATAGCAAATTCATTACCCATTATACCGAAATTCAGTCGTTTTTTCAAGCACATTTGCGGGGGAACTGTCGGATATGGGATGCGCAAAAGCCGATTTCGACATCGGCAAAATCCGACGACTGTGCAATTCGCCTAAAATTCATGGCTTTTATGATAGTTAACCTGTCTAGACCAAATATTGCTTATTGATCTTCCGGCGAGAAACGACTATGATTTTTACACGAGCTTCGCAGAGGCCGAGGCGCCCGGCTTCTGAAAAGCGATAGAAAATCATTTAGGAGGAAACCTGACATGAAGAAGTTCATTGCGATGCTTCTGTGCCTGATGCTGGCCGTCAGCGGCATGGCCTTCGCCGAGCCCGAAGCCAACACCCTGCCCCTGACCCAGGAAAAGGCCACCCTGACCATGTATATGCAGATCGCTTCCGGTCTGCAGAACCTGATCGACGACTACAACGAGTCCCCGACTGTGCAGAAGATGGAAGAGCTGACCAACGTGCACATCGATTTCGTGAACCCGCCCGTGGGTGACGACGGCACCTTCTTTAATATGCTGATCGCCTCCGGCGAGTATCCGGACATCTTCGTCGCGCCCGACGAGCTGGGCAGGGACTATCCCGGCCAGACCGACGGCGCGATCGAGGACAAGATCGTCATCAATCCCAACGAGCTGATCGAGAAGTACGCCTCCAACTTCATGGCCATGTACAACGGCCTGTCCGACAAGGACAAGCTGCGCTTCAAGACCGACGGCGGCGTGTACAAGTTCGGCAACCAGGGCAGCAACGTGGTCAAGAACAAGCAGCACACCGGCCTGATCATCCGCAAGGACTGGCTGGACGAGCTGAACCTGGAAGTGCCCCAGACCTATGAGGACTTCGCGAACGTCCTGCGCGCCTTCAAGGAGAACTACAACACCACCGTGCCCTTCGCCTTCGCCGGCTTCTCCGATTACTACATCACCAACGGCAACGTGCTGTCCTCCGGCTATGGCGTGACCTGGGACACCTTCATCCTGGACGAGGAGGGCAAGGTGACGCACTCCTACCTGCAGGAGGGCTACAAGAACTACCTCTCCACGCTCGCTTCCTGGATGCAGGAAGGCCTGATCGACGTGGACAACATCAACCGTTCCCACGATGACTGCAAGAAGCTGCTCTACACCGGCCAGGCCGGCGTGATCGAGATCGGCAACTGGGAGACCAACGAGGTCGCTCAGCTGGGCGCTCTCGAGGATGAGAAGTTCGTCATCGTGCCCATGAACACCCTGCGCCAGACCGGCGACGAGGACAAGGTGCTGGGCTTCTCCAACACCATGGGCAACGGCTCCTCCAGCCGCTACTTCGTGTCCACCACCTGCAAGGATCCCGTGCTGGCCATCAAGTGGATCGACAACCTGTACAACCCCGAGACCAACCTGCTGACCACCTTCGGCGTGGGCGACCTGGGCGACGGCAACACCACCTATGTGGTCGATGAGAACGGCAACTACTCCTACTCCGACTACATGTACAACCAGCCCGACTTCCCCTTCGCCACCTTCCGCCTGAAGCACTACATCCAGAACTGGACCACCCAGACCCTGGACTCCATGGAGCTGGCGCAGTACAACACGCAGCTCAACCTGGACTGCTGGGACATCTGGACCAAGAACGTGGATAACTCCCGCCTGATCCCCGACCCGGTCAGCCTGACCTCCGACGAGAGCCGCCTGGTCTCCGAGACCATGACCGAGATCAAGACCTACATGTCTGAGCTCGCGCTCAAGATCATCTGCGGCGAGGCCGACCTGACTGCCTGGGACGAGGCCGTCGCCAAGCTGCCCGGCATGGGCATCGACGATGCCATCGCCGCCGAGCAGGCCGCGCTGGATCGCTACAACGCCCGCTAAGGCAAAACGCTGGGGAGGCCGACGTGCCTCCCCGGCACCTTTCGGTCATTCTGAGCAATGCGCCGGGTCTGAGCGCGACGCCTTGCTCAGAACGACCGATCCTTCTCAAAACGCACATTATTTCAAAGGAGGACTGCCCGTGAACGCGGTGAAAAAGCTCCCGAAGCAGGCGCCGCTGCACAAGCGCCTGGCGGAAAACATCCGAAACCATCCGCTTTTGTACGTGCTGGCGCTGCCGGTGGTGGCGTATTACCTGATCTTCAATTACTACCCGATGTACGGCGTCTTGATGGCCTTCCAGGATTTCAAGCCGGCCCTGGGCATCTGGGGCAGCAAATGGGTGGGCCTCAAGCACTTTGAGAAGTTCATCGGCGGCATTTATTTCTGGCGCCTGGTGCGCAACACCCTGAGCATCAACCTGGGCATGCTGCTGGTCGGCTTCCCGATCCCGATCCTGTTCGCGCTGCTGCTCAACGAAATCCCGCACCGCGGCTTTCAGCGCGTGACGCAGACCGTGACCTACATGCCGCACTTCATCTCCTCGGTCGTCGTGTGCGGCCTGATGCTGCAGTTCTGCGGCAGCAACGGCATACTGACCCGCGTGCTCGCCGCGCTGGGTCTGACGCCCCAGACCAACCTGTTCACCGTGCCCTCGCTGTTCCAGCCGCTGTATATCGGCATGAACGTCTGGAAGAACATGGGCTGGGATTCGATCATCTTCTTCGCGGCGCTGACCAGCGTGGACAGCGAGCTGCACGAGGCCGCCCAGATCGACGGCGCGGGCCGCTGGCGCAGAATGCTGCACGTCACCCTGCCCGCGATCATGCCCACCGTGGTCATCCTGCTGATCATGCGCATCGGCAACCTGATGAGCCTGGGCTGGGATCAGATCATCCTGCTGTACAACGAGCGCGTGTATGAGACGGCGGACGTCATCTCCACCTATGTCTACCGCATGGGCCTGACCAAGTTTGAGTACAGCTTCGGCTCGGCGGTCGGCCTGCTCAATTCGGTCATCAACGTGATCCTGCTCATGGGCGCCAACGCGCTCTCCCGCAAGGTCAACGAGACCAGTCTGTGGTAAGGAGGAACGCGCCATGCACAATGCCGAATCGCGAAAGCTGTCCTATAAGATCGCAAACGGCGTGATCATGCTGATCATGATCCTGCTGATGCTGATCACGATCTACCCGCTGTACTACACCATCTGCGCCTCCTTCTCGGACGCGCGCGCGCTGTTGCGCAACAACGACCTGCTCCTAAAGCCGCTCGAGCCCTTCACGCTGGACGGCTACAAGGCGGTCTTCTCCAACCCCAGCATCGTCAAGAGCTTCGGCAACACCGTGTTCTACGTCGTCGTGGGCACCGCCATCAGCATGGCGCTCACCATCGCCGGCGCGTTCGTGGTCAGCCGCAGCTACTTCCTGCCCAGAAACGTCATGATGAAGGGCATGCTGTTCACCATGTTCTTCAGCGGCGGCCTGATTCCCTGGTTCTTCGTGGTGCGCGATCTGGGCATGTACAACACCCGCTGGGCCATCGTCATCCCGGCCGCGCTGTCCACCTACAACCTGATTATCATGCGCAGCTTCTTCACGTCGATTCCCTCGGCGCTGGAGGAGAGCGCGCTGCTCGACGGCGCGAACGACTTCCAGGTGCTCACGCACATCATACTGCCCCTGTCCACGCCGGTTCTGGCGGTCATCGGCATGTATTACGCGGTCGGCCAGTGGAACGGCTGGTATCACTCGCTGATCTTCCACCGCACCCGCGAGCTCTACCCGCTGCAGATGATCCTGCGCGAGCTGCTCATCCTGAACGAGATGACCGGCAGCGACAGCGCGGCGGACTTCGTGGAGGAGGCCTTCAACCGCGACCTGATCAAGTACTGCACGATCGTCGTGACCACCGTGCCCATCCTGATCATCTACCCCTTCCTGCAGCGTTATTTCGTCAAGGGCGTGATGATCGGCGCGATCAAGGGATAATCATTCTTGCGCCATTCCCCGTTCGGGGTGTATAATGACAGAAAACGTACGCGCAGATTCGATGCTCTGCAGGCGGAGTTCAAACCGCGCAGACCCTGGCCGCTCCAATTGATGGCGGCCAACGGTCGTTGCCAGAACCGGCGGCAGCAACCGGCCGTCGGCACTGCCGACAGGAGTTTTCCGGGAATTCCCGGAAAACCGGAGAATTCGGGAGCTTCAATTTATGGCTCCCGAATTCGTCGCCAGAACCCGCGGCAGCAGGTGGATGCAGGCTCAGCCTGCCGGGAACTCCCGGGAAACCGGAGAATTCGGGAGCTCCAATTTATGGCTCCCGAATTCGTCGATAGGATGCGCGGCAGCAGGTGGATGCAGGCTCAGCCTGCCGGGAACTCCCGGAAAACCGCAGAATTCGGGAACTCCAATTTATGGCTCCCGAATTCGTCGATAGGATGCGCGGCAGCAGGTGGATGCAGGCTCAGCCTGCCGGGAACTC
>CAKUFI010000013.1 GCA_934647305.1 uncultured Clostridia bacterium | reverse complement strand
TGAGGGTGGCAGTGGCGGGGGAGCTTGCTTCCCCGTCCACCAGCTTGTCAAAACCTTTTTTGACAAGCTGAGGCGGCTTTTCTAAGAAAAGCCCCTCTCGAGCTCTCCCGAAAAGTACTCTGATCCACGAATTCTCGCATTATCGTAGAAGTGTAACTCCCCGAATGCAACCATTGTGTACAAACGTTCGAGCGTCATTGTGAACAGCATCTGTTCTTTCCGGCGGCAGCAAGTGGGCCCAGGCACTGCCCGGTCAGAAAAGCCGCCTCTCGAACGTTTCCCAGCGTTCCCCCTTTAGTGGTGGAACAGGCGCATGCCGGTAAAGCACATTGTCATACCGTATTTGTCGCAGGTCTCGATGACCTGGTCGTCGCGGATGGAGCCGCCGGGCTCGGCGACGTAGCTCACGCCGCTGCGGCGGGCGCGCTCGATGTTGTCGCCGAAGGGGAAGAACGCGTCGCTGCCCAGCGCCACGCCGGTGATGCCGTCCAGATACTCGCGCTTCTCCTGCGCGGTCAGCGGAGTGGGTTTTTCGGTGAAGAACTGCTCCCACACGCCGTCGGCGAGCACCTCTTCGGGCTCATTGGACAGGAACACGTCGATGCAGTTGTCGCGCTCCGGGCGGCCCAGCTTGGGGATAAAGGGCAGGTTCAGCACGGCGGGATGCTGGCGCAGGTGCCACAGGTCGGCCTTGCTGCCGGCCAGCCGGGTGCACAGGATGCGGGACTGCTGACCCGCGCCCACGCCGATCGCCTGGCCGTCATAGGCGTAGCAGACCGAGTTGGACTGGGTGTACTTGAGGGTGATGAGCGAGATGATCAGGTCGCGCACCGCGCTTTCAGGCAGCGCCTTGTTCTTCGTGACCACGTTCTCGAGCAGCTTTTCGTCGATGCGGAAGTTGTTCCTGCCCTGCTCGAAGGTCACGCCGAACACCTGCTTGCGCTCGCGCTCCTGGGGCACGTAATCGGGGTCGATCTGGACCACGTTGTAGCTGCCGCCGCGCTTGGCCTTCAGGATCTCAAGCGCCTTGGGCTCGTAGCCGGGGGCGATCACGCCGTCGGACACCTCGCGCTTAATCAGCCGGGCGGTGGTCACGTCGCACACGTCGGACAGCGCCACCCAGTCGCCGAAGGAGGACTGGCGGTCGGTGCCGCGCGCGCGGGCATAGGCGATGGCCAGCGGGGACGCGTCCAGGCCCTTGAGGTCGTCCACAAAGCAGGCCTTCTTGAGCGCGTCCGACATGGGCAGGCCCACGGCGGCCGAGGTCGGGCTGACGTGCTTGAACGAGGCGGCGGCCGTCATGCCCAGCACGCTCTTGATCTCGCGCACCAGCTGCCAGGAGTTGAACGCGTCCAGGAAGTTGATGTAGCCGGGCCGTCCGTTCAGGATTTCAATGGGCAGGTCGCTGCCGTCCTCCATGAAGATGCGGGCGGGCTTCTGGTTGGGGTTGCAGCCGTACTTCAGCTCAAACTCTTTCATGGTGTTTTTTCCTCCTCAGACCTTCAGTTCTGCGTGCACCGTGCTGTCATAGTAACGGTCGATCACCGGCTGCGCCACATCCTTAAGGAACGCAGTCACCTGAGAGGGCGCGCGGCCGACGTACTTGGCCGGGTCGAGATGTCTTTCGATCTCTTCGCGGGTGATCGGGAAGAGCGGATCGGCGGCGATGCGGTCGATCAGATCGTTCGCGCCGCCCTCGATCTTGACATGCGCCGCGGCGGCGTGGGAATGCTGCCTGAGCGCCTCGTGCAGCTCCTGACGGTTGCCGCCCCGCTTCACGCACTCCATCATCACATCCTCGGTGGCCATGAAGGGCAGCTTCTCCATCACGCGGCGATGCACCACGCGGTCGTACACCACCAGGCCGGAGGTGACGTTCATGTAGATGTTCAGGATCGCGTCCACCGCCAGGAAGGCCTCGGACACGGAAATGCGCTTGTTGGCGCTGTCATCCAGCGTGCGCTCGAACCACTGCGTGCCCGCGGTCAGGCCGGGGTTGAGCGAGTCGACGATCACGTAGCGCGCCAGGGCGGAAATGCGCTCGCTGCGCATGGGATTGCGCTTGTAGGGCATGGCGGACGAGCCGATCTGATTCTTCTCGAAGGGCTCCTCCATCTCTTCAAAGGACTGCAGAATCCGCAGGTCGTTTGAGAACTTGTAGGCGCTCTGGGCGAAGCCGGAGAGCACCGACAGGAAGTACGCGTCCACCTTGCGGGAATAGGTCTGGCCGGACACGGGCACGCAGGCGGCAAAGCCCATGTCCTCGGCGATCATCTGCTCCATGCGCAGGATCTTCTCCTCGTCGCCGTCGAACAGCTCCATGAAGCTGGCCTGGGTGCCGGTCGTGCCCTTGGAGCCCAGCAGCCTGAGCCGGGAGAGCTGGAACTCGAGGTTCTCGACGTCGTTCACCAGGTCGTACATCCACAGCGTGGCGCGCTTGCCCACGGTAGTCAGCTGCGCGGGCTGCAGGTGCGTGTAGGCCAGGCAGGGCATGTCCTTATATTTTTCGGCGAACCCGGCCAGGTTCTTGAGCACCGCCGCCGCCTTGCCCAGGATGATTTTCGAGGCCTCGCGCAGGATGATCACGTCGGTGTTGTCGCCCACGTAGCAGGAGGTCGCGCCCAGGTGGATGATCGGCTCGGCCTTGGGGCACTGCTTGCCGAAGGCGTAGACGTGACTCATCACGTCGTGGCGCACCTCGCGCTCGCGCGCCTCGGCCACGTCGTAGTTGACGTCGTTCACATGCGCCTGCATCTCGTCGATCTGCTCCTGGGTCACATCCAGGCCCAGCGCGTGCTCCGCCTTGGCAAGCGCCACCCACAGCCTGCGCCAGGTGGTGAACTTGAAGTCGTCGGAGAACACATGCTGCATCTCCGGGCTGGCGTAGCGGGTGGAAAATGGAGAAACATAGCCTTCTCTGCTCATGATGACCGTCCTCCTCAGATGTTCTTGTTGATGATTTTCTCCCGCACCGCGCCGCCTTGCAGGCTCGTGAAGCGCACGTACAGGGAAATCTTATTGGCCTCGTTCAGGGATTCCCAGACCCCTTCGGCGAACGCGTCCAGGTCGTTTCCGACGGCCACGCGCTCCGGCTCGCCCTCGAAGCTGGGAATAGGATTGCCGTCGCAGCGGTAGGTGTGCAGGAAGTGTCCCACGCCGGGCAGCGACGGATAGTCGAAGGTGTACCGGGCACAGGCGGTTCCCTGCGCGTCGGCGCTCTTGAGGATGCTCATCTGATAGGCGAACCGCTCGCCGAAGGTCAGAAGCGCGCTGATGCGGGGGGTGTAGTTGGGCGCGTCCGGCTCGAAGCAGCGGCTCTCGAGCGCCTCGGAAAAGCTCCTGCCCGCGCGCAGGCCGACGCAGATCGTGTCGGTCTGGTCGCCGTTGGTGACGATCAGGCGGTTGTCAAGCGGCCTGACCGCGTTGTAAATGATCAGGGACGGATCCTCCACCCTGCTCTCGTCGAAGGGCGCGGTGATCACCGTGCCGTCCGGCAGGCGCTTAAAGACGCGGTTTCGGCTGTTGGCGCTCCGGCCCATGATAAAGTAGGCGGCGACGGCGTGTTTTCCGTCCGCAGTGGTTCCGACGACGATGCCGCGTCCGGGATAGGCGTTGTTCTTCAGCAGCTCGCACAGATTCAAGTTTTCATATCCGCTCATGCGTGTTGTTCTCCTTTCAGCAGGTCGCTCGACACCTTTTCCACCGCGGCGGGAAGCAGCTTCCACTCAGCCTGCTCCATGACGCGCCTTTGCAGGGTCTCGGGGGTATCGCCCTCTTCGATCTCGACGGCTTTTTGCAGGATGATCCTGCCGCCGTCGGGCACCTCGTTGACGAAATGTACGGTCGCGCCGGTCACCTTGACCCCGTAGGCCAGCGCGGCCTCGTGCACCTTCAGCCCGTAAAAGCCCTTGCCGCAGAAGGACGGAATCAGCGAGGGATGGACGTTGAGTATACGGTTTTCATAGCGGCGGGTGAAGTCGGCGCTCAGTATGCACATAAAGCCCGCCAACACGATCAGCTCAATGCCTCGCGCCTCGAGCTCGCGCACAATGGCCTGCTCGAAGGCCTGCTGGCTGCCCGCCTTTTTCCGGCTGACCACCACCGACTCGATATTCGCCGCCCGGGCGCGCTCCAGCGCGTAGGCGTCCCGGCGGTTCGAGACCACCAGCGTCAGCTCGGCGCTGCGGATCAGGCCGTTCGCCTGCGCGTCGATCAGCGCCTGCAGGTTCGTGCCGCCGCCCGAAACAAAGACCGCCGTGCGTATTTTCATTGCCTTATCCCTCCCGAAAGCCTGTCCAGCAGCGGCAGAAAGCAGCCGCCCAGCGCGTTGCCCGCGATTACCAGCAGCAAAAACCACAGCACGCGCAGGCCGCCCAGTCCGCCGATAGCCGCCAGCGCGAAGTAAAACATGTCGGCGATGGAGTGCTCGAAGCCGCTCAGGATGAACGCCGGAATGCACAGCAGAATGCCCAGGCAGGTATTTTTCGCCCGGTAGCTCTGCACCGCCGCGTACATCAGCACGCCGCACAGAAATCCGCTGGGCAGCGCGCATAGGAGCGCCTTATCCAGCTTGCCCGCGCACAGCGAGACCGCCGCCTGCGCCGCCTCGGGCCTGCCCCAGGCGACCAGCCGCGCGCATAGCACCGCGCCCACGAAGTTGCCCGCCAGCGCAGCAATGAGGCCTGCCCAGTCGTCTCGTCCATGCGAGGCGACCAGATACCCGACCCTGCCGGTAAACAGGCTCAGCCCCAGCAGGCAGATGCCGACCAGCGCCACCGAGAACAGCACCGCGCCCGCGATCCGGCTCTCGCAGGCCAGAAACACCGCCCCGCCGATACCGACCAGCAATCCGGCTGAAATGCCTGTGAAAAAGTGCCTTCTTACCACAGCTTTACGCCCTCGCCCGGAATCGTCTCGCCCAGGAGCACCGGCTCCTCGCCCGCCGCGCGCAGAGCCTCCATGGCCCTGTCCGCGTCGTCCTTCGCCACGACCAGGCTCATGCCGATGCCCATGTTGAAGGTGTTGAACATGTCGCGCTCATCGATCTGTCCATCCCGCGCGATCATGCGGAAGACGGGCAGCACGGGCACCTTTACCTTTTCGATCGAGGCGCAGATGCCCTCCGGTAAACTGCGCGGAATGTTCTCGTAGAAGCCGCCGCCGGTGATGTGGGACACGCCCTTGACGCGCACCTGCTCCATCAGCGCGAGCACGGGCTTGACGTAGATGCGGGTGGGGGTGAGCAGCGTCTCGCCCAGGGACCTGCCGCCCAGCGCCTCAAGGGGCGCTTTGAGCTCGCGGTTCTCCACGTCGAACACCTTGCGCACCAGCGAGAAGCCGTTGGAATGCACGCCGCTCGAGCGCAGGCCGAGAATCACGTCGCCAGGCACGATCGTTTCCTTATTGATGATCTTCTCCTCGTCCACGATGCCGACCGAGAAGCCGGCCAGGTCGTACTCGTCCTCCGGGTAAAAGCCGGGCATTTCGGCCGTCTCGCCGCCGATCAGGGCACTGCCCGACTGCACGCATCCCTCGGCCACGCCCGCGACGATCTGCTCAATGCGCTCGGGCAGGTTCTTTCCGCAGGCGATATAGTCCAGGAAGAACATCGGCTTTGCGCCGCAGCAGATCACGTCGTTGACGCACATGGCCACGCAGTCGATGCCCACAGTGTCGTGCCGGTCCATCAGGAAGGCGATTTTCAGCTTGGTGCCCACGCCGTCGGTGCCGCTGACCAGCACGGGCTTCTTCATGCCCGCAAGGGACGGCAGGTACAGTCCGCCGAAGCCGCCCACGCCCGAGTACACGCCCTCGTTGTTCGTGCGGGCGATGTGCTTTTTCATCAGTTCCACCGCGCGGTATCCGGCGGTGATGTCCACGCCCGCCTGCTTATAGCTGTCGCTGAAGCTGTTGTTCATCGGTATGTCCTGCCTTTCTCAGTTGTCGCTTTCGCCGCACGCCCTGCCGTCCATGCAGTAGGTGCACAGCCTGCATTTGTCCAGGCCGATCGCCTCCACCAGGCCCTCGACCGACTGAAACTCCAGCGAGGCGAAGTGGAACTTGTCGCAGATGGCCTTTCGCATGGCCTTGCCGCGCTCGGTCGAGCCGTCGCTGTACTCCTTCAGGTGTTTAAAGCCCTCCTCGCCCTCCAGCTCCATGATCGTGCGCCGGGTAATCAGCTCCATGTCGCTGGTGGCGCGGGAAAAGTTCAGGTACTTGCAGCCGTACATGATCGGCGGGCAGGCCGAGCGCATATGTACCGCCCTGGCGCCGTGCTCATACAGGAACTCGACCGTCTCGCGCAGCTGCGTGCCGCGCACGATGGAATCGTCCACCATCAGCAGCGTCTTGTCCTGAATCAGGCTGTGTACCGGGATCTGCTTCATCTTGGCCACCCTGTCGCGCTCAGCCTGGCGGGCGGGCATGAAGCTGCGCGGCCAGGTGGGGGTATACTTGATGAAGGGGCGCGCGAACGGCACACCGCTCTCGTTGGCGTAGCCGATGGCGTGAGGCGTGCCTGAATCCGGAATGCCGCCCACGTAGTCGAGCGATTCGGCGCTCAGGCCGTTTTCCGCGTCGTGGCGCGCCATCATGCGGCCGTTGCGGTAGCGCATGCTCTCCACGTCCACGCCCTCGTAGACCGAGGTGGGATAGCCGTAGTACGTCCACAAAAACGAGCAGATGCGCATTTCCTCGCCCGGCGCGTGCAGCTGCGTGCAGCCGTTCGCGGTGATCTCCACGATTTCGCCAGGGCCCAGCTCGCGCTCGATCTCATAGCCCAGCTTCTGGCAGGCGAAGGACTCAAACGACACGCACCAGCCGTCCTCTCCCCTGCCCACCACCATCGGCAGGCGGCCCAGACGGTCGCGCGCGGCGATCAGGCGGCCGTTGTCGCGCAGGATGAGGATGGAAACCGTGCCCTCGATCACGTGCTGCGCAAAGGCGATGCCCTCGGTAAAGCTGCTCTTCTGGTTAATCATCGTGGCCACCAGCTCGGTGGAGTTGATTTTTCCGCCGGTCATGGCCTCGTAATGGCCGCCGCTGAAGGTCAGGTACTGATCGATCAGCTGGTCGGCATTGTTAATCACGCCCACCGTGCCGATGGCGTAGGTGCCCAGGTTGGAGCGGATGAGCAGCGGCTGCGGGTCGGTGTCGCTGATGCAGCCGAACGCCGAGCAGCCGTGCATTTCGTCGAAGATCCGCTCAAACTTGGTGCGGAACGGGGAGTTCTCAATGTTGTGGATTTCCCGCTGCAGGCCGGTTTCCGGATCGTAGGCCGCCATGCCGCCCCGCCGGGTGCCCAGATGAGAATGATAGTCGGTGCCGAAGAACACGTCCGCAATCGCGTCGCGCCGGCATACCGCGCCGAAAAAACCGCCCATCGTCCTTCCCCCGCCTCAGTTTTCGCCGAACACGCGCTTCATCATTTCCTGATACGCGTCCTCGACGTGGCCCAGGTCACGGCGGAAGCGATCCTTGTCCAGCTTCTCATGGGTCTTCGCGTCCCAGAAGCGGCAGGTGTCGGGCGAGATTTCGTCGGCCAGCACGATGGTTCCGTCGGGCGTCTTGCCGAACTCCAGCTTGAAGTCGACCAGCTCCACTCCGCGCTCCAGGAAGAACTTCTTGAGGTAGTCATTCACGCGGAAGGCGTAGTCGGTGATCGTGTCCACGTCCTCGCGGGTGGCCCAGCCGCAGGCCAGGATGTGGTATTCGTTGACCATCGGGTCGCCCAGCGCGTCGTCCTTGTAGCAGAACTCGATCGTCGGGCAGTTGAGGTTCGTGCCCTCGGGCACGCCGAAGCGCTTGGAGAAGGAGCCGGCCGCGATGTTGCGGACGATGACCTCGAGCGGCACGATCTTCACCTTTTTGACCAGCGTGTCGCGCTCGGAGAGTTCTTCGACAAAGTGCGTGGGAATTCCTGCCTCGTCGGACAGCTTCTTCATCAGGAAGTTGGACATGCGGTTGTTAATCACGCCCTTGCCGGTGATCGTGCCCTTCTTCAGGCCGTTGAAGGCGGTCGCGTCGTCCTTGTAGGAGACGATGCAGTAATCGGCGTTGTCGGTCGCAAACACTTTCTTGGCCTTGCCCTCATACATCTGCTCGCACTTTTTCATGATTCCGTTCTCCTTTTTATTTAGTCTGTCGGCTGTTTACTGATTGAATCGCGCGGAAAGCTCCGCGTCGGCCTCAAGCACCTTTTGCGCGGCCCTTTTGCGGGCGGCGGCCAGCTTTTCGGCCAGCTCCGGCTCGCTCACAGCCAGTATCTGGATGCACAGCAGCGCCGCGTTCACCGCGCCGTCGATCGCCACCGTGGCCACCGGGATGCCCGAGGGCATCTGCACCGTGGACAAAAGCGCGTCCACGCCGTCCAGGTTCGAGGATTTGACCGGCAGGCCTACCACCGGCAGCACCGTCGCCGCGGCCAGCGCCCCGGCCAGATGCGCCGCCTTGCCCGCCGCCGCGATGATCGCGCCGAAGCCGTTCGCCTGCGCGTTTTCGGCAAACGAACGCGCCTCCGCCGGCGTCCTGTGCGCCGAGTAAACGTGCACCTCATGCGGCACGCCGTACTCCTTCAGCGTCGCAATCGCCTTTTCCACCACCGGCAGATCGCTCGCACTTCCCATGATGACCGCAACCTTCTTCATGTCCTGCTCTCCTTTCGCCCGAAAAACAAACGGGCAGACCAGTTTTGTTCCAGTAAACAAACCCAATCTGCCCAGACGGTCGGCATTTTACACCCTTCCCGCTCCCTTGCGTTACACGCATTCCGTCAGTTACGGGAGGGCCTATTCATTTTTCTCGTACAGTGACAGTGTACCATCAGGCGGGTCGATTGTCAAGTTAAAGGCTCGCAATCTCCGAACATTTTCTTATTATGCGCGGTTGTGCATTCGGAAACTGTCGGGTGCAAGCCTTTATTTCAGTCATTATTCCGTTTTCATGCAGTCAATGTTCGAACATTTGCTCACAGGATCACGCGATAGCCCCGCTCGTCGACCTCCTCGGGCAGGTATCCGGCCTCGCAGTAGCCCTCTGCCCTGGGCAGGAGGCGCCGCAGCAGCGTATATGCCAAGATGCCCTGCTCGGGGTGTCTGCGGTAGGCCTGGCCGCACCAGGCGCTCCCACAGAGGTCGGGCATGCGCTGAAGCAGCGCGGGCAGGTGGTTCCATGTGGTGGCCAGATATCCATAGGCCCCGATGCGATCCGCGGCCTGTGCGACTACCTCGAAGTTGTTGGGCGCGTCGTCAAAGGCGGCCGGCCACACGTCGAAGCCCTCGCGCATAAAGTACTCGCTGCTGGGCAGCTCGGGGCGATCCATGCGGTACTGCCAGTCGGCCAGTATGATGCGCCGGTCGAGCGAATCGAGCATCCGGCTGGTGGGATAGTCCTTCGTCGAGGTGCCGTAGGTGGGCGCGGGCCAGGCCCCGTTTTCCAGGTACTGGTCGGCCCAGACGATGGCGCGGCGGCCCTGCGCCTCCAGCTCCTTCGCGAGCGAATTGAGGTAGTCCGGGATGAACTTCAGGAAGTCCAGCCGGCGGCACTGCGGACAGGAGCCGAACGGCGAGGCCTCGTCGCAGCCCAGGTGGAAGTACTCGCCCTCCCCGCACAGCTCCATCAGCTCCTCGCGCACCGACCGGAGCAGCCTGTGCGTATCCGGGTTACTCAGGCACCATGTCCAGCCGTCCGGCTCGTAGAGCAGCGCGTGGCGCGGGTTCTGGTCGAGCACCACGTGCTTACCCACCCGGCCGCGGCTCATCGGCGCGTGGCCCCAGTGGTTGTACATCGGAATGACCTGCATGCCCAGCGCGCGCGCCTCGGCAATCAGTCTGCGCGTGTCCTCCGGGTCGATCGAGTGATCGGCCCAGTGCAGCTCGGGCAGGGCCTTGAAGGGATACGTGCCCCAGAACTCGAAAATCACGCAGTTCATTTTGAGGTACGCGCTCAGGCGCAGCGCCTTTTTGACCAGCGGCAGGTACTTCGGGAACAGGCACAGGTGTATCGCCCGCCGCCCGATTGCCGGATGGTCGCGCACGCAGCCGCACTCGCAGTAAAAGCGCTCCTCACCCTCACGCAGGCAGGTATAAAACACGCACTGCATGAAGGTATAAAAGGCGTACAGCAGGCCGCGCGCGCTGCCGCCGGTCAGGCGAACCCCCTCGGGGGTCACGCGCACCAGATACCCCTCTTCCCCCTCCGGCCGCTCGGTTTCGGGCAGAGGCGCGCCGAACACGGCGGTGTGTGCGGGAAGGGCCGCGTCCTCGCGGAAGGACAGCGTGCAGGCAGTCTGGCAGTGCATGAAGAACATCTCGCCCAGCACTTCGCGCGTCAGGGCGGACAGCTCGCCCGCGGGCACGCGCGCCTCGAGGCGGCTCGAAAACTCGAACCGGCCGGGCGCGTCCAGCGCCTCGCGCGGCGCAGGGAAAATGGGCAGCGGTGAATACATGGCAATTCCTCCTTATCCCTTGACCGAGCCGATCATGACGCCCTTGACGAAGAAGCGCTGCAAAAACGGGTACACGCACAGAATCGGCGCGGTAGCCACGACGATCAGCGCGTACTTGAGCAGGTCGCTCAGACCCTGCTTGGCGATGGCGCCCTCGATGTCGCCCATGTCGGACGGGTTGATTTCGCTGGAAATGAGTATCTGGCGAAGAATCAGCTGCAGCGGAAAGAGTCGCTGGTCGTTGAGGTAAATCAGGGCGTTGAAATAGCTGTTCCAGTGCCCCACGACCGAATAAAGCGCCACGACCGCGATAATCGGCTTGCACAGCGGCAACAGCACAGCGGTAAAGTAGCGCGCGTCCGAGCAGCCGTCGATCTGTGAGGCCTCGAGCAGCTCCACCGGCACGTTCGACAGGATGTACGTCCGGGTCAGGATCATATTGTACACCGACAGCGCGCCCGGCAGCAGCATCGCCCAGACGTTGTTGATCAGCCCCAGCTGCACCATCAGGATATAGCTGGGGATCAGTCCGCCGCTGAAGTACATCGTGATCAGGCAGGCAATCATCAGCGGACTGCGCAGCGGGAAATCCCGCCTGGAAAGCGGGTAGGCGCAGGTCAGCACCATCGTCAGGTTGATCAGCGTGCCGGCCAGGCTGTAGAAGATCGTGTTGCGGTAGGCAATGCCGATCAACCGGTGCGCAAAGACCGTCTGATAGCCCAGCAGGCTGAATTCGACCGGCAGCAGCACCACGCGCCCCGTGGACACCGCGCGCGGCGAGGAAAACGACGAGGACAGGATATTGAGGAGCGGATAGGCGACCAGGAGCATCATCAGCGCCAGCAGCGCGTTGACCACGCCGTACAGCGCCCGATCGCTCGCGCAATCTTTAATTCTCCGCCCGGTTTGTTTGTGTTTCATAGCTTCCTCCTAGAACAGACTGCCGCCGTCCTGGCCAAAGCGCCGGGAAAGCCCGTTGAACAGCACCAGCATCGCGCAGTTGATCAGCGAATTGAACAGGCCGATGGCCGAGGCGTAGGAAAACTGCGTAAAGCCGCCGGACATGCCGACCTTATAGACATAGGTCGCGATGATCTCTGAGGCGCTCAGGTTGACGCTGTTTTGCATCAGGTACGCCTTCTCGAAGCCCACGTTCATGATGCTGCCCGCGCCCATGATCAGCATGATCGACGCGGTGGGCAGCAGCGCCGGAAAGTCGATGTGTATCACCCGGCGAAGGCGCGTCGCGCCGTCGATCTGCGCCGCCTCGTGCAGCTCCGGATCCACGCCCGCCAGGCAGGCCAGGTAGATGATCGTGCTCCAGCCCAGGTTCTGCCAGACGCCCGACCAGGTGTACAGGTGTACGAACGCGCCGCTTTTGCCCAGTATGTCCGGCGGGTAGCCCTCGCCGCCCAGCAGGCGGTAGAGGTTGCCGTACAGGCCGATGACCGGATTGAGCAGCTGGGTCAGCATGCCGACCAGCACCACGGTGGAGATAAAGTGCGGCATGTAGGTCACGGTCTGTACCGCCTTTTTCCAGCGCGCCGAGCGAACCAGGTTGATGGCCAGCGCAGCCGCGAGGGTCAGCGGAAAACTGACCAGCAGGCTGTAAAACGAGATCTTCAGCGTGTTGCCCAGCACGCGTGCAAACTGAAAGGACTGAAAAAAGCGCCTGAAGTGTTTCAGCCCCACCCAGGGACTGTGAAATATGCCGCCGGCCGGGTTGTAGTCCCGAAAGGCGATCTGCACGCCCGCCATCGGGTAGTAGCAGAAGACCAGCAAATAAATCAGCGAGGGCAGGAAGAACAGCATCAGCTGCCAGCGCCTGCCCAGGCGAAGAAACCACTTTCGATTCATCGGAACCGCTCCTTCACGCGCCCCATCCGGCGCAGTACTTCGCATTAGAAAGGGGGATCGCCGAGGCCGGCAATCCCCCTTTCCGGTTTATTTGCCGTTCATGCGGTCGTAGGCCGTCTGAAGGGTGCTCATGTACTCCTCAAGGCCGATCGACTGAAGCGTACTCAGATAGGAATCCCAGTCCTTCTCAGCGGACAGATCGCCGGTCACGAAGCGGGTGGTCGAGTCGTCGACATAGGTCTGGATGCTGTTGCGGATCTCGGCGATGCGGTCGGTTTCCTCATCGTTAAGCAGGATCTTGAGCGGGCGCTCCTCGGGGCACTTGCCGCTGCGCAGGGGCACAGAATCATACCACAGGGTCTGCATCTGATAGGCGCGCAGCTCGCTGGGCCACTCGGGGATGGTCATGCTGCCCATCAGCTTGTTGGGCAGGAAGGAAAACGCCGTCGTGCCCCAGATGATGTTGTTGGCGCTGGACCAGGGATCGGGACGCTCGGTCAGCTTGCCGAACTGGGCGGAATATCCCTCCATTTTGACCGGAATGTTGCCCTCGGTGGTGTAGTACCAGTCCTTGCCTTCCTGGCCGAAACGGGAGCTCAGGTTAAGCGTTTCCTCACGCAGCGCGTCCAGCAGGCGGAAAGCCAGCTCGGGCTCAGCGCAGTCCTTCGTGATAAACAGGCTGTACGTGGGCAGGCTGGCCTCATGCGCGGTGTAGGCCACGCCCTCCGGGCCGATCATCGCGGGCAGCGCAATGTACTCCTTCACGCGCTCCACGTCGCCGGTCGAGCCGAAGACCGGGCTGGGATGCGAGACGAACGCGCCGACCAGGGTCGCTTCGTCATTGGGCGCGGTCATGATGGCGCGCAGCTCGGCGGTGGACTGGGTAAAGCTGAGCGGGGAGATCAGTCCCTCGGCGTACAGCTTCGCGACGTACTGGATGCCCTCGCGGAAGGCGTCCTGCGCAAAGGGCGCGATCAGCTGGCCGTCCTGGGCGTTGAGCTGATAGCCGTACGCGCCGGTGTAGCAGTAGTACAGGTAGGAGTTGAGCAGCTCCTGTACCACGTTGCCCACCCAGCCGGTCGCGCCGACCAGCGGAATCTCGTCCTTCAGGCCGTTGCCGTTGGGATCCTGATCGCGGAAGGCCACGAGCACGTTGTAGAGGTCCTCGGTGGTCTTGGGCACCTCAAGGGCCAGCTTGTCCAGCCAGTTCTTGTTGATCCACATGCCCAGCGCGGAGGCGCTGTCGATGGTGGTCGAGTAGGACGGCATGCCGTAGATGTTGCCGTCGAGCGCCTTGCCGTAGCTCATCAGGTTGGCGTACTCCTGCTCGGTGAGCCACTTGTCGCAGGCCTCGTGGAAGAACACGGCCTCATTCTCCAGGTAGTCGTTCAGCGGCACAAACACGCCCGCCGCGCCGTAGGCGTTGACCTCGGAATCGGACAGGCCCACGTTCAGGATGTCAGGCAGCTTCTGATTCGCCGAGATCATCAGCGAGATCTTCTGCTTGGCCTCGCTGCTGTCGGAGGGCAGCAGGTCGAAGCTCAGGGCCACGCCGGTCTTTTCCTGTACCATGTGCGTGAATTCGTTGTCATAGTAGTCGGTGCAGTCCGGCTGCATGGGCAGGCCGATGGTGATCGTCGCTTCCTCGGTCACCAGGGGCAGCGTGCCCGGTTCGCTGAGGGTCAGGGCGGAGGCGGCTGACGTCAGCAGAAGCATCAGCGCGCAGAGCAGTGCGAGGGTTCGTTTCATGTGGGTACCTCCTGTGAATGTATTTGGTTCTTTCGAACGCATTTACATTTTCCACTGAAGCGCCGCGTTTTTCAAGTGGAGGAATCGCTTTGCGGCGTGAAAAAGCATTTTCAGGTTACGCGCGGGGCGTGAAAATCCTGCATCAAGCGGGAAATAACGGTATTTCCTGTCCGTTTGGTGGCAAACGGGAGCGCATTGTGTTATAATTTCAGCAGTTGTCATAAACTACGGAGGAGACGCCGCATGAAATCGACGAACCGGCTGACCGAGTGGCTGCGCCGCGTGTATTCCCGGCTGCAGCTTTTCGAGGTATACCTTGCGACCTACCTGCTGCTGCTCGCGGCCACCGTGCTGTGCATTGTGCCGGTCGTGCGGCGCGCCTCGGCGAGCATGCGCGAAACCTGCCTGCAGCAGCAACAGCACGCGCTCGACCGCAGCGCCTCGCTCCTGGAAGGGCAGCTGCGCACGCTGACCATGCTGCCGATCTCGTTCAACGACTGGCAGAGTTACATGGAGCTTCGCCTGCTGGCGCAGGAGAACCTCGCCTCGCGCAACGACTACGACCTGTCCAAGCTGCAGCAGGTGCTCTCCAAGCAGTTCGCCCTGCTCGACGTCCGCAGCTATGGCTTCCTTTTGTTTACCCGCAATCGCTCCGCCGTCTCCACGCTGCACTTCTCCAAGCAGGCCGGCACGCTCTTCGGGCTGGATCTGTCCTGCGACCTGAGCGCCGCGGAGCTTGAGGAGAAGTGCGCGAACCTCCCCGAGGGACTCACGCTGCTGCCGCTCAGACACGTGAGCATCAGCCGTCAGGCGCCCCAGTCCGGCCTGCTGGCGCTGTATCGCCCGGTGCAGGAAAGCGCGGTTTTCGGCATGGTCGTGCAGGCGGGCGAGCTGAAAAAGGCGCTCTTTTCCGCCTCGATGCCAACAGACGCCGCGCTGAGGCTGACCGACGCGCAGGGGAAGACGCTGTTTGAGCTGGGCGCGCCCGAAGAAGTCGAGAAACCGGTCGTGCTGGACAGCCCGATCTACCTGACGACGCAGCTGACCCTGACGCTCAGCGTGTCCGAGGCCAGCCTGCGCGCCCTGGTCAAGCCATTCGCGCTGCTCAACGGGGCGTATCTGGCCGCGGCGATATGCCTGGGCGTGATCATGAGCGTGCTGTTCTCCGGCGCGAACCTGCTGCCCATCCGCCAGCTGCTCCGGCGCGTGGCCGGGCGTGAGGATACCCGCGGCGCGCGAAACGAATACCACGCGCTCGGCCGGGCGATGGATCGCTCCGCGTCGGAAAATTCAAGGCTCCGGGCGCAAATGATCGAAGCGGATCGCCTGCTGAGCCGGAGCCTGTTTATGCGTTTTCTGTATCAGGATTACTACCCGTCAGCCGACCGCAGGCTGGCGGAAAAATACCTGCCTCAGCTCGGCGCGCCCAACCGGCTGGTCTGCCTGCGCGTGTCGGGCGAGGGCGCGGACGAGGATCGCGCGGCCTTCCTGGTCAGCGGGCGCTTTGCGGAGCTGCTCGGCGAGCTGGGGCCGTACACGCAGACCGGCAGCTCTGACTTCGCGCTGCTGGTGCGCGAGGACGGCCAGGCGTTTGGCCTGCGGCTATGCGTCGGAGTCAGCGACGTTTTTACCTCGGTGACCGCGCTGCACACGGCGTTTCTGCGCGCCCGGCTCGCGCTTCGCCCCACTGCCGACGGCGAGCTTTCCGTCTACGCGCAGGAGGGCGGCGAATCGTTCGACGGCATGAAGATGGCCGACCTGAGCAGACTTCAGCACCTGCTCATCGCCTGCGACGCGGAAAAGGCGCTTGCCCAGCTCCGTTCGCTGCTGCAGAATGCGCGCAGCTCCTCGGACAGCGTGCGCGAAACGCAGCGCATCTTCACGCTGGTCGTCTTTTTGCTGCGCTCGGTGTGCGGCGAAATGAACCTGTCCGTCGATCCGGAGCTCATGCTCGCGGCCGAGTCGGACGAGAGGAGTCTCGAGGCGTGCATTCGCGCGGTTACGGACGAGCTGTGCCGCCGCAGCAGCGCGCCGGAAACGCGCCTGATCGGGCAGCTGCGCGCCTACGTCGAGGAAAACTACATGGATCCCTCGCTGTCGATGGACAGCATTGCCGAGCACTTCGGCGTGTCCAAGTCCTACCTGTACCGCGTGGCGCGGGAGGGCCTGAACGAGACGCTGGTCGAGCGCATCGAGCGGGTGCGCATGCGTCATGCCGCCCAGCTGCTCTGCGAGGGCGCACTCAGCGTCAAGGATGTGGCGACGGCCTGCGGCTACAACTCGGCCAACACCTTTTACAAGGTTTACCGCAAGCACTTCCAGGCCGCGCCGCACACCGCGCGCGCCGGGGGCAGTCCCAGGCCGCCCGAGCAGTAGACTTCATCCGAACTGGTAGAAGTACAGAAACAGGCCGCTTTCCGCGTCATACGCCGCAAACTGAAAGCCGCGGCCCAGCTCGCCGATCTGCGCAAACGGCCCGTCGGGCAGCGCGGGCGGGTCGCACGGTTCAGCGGTTTCGCGATAGTACCACGCGTCGAAGCAGGTGTCGTCCCGCACCTGAAAGACCTCTTCCGCCTGCCACCACAGCGCTGCGTCGGCAAAGTCGTGGTACTCCTGCGCCGAAACCTGCGCCACATGCCAGCCGTCTGTGCGCGAGATTTCCTCGAGCAGCGCTTCGCGGTCGGATTGATAATCAGTGATGACGAGGACAGTCTGCTCCATGGAGTGCACGATGCCGGCCGAACCCGTCAGGCAGTAGCCCGGCGCGTAGTCCCCGGGCAGCGAGGTGGCCTCGAGCGCGTATCTGGCCAAGTTCGCGGAATGGTTGAGATAGCCTTCGAAAAACCGGCCTGCAAAAAACACCGCGACGACCGCCGCCGCGACGCAGCCGGTCAGCAGCCATGCCTTCGCCCGGCTCATCGGTAGTACACCGCCAGGCAGGCGAGCGAGAGCAGGATGCAGGCCACGCCGCTGAGCAGCAGCGCATAATGGGGCTTGCCGCGAGTTTCGTTCTTGATCTGCTTATAGTCGTAAAAGCTGAGATGATCCTTGGGCTTTTTGAGCGACGAAAACAGCACCACAACCGACTTGACGGCGTAGCCCATGATGTCGAAAAAGCCGGTCGTGGACACCCAGATCAGCAGTCCAAAGCCGGTCGCCAGCAGTCCGATGACGAAAAAACCGTCGCTTAAATACCGCGCGTTGAGCTTCATGCTCTTTGAAAGGTCCAGGCCGCGCAGGCTGGCCACGATGAACACGAGCGCCAGCTCGGCCAGGGTGCGAATCGCATAGTAGATCGCCTTCCCCCACTTGTTTTCTTCCATATTGCCTCCATGATTGCGCAGGGAGCCGTCCGAATCCGAACGGCTCCCATTGCTTGTTCAGTTGACGCCCATTTCGGCGAGATATTTCTGGTATTCCGCCTCGTTGCACTGCACGAAGTGTCCGGGGACAATTTCGCGCATGGTGGGCTTGTCGACGCTGTAGTCGTGCTCGGCCAGCGGATCGTAGCGGATGCGCTTGCGCTGCTTCTCGTAAACCGGGTCGGGCAGCGGAATGGCCGACAGGAGCGAGCGGGTGTAGGGATGCAGCGGATGAGCAAACAGCTCGTCCGACGTGGCCAGCTCAACCATTTTGCCGTAGTACATCACGCCGATGCGGTCGGAGAAGTACTTGACGACGGACAGGTCGTGGGCGATAAACAGGATGGTCAGGCCCAGCTCGTGCCTGAGGTCGTTGAGCAGGTTGATGACCTGCGCCTGAATCGACACGTCCAGCGCGGACACCGGCTCGTCGGCGATGATCATTTCAGGGTTCATGACCACGGCGCGCGCCACGCCGATGCGCTGACGCTGACCGCCGGAGAACTCGTGCGGATAGCGGCCGGCGTGCTCGCGCACCAGACCGACCAGCTCCAGCACCCGGAAGACCTTCTCGTCGATGATCTTCTTGTCGCGCTCGCCGCGGATCTTCAGGCCCTCGGCGATGGTTTCGTAGACCGTCATGCGGGGGTCAAGCGACGCGATCGGGTCCTGGAAAATCATCTGGATCTGGGTCACAAAGCGCTGCCCGGCGGCAATGCGGCGGTCGTACTCGTACTGTTTCTTGAGCTTAGAGAGCTCGGGCTCCTTCGCCGCGGCCAGCAGGGGCTTGTACTTTTCGTCGACCTCCTGGACGTTGGCCTTGGCGTAGATCTTGTCGCACTTGTAGTGGTCGTGCTTCGCGGAGGCAATCTCCCTGCGCTGCTCGGAAATGAACCTCTTCAGCTCTTCCCTGTGCTCAGGCGAAGCGTTCTTCATCTCCTCGCGCGCCTTTTTGATGGCCTCTTCGTAGGACATCGTGCCCGCAGCGATGCGCTTGCCCTTGAAGTAAATGCTGCCCGAGGTGATGTTGTACAGCTTGATGATCGAGCGGCCGGTCGTGGTCTTGCCGCAGCCGGACTCGCCGACCAGGCCGAACACCTCGCCCTTCTTGATATCGAAGGTCACGTCGTCCACGGCCTTGACCGACTTGAAATACTGGCACAGATGCTCGACTCTGAGCAGGACTTCCTCGTTCTGATTAGGCATTTGCGCCACCTCCCACTCGGGCCTTCATTTTCTTGATTCGGTCGGTCACCGTCTTGGGCGGATCCATCTTGGGCGCGTTCGGGTGCAGCAGCCAGGTCGCGGCCCAGTGCGTGTCGGTGATCGGGAAGACGGGCGGCTGCTCCTCGAAGTCGATCTTCAGCGCGTAGCGGTTGCGCTCGGCGAAGGCGTCGCCCTTGGGCGGGTAGATCATGTTCGGAGGCGTGCCCGGGATGGCCTCGAGCTTCTCCTTGGTCTCCAGGTCGGGCATGGACGAGAGCAGTGCCCAGGTATACGGGTGCGCCGGCTCGTAGAAAACCTCCTCGGCCGTGCCGTACTCGACGATCTTGCCCGCGTACATCACGGCGATGCGGTCGGCCATGTTGGCCACGACGCCCAGATCGTGCGTGATGAAGATGATGGACAGGTTGCGCTCCTTCTTCAGGCGGTTGATCAGCTCCAGGATCTGGGCCTGAATGGTTACGTCCAGCGCGGTGGTCGGCTCGTCGCAGATCAGGATGTCCGGGTTGGCCGCCAGCGCGATGGCGATGACAATGCGCTGCCGCATGCCGCCGGAAAACTGGAACGGGTAGGCGCGATAGCGCTTGCGCGGCTCGGGGATACCCACTTCCTCCATCAGCTTGAGCGCCTTGTTCTTAGCGCGGCGCTTGGTCATCTTGTCGACCATGCCGGACGCGCTTTCCTTCAGGCTGGCGATCAGGTTTTCCGTCTTGGCCAGCTTGTCCTCGATCGGCTCGCGCTCATTGAGCTCGATATAGTGCCCGCGCAGGCGGACGATCAGGCGCTTCATGTTCTCGCGCACCAGCTCAAGGTCGATGACCGAGGCCGCCGCGACCTTCCAGTCGGGCTCCTTGCCCTTTGCGACCAGGCGGTTGTAGCGCTTCATCTGGCGCTCGTACTTCTTTTCCTTGCCGCCGTTGGTGCGCTTGCCGGTGAAGTAGGTCTGCATGTAGTCCTTCAGGCTGCGCTCAAAGGTACGCGCGGCGCTGTCCTTGATGACGTCGAGCGGGTTGATGGACTCCCCGACCACGCGGGTCACCTCGTTCACCATCTGCTCAAGCGCCTTGTCCTCGGGCATGCTCTTCTCGATCAGCGCGTAGGCCTTGTCCAGCGCGACGATTGCGTCCTCGCGCTTTTTCAGGTATTTCTTATCGTCGGCGGCAATGCTCTTCGTCGCCTGCTCGACGAATCTGTCCATAAAGTGCTCGCTGAGGTACTGCGCATAGAAGGCGTTCTTCTCCACCTGCGTACCGTCAGGACAGCCCTTGCCGTGCTCCTCGAGGTAGAAGCCCATCGCGAAGAAGTCGGGGCGGGGCTTGGCAACCGCTTCCTTGAGGATCTCATCCAGCGCGCGCAGATGTCCCGCGGCCTGGGTGAAATCCTTCTTGCTGACCTGGCTGTTCAGGCTGCTGAGCAGCGCGGCGGTATGCGTCCTGAGCTCGCCCTCTCGCGCGCCGGACACCACGAACGGATTGACGGCGTTGTTCGCGAACTCCTTGACCTCGCCCAGGCGGGTGCGCGCGTCGGTCAGCGCGTTCTTCTCGATCAGGAACAGGATGTTCTCGATCTCGACCAGCGCTTCCTGCGCGGCCTCGAAGGCCTCGTTATAGTCGCGCTCCAGCTCGATATGCTTCATCTCGAAGCGGCGGAACTGGGCGCACTGTGCCCTGGCCTGCTCTGCGGACGCGGGATCGCTCTCGCACATGACCTTTTCGAGCAGACGCATCTTTTCGTTGAAGTTCTCGCGGTTGTTGCGCTGGCGCGCTTTGCCCTTGAGCATCATGGCCTCGGTCAGCTGTTTGCCGATGCGCATGATGGGGTTCAGGCTGGACAGCGGATCCTGGAAAATCATGGAGATTTTGTCGCCGCGAATCTTATAGAAGTCATCCTCGCTGATCTTGAGCAGATCCTGGCCGTCGTAGAGAATTTCGCCGTCCTCGACGATCGAGTTGCCGGCCAGAATGCCCAGGATAGCCTTCGAGGTGACGGACTTACCCGAGCCGGACTCGCCCACGATGGCGAGCGTCTCGCCCTTGTGAAGGTCAAAGCTGATGTCCCGCACCGCCTGCACCTTGCCGGAGACCGTGCGGAAAGAAATGCGCAAATTGCGAACCTGCAGTTTCTTTTCCATCTTATTCCACTCCTCTCAGCGAAGGGTTGAAGGCATCGCGCAGGCCGTTGCCAAACAGATTGAACGAAACTTCCAGCAGCGAGATGAACAATGCCGGGAAGAAGATGATGTAGGGATCAGTCGCCAGGTAGCCGCGTCCGTTGGCGAGCATCGTGCCCACGCTGGTCATCGTGGAGGACTCCAGGTTAACGATGCCCAGGTAGGTCAGCGAGGACTCGCTGAAGATGACGCCCGGGATCACCAGCACCGAGCCGGTGATCAGCGTGCCCAGCGAGTTGGGGAAGATGTGCTTGAACATCAGGCGCATGTCCTTCGCGCCCAGCGTGCGGGCGGCCAGGATGTACTCCTGTCCCTTGAAGCGGTAGAACTGCATGCGCACGCGGCTGGCCATGCCGATCCAGCCGGTCAGCACGAAGGCGAACAGCAGCGCCGGCACCACGCCGACCTTGCTGGCCAAGTGGAGCTGGAACAGCGTGGTCACAACCATGAAGGGCACGCCGTTGAGCACGTCGCTGATGCGCTCCATGATCATGTCGATCGCGCCGCCGTAGTAGCCCTCGATCGCGCCGTAGATCGAACCGATGAGCAGGTTGATAAACGAAATGCAGATGGCCAGCATAAAGCTGAAGCGTGCGCCGGCCGCCAGGCGAGTCAGGATGTCCTGGCCGCGGGCGTTGGTGCCGAAGGTGAAGGCCGGCTCAAAGCCGTAGCGGTACTGGAAATAGTTGTACAGGCTCACACGCACCACATAGGACTTGGCGGCGGCGGTACCAGTCACGCGGGCATAGGCCAGCGGCTTCTCGGGGTCATTGTCGGCCGCGATGCGCAGGCTGTGATAGCTGGTGTCCTCAGGCGTGGTCGTGCGGTAAATGGACACGAACTCGCCGTTTTTGTCCAGCTTCGGGATACCCTTCTTATTGGCCTCATACCAGACGTTGGCGTCGGTCTGCTTGGCATCGGTGATGGCGGGGAAAATGACCTGGATGCCGTGCTCGTCCTGCCATGCCTGCACAGCCTCATACTCGGCGGGGGTCAGGGTCAGGTAGAGCATGCCCATCTTATAGTAGTTATCCAGCTTGACGTCATAGAAGCGGGACTTCTTGCTGGCGGTGGGATCCTCGTAATCCGCGCGATAGACCTCGACGATCGGGTCAAGGCCGGTCTCCTCGCCGATGGCCTTGTAGTTCAGGTAGACCGAGGAGTTGAGCGTCACCTTGGAGGTGCCGTCGATGCCCAGCCAGGTGACCTTGGGCGGGAGCTTGCCGTAGTGCAGGTAGGTCGTGTCGGTCAGCGCGCGGGAATACGTGGTCTCGCAGAAGATCGGCACAAAGATGGCGTACAGCACCAGCACCAGAATGATGATCGCGGCCACGACCGAGCTCTTATTGCGGCAGAAGCGCAGCCACACGTCCTTGAAATAGCCAATGGGCTTGGTATCGAACTTTTTGTCGTGAATCCGGTCGCCCTGATCGACGAACTGGAATTTCTCCGCCGGAATGTTCATGTATTCTTTCTTGTCCATCACTTTTTACTCCCCATTCTGATTCTCGGATCGATGAAGCCGTAGCTGATGTCGACAATAATGCCGGACGCCAGGCCGATGAACGTATAGAAGGCGGAAAGCAGCATAAAGAAGTTATAGTCCGGTGTGGCGGCGGTGATCGAGGCCACGTACAGCGGGCCCACGCCCGGGATGCCGAAGATCTGCTCGATGATCAGCGAGCCGGACATGATGCCGACGAACTCGCCCAGGATCATCGGGAAGATGGGCACCATGGCGTTGCGCAGGGCGTGACGGACGGTGGTCTGCGCGCGGGAAAGGCCCTTGGTGCGTGCCAGGAGCAGGTAATCGCTGGTCAGCACCTCGGTCAGCTCCGCGCGGGTGTAGCGGGTCAGGCCCGCGACCGTGCCAAAGCCGAGCGACAGCACGGCGGGCACCATCGAGACGAAGGTCTTCCAGGTGAAGTAGTTATAGCCCGCCTCCATCTGGAACGGGAAAACGCGGAGCTTGAAGCACAGGAAGTACTGCACCAGGAACGCGTAGACGTAGCTGGGCACCGAAACGAAGATCATGACCGCGGTGGAAATGAAGTGATCCTGCCACTTGTTCTTTTTGAGCGCGGCGTAAATGCCGAACAGAAGACCCAGCGGCACGCCGAAGATCATGGTATAGGCGTTGACAATGACGGTGGCGGGCATCTTTTCCATGAACTTGTCCCAGACGTTCTGGCCCAGGTACAGGCTCTCGCTGATGCCCCAGTCGCCGCCCAGCAGCGTCTTGCGCACGAAGATGCCATACTGCTCGATCATGGGCTTGTTGTAGCCCAGCGCTTCGCGGCGCATTTCGATCAGCGCCATGTCCTTGCCAAACTGTTCCGCCGGCTTATTCGGCAACATTTTCACCAGCACAAAGCACATGGAGATAATGATGAGAAACACCATCACCATGAGCAAGATTCGCTTCAGTACGTACTTGAGCATCGTTTCAAACTCCCCTCCTCATTCGCTGCGTCTGCATACGGATCGCGTGTACAGACGCAGCGAATGACTCGTTTGACGAAATCGTTCGCGCGGAATGCGACAGGATGCCGGGAAAAGAGGGATGCGAACATCCCTCTTCCCCCGGCGAAGCCTGAGGCATTCGTTTGCATCAGGTGAATCCGAATGGATTACTTGTAGTTCAGAGTGCCGCCCTGCTCAGCCACGAAGGCGTCCCACTCGGCGTCGGTGTAGTTGAAGGTCATGTACTTCACGCCGCCGCGGCTCATCGGGAACACCTCGTCCTCGGTGTAGTACTCGACCTTCATGCCCTTCAGGTGAGCGGAAGAGTCGCCCATCAGCGGGATGAAGTCATAGTGCATCAGCACGGTGTGCTCCAGCTTGGCCAGGATCTCAAAGCGCTGCGCAGCCTTCTCGGCATCGGTGGAGTAGGGGAAGCTCAGGGTCACGGTCTCGCCGGCCGCGTTCTTGCCCTCAACCTCTTCACCAGCGATGGCTTCGGTCCAATCCCAGACGGAGGCGGTGTAGGTCTCGTCGCCCAGGGTGATCTCGAGCATATCAGCGGTGGTGTCCCAAGCGGGGTCATACTGATAGTTGGAGCTGGTGTAGGCTTCCATCAGGCTGTAGGGATCGAAGGTGGAACCGGTCCAGCCCACGCCGAACAGCATATCAACCTGGTTGGACTTGATCGCCTGAGAGAAGGCGTTGCCCAGCGTACCGTCGCGGGTGAAGGTCAGCTTGCCCTCGAGCTTGGTGCCCTTCACGGCCTCGGTGTAGTTGTTGACCATGAAGTCATAGCCGTTGTTGTAGAAGGTGGCGGTGGTGTTGGGGGTGCCGACGCAGATCTGCACGACATCGTCCTCGTCCATCAGACCCTGCTCGATCGCCTGATCGTAGGCGGAGTCGAAGTAGGTCTTGGCCATCTCCAGGTTGTAGCCGGTGATGGAATCCACAGCGTCGTCGATGGTGGCGTAGGTCTTGCCCTCGCCGATCTCATCGGTCAGGCCCCAGAAGTCCACGATGACCTGCTTGGCCTCGTCGGTCGCGCGGTAGAAGATACCGTTGTCCGGGTCGGCGACGATCTGGCTGCCGTACAGCGCGAAGGCAGGCGCATTCGTCGGAGAGGTGGACAGGCAGAACTTGGCGCGATCCATCGCCAGGGACATAGCCATACGGAAGTCCTTGATGGTCAGGATGGTCTTGTTGATGTTCTCGCCGGCAGCCTTCTGAGCATTCTCCAGCGCGCCCTTATCGGGGTTGAACACCATCGCGAACACGGAGTCGCCTTCCTCATAGTAGAGGTAGTCGGAACCGGCGTACTCTTCCATGTAGTCCTTGCTCATGCCGAAGGTATCCAGCTGACCGGCCAGGAACATCTCCATGCGGGTCGCGGGCTCGGACACGTAGGTCCACTTCAGAGCGGTCGCCTGATAGATGTCGGCGTTGTCGTCGTTGAAGCCGAACCAGGAGTCGTTGCGCTCCAGGGTGATGACCTTGTCAGACTGGAACTCGGTCATCTTGTAGGGGCCCCAGGAGGGAGAGGTCTCGGCAGAGGTGCCGTAAGTGCAGTTGTACACGCCGTCGGTCTCGGTGGTGCACTCTTCGTACACGTCCGCCTTGACCAGCCAGGTGTCGGTCATGGAGTACCACAGGTAGAAGCCTTCCAGGGACTTGGTCAGCACCAGGTCGAAGGAATAGTCGTCGTGCTGGATGAAGCCGACCTTGTCCCAGGGGAACTCGGGATAGGTGTACTTGGCATAGGTCTCGTCCAGGGCATACTCCTTCATCGTGTCGGCGTCCGCGCCGTTCTTGGTCAGGCCTTCGCCCTCGGAGAAGAACGCGTACATTTCCTTGAGGGTCAGGGGAGTCTCAACGACCTCGTTCTCGGCAGCGCCGGTCCACGCCTTCGTCTCGAAGTCGTAGGTGTCGCCGAAGGAGTAGCTCCAGTTGATGGAGCAGGGCAGGTCGCCGTACTCAGCCATGAACGCGTCCACGTCCTCGATGCCCGCGATGTCCATGTAGGCGCGCAGGGTCGTGTCGGAGGTCACATTGCTCTTGGCGTAGTTCTCAGCGCCGGCAATGACCATGTTGCCCGAATAGAAGCTGTCCGCGCGATAGTTGGCGGCCTTGGGGTTCAGGCGGATCTTCGCGGAATCCACGAAGTCCTTGGCGGTGATGGGGGTGCCGTCATCCCAGGTCATGTCCTTGCGGATGTTGATGCGCCAGGCGCGGGCGGTGTCGCCCTCCTTGATGTTCCAGTCGGCGCCGACGTACTCAGCCGTCACGTCCTCCGGGAAATCGGCCGCAGCCAGGGGCACAATCTTGTAGCCGTCCATGTCTTCGTTGAAATCGAAGTCATACAGGCCATTGCCCAGATAAGTGGTGTAGATGGAGTCCGTTTGGGTCTGCTGACGCAGCGGATCCCACACCGTGGGGAACTCTTGGATCGCCAGGTTGTAGGTATAGCTGTCCTTGGCGGCGTCGCCCTCGGCGAACGCGAAACCGGAGAACATCATGCACACAACCAGAGCCAGTGCGAGGAGTCTCTTCATGTCTAAATCACCCTTCTTCTAAAATTTCCGCAAGTTCAGTCAAACTAACGGTTATTTCTATTATACCGTAGCGCCATTTTGTTGTCAAGCGCAGAAATGTGACAGTTAAAGGCGAATTAGCGCGGGATTCATGCGCGATTAGAATTTGCCGCGCTGTCAAGAAGCCATACATTAATGAAGCAACACAGCTCTTCGCGGCGCATGGCAGCAACACGAATACATTAGTCCTCGGTCTGCACTCACTCTAACAATTCGTCGAGCATTCTGACATAGTTCCGTAACAACAGACTTCAGTCTTTATTTGTGTCACTTTCCGAATGTAAGTTGAATACAGACTAGAGTCTGTTCGTGTTTTTATACAAAAGAGCCGCCCCTCCGGACGGCTCTCTCCTATTCTTTTTGCCTTTTCGATTAGCCGATGTGATCCTTGCCGCCCATGTACATGCGCAGCGCCTCGGGAATCGCAATCGTGCCATCGGCGCGCAGGTTGTTCTCCAGGAAGGCGATCAGCATGCGCGGCGGAGCCACGACGGTGTTGTTGAGCGTGTGAGCCAGGTACTTCTTGCCGTCCTCGCCCTTGACGCGAATGCCCAGACGGCGAGCCTGCGCGTCGCCCAGGTTGGAGCAGGAACCGACCTCGAAGTACTTCTTCTGTCGCGGAGACCAGGCCTCGACGTCGCAGCTCTTGACCTTCAGGTCGGCCAGGTCGCCCGAGCAGCACTCCAGCGTGCGCACCGGGATATCCAGCGTGCGGAAGAAGGCGACCGAGGTCTGCCACAGCGTGTCGTACCACTTCATCGAATCCTCGGGCTTGCAGACGACGACCATCTCCTGCTTCTCGAACTGATGGATGCGGTACACACCGCGCTCCTCGATGCCGTGCGCGCCGACCTCCTTGCGGAAGCAGGGCGAGTAGCTGGTCAGGGTCTGGGGCAGATCCTTTTCGGGCAGAATAGTGTCGATGAACTTGCCGATCATCGAGTGCTCGCTGGTTCCGATCAGGTACAGATCCTCGCCCTCGATCTTGTACATCATATTCTCCATCTCGGAGAAGCTCATCACGCCGTTGACCACGTTGCCGTGAATCATGAACGGCGGCACATAGTAGGTGAAGCCGCGGTCGATCATGAAATCGCGCGCGTAGGACAGGATGGCCGAATGCAGGCGGGCGATGTCGCCCTTGAGGTAATAAAAGCCGTTGCCGCTGGTCCGGCGGGCGCTGTCCAGGTCGATGCCGTTCAGGCGCTCCATGATGTCCACGTGGTAGGGAATCTCGAAGTCCGGCACGACCGGCTCGCCGAAGATCTCGTTCTGCACGTTTTCGCTGTCGTCCCTGCCGATCGGCACCGAGGGATCGATGATCTGCGGGATGACCAGCATGCGCTCGCGAATCTGCGCGGCGTACTCCTCTTCCTTCTTCTCCAGATCGGCCAGCTCGCCGGCCATCTGCGCGACCTGCTTTTTGGCCTCCTCGGCCTCGGCGCGCTGACCCCTGGCCATCATGCCGCCGATCTGCTTGCTGATGACGTTGCGCTGGTTGCGCAGCGCGTCGGCCGCCTGAATGGTCTGGCGGTTGAGCTTGTCCAGCTCGATCACCTCGTCCACCAGGGGCAGCTTCTGATCCTGAAACTTCTTGCGGATGTTCTCGCGCACCAGATCGGGGTTGGTGCGCAGCAGGTTGATGTCGATCATGCTCTGTTCCTCCTCAAAAAAATAAGCCCTCCGATCCCACTGTCTGGGACGGAAGACTCCGCGTTGCCACCCAGCTTGCCGCATAAAGCGACCGCCTCGCCGCGCTGTAAGGGGCGCTCCCCTCCGGCTCGTCGCCGGCTGCTCGGAAAGTGGAACGAGCGCCTCCGCCGCCGGTTCACAGCACACCCGGCTCTCTGAGGACCTTGGCCGCTCATAGTTTTCCTCGAACGCTTTGTCTCATTATACCCTAAACCGCCGCGCATTGCAAGTAAAATCTCGCGGCGTTTTTCCGCGCATGCCTTGCAGGCGGGCGGCCGCGTGTGCTATAATGTGTGCGGTTATTCGACCGATCACTGCACATGGGTGCGCATCGGCAGGCGGGGCCCGGCAGGCCTCGCGGAACGGGGTGAAAATCCCCGACAGGAGCCGCTGCTGTGAGAAGCGAGCCGACCTCCCGGCGTGAAGAACGCGGCCATTGGGATGACTTCCTGAGAAGGCGGAGCGGGGCGATTGAGCTTCAAGTCAGAATACGGCCGGCGCATCCCACGCAAAACGCCCCCGGCGAACGGGGCGGTGTGGCTGTGTGCCCTTTTTGCAATGGGCAGTTTCGGAATATAATGAAGGGACTGACCCCCATGAAACACCTGAAGAAACTTCTCTGCCTGGCCGTGGCGCTGGCGCTGATCTGCTGCTGCGCCTTTGCCGAGGCTCCGACGACTGACCGCGAGGGCAACGAAATCGCGCTGCCCGCCGAGGTCAGCAAGCTCATCTCCCTGGCCCCCGCCTGCACGCAGGTGGTGATGGACCTGGGCCTGACTGACAAGCTGATCGCCGTGGATACCTATTCCGCGACCTACTGGCCGGAGCTCGCCGAGCTGCCCCAGTTCGACATGTTCGCGCCCGACGCGGAGCAGCTGGCCGTGCTCGAGCCCGACCTGATTCTGCTGTCCAGCATGTCCGCCTTCTCGGGCGGCGACGCGCTGGAGGCCCTTCGCAAGGCCGGCGTGTGCCTGGCCGCCATTCCCTCGAGCGAGTCTCTGGCCGCCGCGCAGGACGATGTGCGCTTCATCGCCGCCTGCCTGGGCGCGCAGGACAAGGGCGAGGAGCTGGTCGCGGAGATGCAGGCCGTCATCGATCAGGTGGCTGAAATCGCCGCCACGATCACTGAAAAGAAGACCGTGTTCTTTGAGATCAGTGCCCTGCCCTACCTCTACTCGGGCGGCGCGAACACCTACCTGGACGAGCTGATCACCACCTGCGGCGCGATCAACGTGCTGGGCGATCAGCAGGGCTGGGTGTCCGTCGAGGCTGAATCCGCCGTCGCGCTCAACCCGGACGTGATCCTGACCAACGTCAACTACACGGACGACGCGGTCGGCGAGATCCTGGGCCGCGAGGGCTGGGAAAACGTGACCGCCGTGAAGAACAAGGCCGTCTACTACATCGACAACCTGGCCAGCAGCCTGCCCAACAACCACCTGACCGACGCGCTGGTGGCGGTGGCCCTGGCCGTGTATCCGGACGAGTTCGCCTCCCTGGTCGAGGTCGAGCCGGCCGCGTAACGCGGGATGAAGACGCGCATGAAGGTTCTGCTGAGCGCGGTGGGGCTGCTCATCTGCCTGCTCCTTGGGGCAGGCGTGGGCAGCGTGTCCATCCCGCCCGCGGATCAGCTCGCGATACTGAGTCACAAGCTGCTGGGAAGCGCGCTGCCGGAGCGCGTCCCGGCCGTTCTGGTTTCCATTTTGTGGACGATCCGCCTGCCGCGCGTGCTTACGGCGCTTCTGACCGGCGCGGCGCTGGCAGTCAGCGGAACCGTCATGCAGTCGGTTTTGCGCAATCCCCTGGCCTCTTCCTACACGCTGGGCGTGTCCTCGGGCGCTTCCTTAGGCGCCGCGCTGGTCATGCTCAGCGGTTTCTCGATTCTGGGGCAATTCACGCTGCCGGCTTCAGGCTTCCTGTTCGGCGCGTGCACGGTGCTTCTGGCGCTGCGGCTGACCGCGCGCTTCGACCAGAGCTTTTCCAGTCAGACCATCGTGCTGACCGGTATGGTGCTCTCGCTGTTCGTCAGCGCGATACTGACCCTGCTGACCACCTTCGCGGGCGACCGGCTCAAGCAGTTGGTTTTCTGGCAGATGGGCAGCTTTTCGGGGCAGACCTGGGAAAACGTGCGCCTGATCGCACCGATCCCGGTCGTCTGCCTGGCGCTGCTCCTGCGCAGCGCGACCGAGATGGATCTTCTGACCTTTGGCGACGAGCAGGCGCAGTCCTCGGGCGTGCCGGTGCGGCGGGTCAAGCTGCTGCTTTTGCTGCTGTCCACGCTTTTGTCCGGGTCGGTCGTGGCCTTCGTGGGCGTGATCGGATTTGTCGACCTGATCGCCCCGCACGCGGTGCGCCGCCTGTTCGGCAGCCGCCATCGCCTGACCCTGCCCATGAGCGCGGTCTACGGCGGCGGGTTCATGGTGCTGTGCGACCTGCTTTCACGCACGCTGCTCGCACCCAGAGAGCTGCCCGTGGGCGCGATTACCGCGCTGGTGGGCGCGCCGTTTTTCGCCTGGCTGTTTCTGCGCGGGCGCAGGGAGGGTTGACGCATGCTGGAATTTCAAAACGTTTCCGCCGGCTATGGCGCGCAGGACGTGCTGCATGGCCTCACCTTCACCCTGCAGGCTGGCGCGAACTACTGCCTGCTCGGCCCCAACGGCTGCGGCAAGACCACGCTGCTTCGCGCCATTGATGCGCTGATCCCGCATAGGGGGCGCATACTGCTCTCCGGCGAGGAGGTCTCGTCGATTCCGCGCGAGCGTCTGGCCGGCCGCCTGGCGCTGATGAGTCAGAGCCACGAGGTCTATTTTTCCTACACGGTGCAGGAAACCGTGCTGCTCGGCCGGTACCGGCGCATGAAGCGCGGCCTATTTCGCGGCGCGTCGCGCGAGGATCTTGAGGCGGTCGAGCGGTGCCTTGAGGCCGTCGGGCTGTGCGACCTGCGCAGAAGGCCGATCGACCAGCTCTCCGGCGGTCAGCTTCAGCGAGTCTTTCTGGCGCGCGCGCTGGCGCAGGAGCCGGACGTCATCCTGCTCGACGAGCCGGCCAACCACCTGGACGTGCGGCATCAGGTTGAGCTGATCGAGTACCTGAAGGAATGGTCGAAGGACGGCAGGCATTCGGTGATCGGCGTGTTTCACGACGTGAACCTGGCGCTGCGGCTGAGCGAAAACCTGCTCTTTCTCAGGGACGGCAGGCTGCTTCGCGCCGGGCAGTTTGAGGAAATTTGCGACCGGGCGTTTCTGCAGGAGGTTTTCGGTCTGGATCTGGCCGGGTACATGCTGGAATCGCTCGAAACCTGGCGGCGGCTCGAGATATAGCAGACCGAAGTCTATTTTCAGCGTATCAAAAACAGACCGCATTCTGTTTTTGAATGTGGTCTTAGACTGTCGGACCCCCCGGAGAGCTCGAGAGGGCCGCAGCCCTTTCGACCGGGCAGTGCCCGGTTCCACTTGCTGCCGCCTCTCCATAAGATTGGTAGTGCAAATACACAGCGTGGGCACGGGGCGGTTTTTTCGCCGGAAAATCCCATTTTCCAGAGAAAAAATCGTTTCCCTGCGGATTTTGCGACCGGAGCTCGTAGAGCTCAAGCAAAATCTGGTGAGGGTGGAAGTGGCGGGGGAGCTTGCTTCCCTGTCCACCAGCTTGTCAAAACTTTTTTGACAAGCTGAGACCGCATTCCGTTTTCGAATGCGGTCTGTTTTTGTTCACTTTTCCCGGCAGTGCGCGCAGTCTCCCCCGCAATGTCCGCAGGCGGTCTTCTTCGAGGCCTTCTGGCAGCCGGAGCACCCGCAGCACCCGCCGCGCCTGACCTGCCGAACGATGCGCCGCACCGCCCAGATCAGCCAGATTCCTACCAGCGCCAGCAGCGCGTAATCGAGCGGCTTCATCACAGCAGCGACCCGACCTGGAACACCAGCGCCGCCACGATCCAGGCCACCGTGCACTGCAGCGCCACCACGCCCACCGTCTGCCAGGTGGAGCGCAGCTCGCGTTTCACCGTCGCGATGGCGGCCACGCAGGGCGTATAGAGCAGCGTGAAGAGCAGGAAGCTCACCGCGCTCAGAGGCGTAAACAGCGCGCCCAGCGCCTGAGGCAGCTCGGCCATGCCCACGCCCAGCAGCACGCTCATCGTGCTCACGACGGCCTCCTTGGCAGTGAAGCCGGTAATGAGCGAGGTCACCATGCGCCAGTTACCGAACCCGGTCGGTTTGAACACCGGCGCAATCCACTGCCCGATCAGCGCCAGCAGGCTCTTCGAGCTGTCGGACACCACGTTGAGCCGCGTGTCGAAATTCGTCAGGAACCAGATGACGATCGTCGCCACGAAAATCACCGTGAACGCCTTCATCAGGAAGTCCTTGGCCTTCTCCCACATGAGCAGCAGCACGCTCTTTGCAGAGGGCAGGCGGTAGTTGGGCAGCTCCATGACGAAGGGAATCGGGTTGCCGCGGAACAGTGACTTCTTGAAGATCAGCGCCATCACAACGCCCAGCACCATGCCCGCGACGTACAGCCCCACCATGACGAGCGGCGCGTACTTTGGGAAAAAGGCGGCGCAGAAGATCGAATAGATCGGGATCTTGGCCGAGCAGCTCATGTAGGGCGTGAGCAGGATGGTCATGCGGCGGTCGCGCTCGCTGGCCAGGGTTCGGGTGGCCATGATGGCCGGCACGCTGCAGCCGAAGCCAATCAGCATGGGCACGAAGCTGCGTCCGGACAGGCCGATCTTGCGCAGCAGCTTATCCATCACGAAGGCCACGCGCGCCATATAGCCGGTGTCCTCCAGCACGCTCAGGAAGAAGAACAGCACCACGATGATCGGCAGAAAACTGAGCACGCTGCCCACGCCCGCGAACACGCCGTCGATGATCAGGCTGTGCACCACCGGGTTGATGCCGTAGGCGGTCAGGCCCCGGTCGCAGAGCACCGTCAGCGCGTCGATGCCCTGGCTGAGCAGGTCGCTCAGGAAACTGCCGATGACGTTGAAGGTCAGGTAAAACACACTGAGCATAATCAGCAGGAAGGCCGGAAGCGCCGTGTATTTGCCGGTCAGTATCCGGTCGATCTTCATGCTGCGCCTGTGTTCCTCGCTCTCGTGGCACTTGACCACCGTGTCGCGGCAGACCTTTTCGATGAAGTTATAGCGCATGTCGGCCAGCGCGGCGTTCCTGTCCATGCCGGTCTCGTCCTCCATCTCGATGACGTTGTGCTCCAGCATTTCGATCTCGTTCTGGCTCAGGTGCAGCTTTTCGGCGAAGGACTCGTCGCCCTCGATCATCTTGGTGGCACAGAAGCGGGCGGAGATGCCGATGGCCTGCGCGTGGTCCTCAATGAGCATCGAAGCGGCGTGTATGCAGCGGTGCACCGGGCCGTCCGGGCAGAAGTCCAGCACCTTGGGCAGGATTCTGTGCTCGGCCACGTCCACGATGGTGCGCACCACCTCGTCCACGCCCTCGTTCTTGACCGCGCTGATCGGAATGACCGGCACGCCCAGCTCCTCGCTCATCCTGCGCACGTCGATCGTGCCGCCGTTGCTGCGCACCTCGTCCATCATGTTGAGCGCGATGACCATCGGGATGCGCAGGCACAGCAGCTGCAGGCTCAGGTAGAGATTGCGCTCGATGTTGGTCGCGTCCACGATGTTGATGATGCCGTCCGGCTTCTGATCGAGCACGAAATCACGCGTGACGATCTCCTCGGTCGTGTAGGGGCGGATCGAGTAGATGCCCGGCAGATCGACCACCGAGCAGTTTTTCACGCCCCGCACGGCGCCCATCTTCTGATCGACCGTTACGCCCGGAAAATTGCCCACGTGCTGATTGGAGCCGGTCAGGGCGTTAAACAGCGTGGTTTTTCCGCAGTTCTGATTGCCTACCAGCGCGAAAATCATGCGTTTTCCTCCTCAGTGCGCACCTCAATGCGCGCGGCGTCCTCCTTGCGGATGGTCAGCTCGTATCCGCGGATGCTCAGCTGAATCGGGTCGCCCATCGGCGCGACCTTCTGCACCGTCACCTTCGTGCGGGGAATCAGACCCATATCCAGAAAGCGAAGCCTGAGCGCGCCCTCGCCGCCCACCTTTGTAATCACCGCACTATGTCCAACCTGTAGCTGATCCAGCGTCATTATTTCGTCACTCCCAGTTAGCCTTTACTAATTCCCTTCTATGTTAGCACGGACTAACTTCCATGTCAATCCGTTTCGCAGTTTCTTAGCAAATTTCGTCTTTTTTCGCAGTTCGCTTTCCCGGGATTTATACGCCGTTTTATCCTATGCTCCGCCTCGGGCAAAAAGAAAACGCCTGCCGCACGGGCAGACGTTCATTCTCCTTTGTTTTCAGGTCATCAGCTCCACCAGCAATCCGGTCGCCAGGCTCAGCAGGACGAGCAGCGCGCCCCCTCGAAGCAGTCGGCCCTTCCCCCGCCTTTTCGACAGGCATGCCGCGTCCAGCGCCAGCAGCGCCGCGCACAGTCCGCCCGCAAACAGGCAGCCCTCCTGAAACGCGCGCGCCCCGGCCCAGATCGCGCCCAAGGTCAGAAGCAGCGACGCAAGAAGTGCCGCCTGCAGCCTGAGCAGCACCCCGCGCGCGCTCAGCGGCACGCGCAGATCCGTCGTCCCCTCAGCGCACAGGCTCGCCCTGAGCCGGAAGAGCGCCGTACACAGCGCCAGACACACCGCCCATTCCATTGCGACAACGCCCACTGACATGCTCCATACCTCCCGATAGTTAGTCTAATCTAACTCATATCCAATGAAAAAGCAGATCGCTCTGCTCTTTCATTATAGCACGTCCGCGCTCGCCGCGCAACGCTTATTTTAGTACACCTCGAAATTGAACAGGTGCGCCACCGAGCTGCCATAGTCCTCGCTCTTGGTCTCACTGAAGTAGGTGCTCAGCGGGATGAAGCGGATGGCCTTCGCGCGCACGTTCAGCGCCTGGCGAATGAAGCGCTGGTGGTTCTGCGTGTCCTCGAACACGGTTGTCCACTCGCCGTCCTCGCCCTGCGCCTGAATCAGGTAGTGCTTGATCAGGCAGCGCGGGAAGCCGAAGGTAGTGCCCTCGTGTGTGATCGGGTAGAACAGGACGGAGGTGGTGTGCAGGCCGTCCGGGTTGCCGTCGATAAACTCGCGGTTCAGATCGCTGTCGAGCACCAGGCGGAAGCCCGCCACGTCGGTCGGCCCGTCGAAGGTGTAGGTGATCGCCTTGTTCGTCTTGCCGAAGTAGCCGTGGTCGCAGCCCCAGATGCGCCGGTCGACGCCGTCGATGAGTGCCGAGCAGTCGCCGTATTCGCAGGTCAGGTGCGCCTTGAGCGAAAGCGGGCTGATCGCGCGCCGCAGGCCGGGCAGGAAGCAGTCGTCCTGCATCAGCGCGTCCTGGATCTCGCCGATCTTCTGCGCGCAGACCTCGCGGGGCGACAGGCCGTAGCGCACCGCGATCGCCGCGCCGGTGCCCGCCGCCTGACCCATCGTGCCGATCGTGCCCATGACGCGGGTCGAGCTGAACGCCACGTGGGAGGCGCTGATGTTGCGTCCGGCGAACATCAGGTTGTCGATGTTCTTCGAGTACAGGCAGCGGAACGGAATCGGATACGGCTCGGACAGGCGCCGCTTCTGCAGGTGCGCGCCGCCCTTCGCGTCCATGTAGAAGCCGCCGGGCAGGTGGTTGTCGATCTGCCAGCCGCCGTAGGCCACCACGTCCGCAAACGGCGTGCAGTTCTCCACGTCCTGCTGCGTGAGCACGTAATCGCCCATGTAGCGTCGGCTCTCGCGCTTGCCGGGCAGGAAGCCCACCCATTCCAGATCCCAGTTCTCCGCGCCATGGTCGCCGTGGTTCTTGATGTGATCCCACACGCCGAAGGCGATCTTCAGCAGGTCGTCGCGCACCTCCTCGGTGTCGGCGATCGAGTCGCCCATGCCGCCCAGCTCAATCCAGTAGAAGTTGGTGTTGATGGCGTGCAGGTTGTGCGGCTTGTTGTGCATCGCGTCATCGTCCGGGAAGTCATAGGCCCAGGCGGGCGGCGTGTAGGACACCGGATGGTCGGTCTCGCGGCACTGAATGAGCAGGCTCATGCCCATCGTGTGCCGGTCGGCCGCGTCCAGGCCAAACTCCTCGCCGTACTCGCTTTTCGCCTCGCGCCCCACCTTGTACTCCGCGCCGGTGAGCGGGGCCAGTATGCTGTCGCCCGAGCAGTCCACAAAGATCTTCGCGTGCACCTCGTGCCAGGTATAGGTGGTCAGCTGGAAGCCGCGCACCCACTCGATGTGCCCGTCCTTCGTCTCCGCCTGGCAGCAGGTGCAGTTGAGCATCAGGTCGATATTGGGTTCAAAACGCGCCTTTTCGTAGAGTATCGAGTCCCAGACGGTGAAATTGCGCTTGGGGTTGCGATACATGTTCTCCAGCTGGATTTCCTCCATCAGGCCGGTCTCCTGCAGGTCGCGCACGCGGGTGCCCGCGCCGGAGATCCACATGCGGATTTCGCTGCTGGCGTTGCCGCCCAGCACCGGCCTGTCCTGCATCAGCGCCACCTTCGCGCCGTGCCGCGCCGCCGAAATCGCCGTGAACAGGCCGCCGATGCCGCCGCCCACGACGCCTATGTCTACCTCGTGCACCCGAGTCTTCAGTCCCTCCATCTCACTTTTCCTCCTCAAACAGCATCTCTTCCAGCTCGCGCATCGTGCGCGCCACATACGTCGCCTTGCTCTGTTCCTGCCACCTGGCCCCGAACAGCGCGCCGGTCATACCGTAGTCCACCGCGCCGTTTACGTCAGTCACCGGGTTGTCGCCCACCATCAGCGTGCGCGAAAGGTCGTTCTCGCCGCTGCGGCAGAACACCGTGTCAAAGTACTGCCGGCTGGGCTTCATCGCGCCCACGTCGTCCGCGGCGAACCGCCCGGTCAGGTATCCGGACAGTCCGGCCATCTCCACGCGGCCGTTCATCACCTCGCCGATGCCGTTCGAGGCAGTGAACACGCGCACGCCCGCGTCCTTGAGCCGGGAGAGCAGGTGTGCCGCACCCTCCTGCGGGTCATGCGCCTGAGCCAGCCGGTCGAGGAACCAGGGCGCGACCTGCTCCGGGCTTTCAAAGAACGGATAAACCTCGAACAGCCGCTCGAACCGCTTCACATACAGCTGCTCGCGCGTGATTTCGCCCCGATCCAGATAGACCCACAGCTGCCGGTTGATTTCGCGATAGGTATCCCCCACCTCGTCGCCCACCTGCTGCCCCTGCCGGGCGTACAGCTCGCGGATGATGCGCCGCTCCGAGGTGGGCGTGTCCAGCAGGCAGTAATCCACGTCAAAGAAGATCGTGCGGAATTTCATCGTACCTCGCTCCTTTCGCGCAGCGGCATATGCATGCAGTTGCTGGGCACGTAGTCCAGGCCGAGCTCCCGCATCCGAGCCACAGACTGCACCGTGTCGCCCGCGCGCAGGCACAGCCGAAGACCCATGCCGTGTATGCGCTCCACCGTCTCGCGCGAGCAGTCATACGGGTCGGGAATGTTCAGCGACAGACCCGCGTTTCCCGCCTCGACCAACTCGCCCAGGCGCATTTCGTCGGCGAAAATCCAGTGGATGAACGCCTCCTTCGAGACCTTCCTCGTCTCCAGCAGGAAGTCGAGCGGTATCGCGCTGATCACGACCTCCTGATCGGTCAGACCCGCCTCGCGCACCGCGCGCAGCACGCGCTCCGCATCCGGGGTCTTCAGCTCGATGAAGGGCACGCTGCCCCAGCGCCTGCACACCGCCAGATACTCCGAAAACAGCGGCATGCGGCGCTCCTCGTCGCTCAGGCAGGACAGCCGGTTGCCCCGGTTCATCCGCAGCGCGGACAGCTCCGCCCAGGTCTTTTCCTCAATCCGTCCCTCGCCGTCGAAGGTGCGCTCCACCCGCTCGTCGTGGCAGCACACGAGCTGCCCATCCAGTGTCACGTGCACGTCGGTCTCGATCGCCCACTGGCCCAGCAGTCCCGCGTATTCGAACGAGGGCAGCGAGTTTTCGGGCGCCAGCGGCTGGAACCCGCGGTGACTGATGTACTTCACGGCGTGCGGTCTGTCGAAAATCGTCTGCATAAAATGCCTCCGCTGCGCTTGACGCGCGCTTTTTCTTCTGATACAATTCATTATACAGGTCATTGGATAAAAACTCTTGCGCGTTTGAGACCTGTTTTTCTCATTATGTGACCACATCGGGGGATCGACATGAAACTGCTTGCCCATTACCAGCAGGGCGCTTCGCAAAGCCGCCGTCAGATCGTCAACTGGCGCGAAAACTACCTGAACGACTCGTTCTTCTACTCCCTTCGCAGCACACGCTACGACCGGGACAGCTACCCCTCCGCCCCGCACTGGCACGATTATTACGAGCTGGTGGTGTTCGAGGAGGGCGAGATCCAGTACCTGTGCGAGGGACGAATGCTGCTGCCCCGCTGCGGGGACGTCGTGCTCATCCCGCCGCACCGGGTGCACATGTCCCGCATCGCCGCCGACGAGACGCTGTACACGCGCCACGTGTTTTACCTGTACCCGAACGCCTTCGAAGGCCTGGGCTGCGGCGAGCTGACCGGCTTTCTCACGGCGCAGGGCGACGAGGGGCGGCTGCTCACCGTGGGCGCGCAGGGGGCGCAGGCGCTGCTTTCGCTGCTCTACCGGCTGGAGGACGCGCTGCAGGGCGAGCAGGACGCGCGGACGCACGCGCTGTGCCTGGGCCTGACGCTGGAAATTTTTTACCTGCTGAGCGGAGCGCGGCCCAGGGAAAACGCCGGCAGCGGCTGCCTGCCCGAAAACGCGCTGCGCATCCAGCGCTATATCGGCGAGCACTTTGCCGAAATCCGCTCGGTGTCCGACGTGGCCGCGCACTTCTTTTACAGCCGCGAATACGTCTCCCGCCTGTTTCGCCAGTGCTTCAATACCTCGCCCGGGGACTACCTGCTCAAGTGCCGCGTGGCGCACAGCCAGTCGCTCATCTCGCAGGGAGTCAGCCTGAGCGACGCCTGCTACCAGTCCGGCTTCGGCTCGATGAGCACCTTCATCCGCGCCTTTCGCGCCCTGACCGGCCGCACGCCCTCCCAGTACCGCGCGGAGAGCCTGGAATAACGGCATGCACAAAATTGCGCTTTTCGCTTGACAAAGCGCTTTTTGCGGGGTATCGTATAGCCTGAGGTGAACGCCATGCGGATCATATCGGGCGCGGCCAGCGGCAACACGGAGCGCGTGTCGCTGGACTACATCCAGATCAACAACTGCGGCTTCTGCGAGGTGGACGACTTCGACATGACCACCAACCGCCCGTCGGGCCGCGCGGACTACCAGCTGATCTACGTCTGGCGCGGTCAGGTCAGGTGCGAGCTGCCTGAAGGGCCGCGCGTGCTGGGCGAGGGCGAGGTGATCGTCTACCGCCCCTGGGAAAGGCAGGCCTATACCTACCTGTGCGCGCAGAAGACGCAGGTCTACTGGCTGCACTTTACCGGCCAGGGCATTCCCTCGCTGCTCCGGCAGAGCTTCCTCAACGGGCCGACGGTGCGCGTCGGGCGGCACATGGAGGCGCGCGAGCTGTTCGAAAAGATGATTCACGAGCTGCAGATGCACCAGTACCAGTACGAAATGTACCTGTGCAGTCACTTCATGCTGCTGCTCTCCTGCCTCTCGCGCCACCTGATGACCCAGACCGGCAGCGTCGAAAGGCGCGGTCAGGAGGCGCTCAATCAGGTCATCGAGTTCATCCACGCGCACCTGTACGAGGACGTTTCCGTAGAGGAGCTGGCGCGCTCCTGCCGCATGAGCACCAGCCACTTCATTCATCAGTTTAAGGATTATACCGGTTTTTCGCCGCACACCTATCAGATCCGCCTGCGCCTGGAGCGGGCCAAGGAGCTGATGAACTCGACCACGATGAACATCTCCGAAATCGCCTTCGCGGTGGGCTACGACAACCCGCTCTACTTCAGCCGGCTGTTTCGCAGGCACATGGGCCTGTCCCCCTCCGAATACCGGCGCGAGGTCAGCGCCCCGTCTGACCGAATGATCCAATAGATTGCCCGGATTCTTCATGTCTTTTTTCGCGATGATCCGCTATAATAAAGGCAACACCGCACAAATGAGGTGGTCGGCCGGCGAATGGATTTTTCGTCAGATGCAAATGCAAATTTTGAAGATTTACTGGAGGTAAATCGAGAAATCTGCATGCCGCAGATGGCGAAAAAGGCATCGCCCGACGCGCCGCTGAATTGTGCGGTGGTGCCTAAAGTCACAGGAAAAACATGAAGGAGGAATTCACCATGGCGAAGCTTCGAGTTGGACTGATCGGCGTCGGCGGCATCATGAACGGCGCGCACATTCCGGGCTACCTTGAGCTCCCCGAGCGGTGCGAAATCACCGCGATCTGCGACATTAAGAAAGAGGGGCTCGAGCGCGCGGCCAGGCGATTGAACCTGCCCGCCGAGCGCTGCTTTACAAGCTATATCGACCTGATGGACAGCGGCCTGGTCGATGCGGTGGACATCGCCACCCACGACAGCATGCATTGCCCCATCGCCGCCGAGGCGGTGAAGCGCGGCCTGCCCTTCTCCTCCGAAAAACCGATGGGCATGAACTATCATGAGGTCAAGGCGGTCTGCGACGAGGCCGCGAAGAAGGGGCTGCCCGGCCACGTCTGCTTTACCTGGCACTACCGGCCCTACGTGCGCATGATGCGTCAGACGATCCGCTCGGGGCGCCTGGGCAGGATCTTTCACATCTACATCCGCTGCATCAAGGACAGCGGCCTGTGGGAGAACCGCCCGCTCGAGTGGCGCTTTGACGAGCGCTATTCGGCCTCGGGCGTGATGGGCGACCTGGCCAGCCACATGTTCGACATCGCGCGCTTCGTCGGCAGCGAGTACGAGAGCGTTTCGGCCGACGCGGGCATCTTCGTCAAGGAGCGCCCGGCGCTGGACGGCGGCGAAATGCGCCCCGTGACCACCTGGGACTGGTGTAACGTCCTGGCGCGCATGCAGGACGGCTCCAACGCCACCTTCCAGATCTCCCGCACCGCCAAGAACATCGGCGACTGGATTCAGGTCGAGGTCTATGGCGAGAAGGGCCGCCTGGTCTACAGCTTTTTCTCCAAGCCCGTCACCTATGAAACCACCCAGAGGCTCGAGGTACAGACGGACGGCGAGGTCGAGGAGCTGATTCCCACCGAGGCGGACGCTGCCAACCAGTCGGGCGCTTTCCTGAACCTGATCGAGGGCACGACCGACGGCCTGGAGGCCACGCTCGAGGAGGGCATGCGCTGCCAGGCGGTGCTGGACGCGGCCTATCGATCGGTGCGGGAGCATCGCTGGGTGACGATCGACGAAGTGGTGAAGGAGGGCTGACGCATGAAGCTGGGTACATTCGTTCGCCCAAACGACCTGAGCCGCCTGGACGAGGCGTTCGCGCCGCTGCGGGAAATGGGCTTTACCAGCTGCCAGCTGGCCTATAAGCCCGAGGTCTTTCGACCGGAGGACGCCGACCTCATCCGCCGGGCGGCTGAGCGCCATGGCGTCGAGATTTCCGCCCACTTCATCGGCTTTCGGGACGCGTTTAGCGAGTGGGATCTGCGCTACGGCTTTCTGTGCCAGGGGCTGACCCCGCCCACCTACCGCCAGGCGCGGCTGGAGTACCTGCTTTCCGGCATACCGTTCGTCAGGCGGCTGGGAACCGACGATCTGATCGTACACGCGGGCTTCGTGCCCAACAACCCGTTCGACCCGGAATACCTGGGCCTGCTGGCCGCGCTGCGCTGCCTGGCGATTCAGGCGAAGGCGCAGGGCGTGAACGTGCTGCTCGAGACCGGCGCGGAATCCCCGGTCACGCTGCTGCGGCTGATTGAGGAAATCGGCACAGGCAACGTCTACGTCAACCTGGACACCGGCAACTGCATCATGTACGGCTACTCCAACCCGGTCGACGCGCTGCACACGATCGGCAAATATGTGCGCAACGTGCATATGAAGGACGGCCTGCCCCCCACGACGCCCTACGCGTTCGGCCCGGAAAAACCGCTGGGCGTGGGCTGTGTGGACTTCGACCGGTTTATAAAGGGACTGCGCGCGCTGGGCTACGACCGCTTCCTGACCATTGAGCGGGAGATCAGCGGCCCGCAGCAGCGCGTCGACATTGAGCGCGCCAAGGAGTACATTGAGCGGCTGCTCGCCCAGGCCTAGGCCCTATCGCTCGCTGAAGGTTTTTCCGGTGAGCTTTTTGCAGGTGCGGCACAGGTAGGCCGCGTCGCAGAAGCCCAGCTGCTCGGCAATTTCCTCCACGCTGGCCAGCGCCTGGTCGTAAATCAGCTTCGCCTTCTGCACGCGCATCAGGTTGCGGAAGGCGATCGGCGAGAGCCCGGTCTGGGCGTGGAAGCGCCTTCGGAAGGTGCTCTCGCTCATGCGGCACAGCCTGCACAGCTCGTCTACCGTAAACTCGCGCTCTGGCGTCTCCTGAATCATGTGCACCGCCGGGTCGACGGACTCTCCCGGCTCGCCCCCGTTTCCCTCGCGCCGCTCCAGGCACCGGCAGAAGCGGTCGAGAATCTGATAAATGTCGGCGACCGCGCTGAGCTGCCTGCGCGGATAGCGGCTGAAGTGGCGGTTGAGCGCCTGAAACAGCGTCAGCGTGGAGGCGCACTCGGGCGTGTCGTCCAGCACGAACTCGTCCGTCAGCTGGATCGGCTCGCCCTGCGCGTCGTACAGGTCGAACTGCGCGTTGTAGCCGTGGCTGTCCCCCCGCGGCAGCGTGATGGCGCGCGTGTGGTAGCGCGCGCCGTCCGGGATGAGGATCATGCTGTTCGGGGGCATCAGAAACTGCGCCCCGTCACTGAATTGATACTCGCGTTCGCCGCGATCCTGGAAAAAGATCAGGTTATGCGCCCGACCCGTTTTGAGGTAATCGTTGACGCTGCCGTCGCTCCAGGTCCAGATCAGGCTGGAAATTCCCGAAACCACGAACTGGGTCTGCGCCAGCTCCAGAAGAGACATCCGCTTCATCTGTGTCACCCCCTTCGGCGTTTCTTTGACCGTATTATACAACGCAAAGCGTCCTTTGTCTACTAAAAACTGCGTGAAACACGGATTTTATTGAAAAAGGAGGATTTTTCCATGCAAAAAATGTGCAACGGCGGAATCCGGCTGACCTCGCTGCCCACCGAGCAGGACGTCTATCTGGACATGGCGATGACCATGCTGGAGGAGATCGCCCGCAATAACAGCGCGGGCAGGCGCACCGTCATGATCGTGCCGGTCGGGCCGACCGATCAGTATCCGATCTTTGCGCGCGCGGTTCGCGCCACCGGACTGAGCCTGAAAAACGTCTGGCTGTTCAATATGGACGAATACCTGATCACGCCCACCCGGCGCATCGACGACGATCACTTCATGAGCTTTCATCACCGCATGAAGACCGAGCTGTACGACCGCCTGCCCGAGGAGCTGACCGTGCCCGAGACGCAGCGTCACTTCCCCGAGCCCGGCCACGAGGCCGAGTTTGACCGGCTGATCGAGGAGGTGGGCGGCGTGGATCTGTGCCTGGGCGGACTGGGCATCAACGGCCACATCGCCTTCAACGAGGCGCCCGAGCCGGACGACCCGATCACGCCCGACCAGTTCGCCGCCCTGCCCACCCGCGTGCTGCCCATCACCCGCGAGACGCGCACCGTCAACGCCATCGGCTATCAGCGCGGCGACATTCACGGCATGCCCGAGTACTGCGTCACCGTCGGCATGAAGCAGATTCTGGCCGCCCGCCGCGTCTACATCGCGCTCAACCGCGAGTGGCAGCACGGCGTGGCCAGACGCGCGCTGTTCGGCCCGCAGGACGCGCATGTGCCCGCCTCGCTCCTGCAGCGCCACGGCAGCGTGGACTTCGTCGCCACCGACAGCATCGCGCGCGGCCTGTGACGCAACAAATCATTTACACAGGAAATTTCGATTTACCCCTTGACAGCCCGTTTTGCCGGTGCTATAATGCCACTAAATTCAAACAAACCGTTGACGAAGAAAAGTACGCACGGAAGGTTCCTCTCAGAGAGCCGCAGGCGGTGGGATTGCGGCAGGGTACGCGGTGCGGAATGGCCTTCCGAGGGCGGCATGAACGGCGAAAGCTCAGTAGTTGCCGACGGACTTCCCCACCGTTATCCGGGCGACGCATATGACAGTATGTGAAAAGCGGTCGATGTACAATCGGCAATTTGGGTGGTATCGCAGGATATATCTCCTGTCCCTTTCGAGGGGCAGGAGTTTTTATATATCAGAAAGGAGTGTGAGGACGATGTTCCGATGGCGACCCTGCCAAGACGTGATCCCCTGTCAACCGAATCAACAATCTGATTTGCATCGTGAAAGGAAGTACAATACCATGAAAAAGCTTATTGCGCTGGTTCTGTCCCTGGTTCTTCTCTGCTCCGTCACCGCCTATGCCGAGAACATCACCGTCGGCGTGATTCAGTACGCCACTCACCCTTCGCTTGATAACTGCTACGAGGGCTTCGTCAAGGGCCTGGCCGAGGGCGGCTACGTCGAGGGCGACAACCTGACCCTTGACTTCCAGAACGCCATGGCCGATATGGGCAACAGCGACATGCAGGCCAAGAATATGGCCGCCAAGCAGGAAAATCTGCTGGTCGGCATCGCCACTCCCGCCGCCATGTCCGCCTACGCCGCCACCCGCGAGGCCGGCACCCCGGTTGTGTTCGTCGCCGTGTCCGACCCCGTGGCCGCCGGCATCATCAACGACGTGGAAAAGCCCGGCACCAACTGCACCGGCGTCAGCGACATCCTGAACCTGGAGGAGCAGCTCAAGCTCATCCGCGCCTTCCTGCCCGAGGCCACCACGATCGGCGTCATCTACACCACCTCCGAACCCAACTCCATTTCCAACCTGGAGCGCCTGGAGAAGCTCGCGCCTGACTACGGCTTCACCATCGTGTCCGTGGGCATCAGCTCCGCCGCCGAGGTGGGCTCCGCCGCCGCGACGCTGGTGAGCAAGGACGTGGACTGCGTGAACAACTTCACCGATAACAACGTCGTCGAGAACCTGTCCGTGCTGCTGCACGCCACCGACGAGGCCGGTATCCCGGTGTTCGGCTCCGAGGTCGAGCAGGTGGTCAACGGCTGCCTGGCCACTCAGGGCATCGACTACGTCGAGGTGGGCCGCGCCGCGGGCCTGATGGCCGCGAAGATTCTGAACGGCGAAGCCGATCCCGCCGACATGGCCGTGCTCGAGATCAGTGAGGTCACTCCCGCCTACAACAGTGAGGTCGCCGCGCGCCTGGGTCTGAGCCTGCCGGCCGACTACGCGGACGCGGCCGATGTGACCAAGTCCGCCGAATAAACCCGAAACCCGTTCGAGAGGCCGTCTTCCCCGGGGAGGCGCCTCTCGGTCTCCTGTAACCCCTTCCTATTAATAAACGCGCTGAGGTAATCGAAATGAACGTATTCGTCGGTCTGCTCATCAACATCCTGGAAGAGGGCCTGATCTACGGCATCATGGCCATGGGCGTGTACATCACCTATTCGGTGCTGTCCTTTCCCGACCTGTCGGTGGACGGCACCTTTCCCCTGGGCTGCTGCGTCACGGCGGCGCTGGCCAGCCTGGGCGCGCACCCGCTCGTGTGCCTGCTGGCCGCGTTCGCGTGCGGCTGCCTGGCGGGCGCACTGACCGGTCTTCTGCACGTCAAGCTGCACATCACGGACCTGCTCAGCGGCATACTGGTCATGACCGCGCTGTACTCGATCAACCTGGTCGTGCTGGGCGGCAAGGCGGTGCTCCCCTTCTATAACAAGCCGACGATCTTCAATTCCGGCCTGGTGTCGCTGTTTCCCAAGGCGCTGTATACTCGCCGCGTGCTGATTATACTCGTCGTGCTGGTGGCACTGCTCAAGGTGGCGATGGATTTGTTCTTCAAGACCAAGACCGGCCTTTTGCTGCGCGCGACCGGCGACAACGAGCAGTTCGTAACCTCGCTGGCCATCCACTCCGGCCGCATGAAGATCCTGGGCCTGATGCTGGGCAACGGCCTGACCGCGCTGTCGGGCAGCGTGCTCGCGCAGCAGGCGGAGAGCGCCAGCGTTTCCTCGGGCACAGGCATGCTGGTCATGGCGCTGGCCTCGGTCATCATCGGCACGGCGCTGTTTAAGGGCCTGCGCTTCCTGAAGGCCACGACCGTCGTGGTGCTGGGCGCAATCGTGTACAAGGCCTGCCTGGTCGCGGCGATGCAGCTGGGCCTGCCCACCAATTACCTCAAGCTGCTCATGAGCGTGCTATTCGTAGTGGCGCTGGTGGCCGGCAATCGCATGGAGAAAGGAAGGGCAAGCCATGTCTGAACAATATCTGGTGCAGCTTCAGCACATCAACAAGACCTTTAACTGCGGCTCGGTCAACGAAAAGGTGCTGTTTACCGACTTCAGCCTAAATATTCGCAAAAACGACTTCGTGTCGGTCGTCGGCAGCAATGGCTCCGGTAAGACCACGATGCTCAACCTGATCTGCGGCTCGCTCCCCTGCGACAGCGGCGCGATACTGGTCGGCGGTCAGGACATGATGCGCCTGCCTGAGTACAAACGCGCGCGCGTGATCGGCCGCGTGTTCCAGGATCCAGCCAAGGGCACCTGCCCCGCGCTGAGCATCCTCGAAAACATGTCGCTGGCCGACAACAAGGGCAGGCCCTTCAACCTGACCCGCGGTGTGAACAGAAAGCGCGTCGATTACTACAAATCCCTGCTCGAAACGCTGGGCATCGGCCTGGAAAACCACATCAACCTGCCGGTCGGCTCGCTTTCGGGCGGCCAGCGTCAGGCGCTCGCGCTGCTCACCGCGACGATGACGCCGATCGACCTGCTGATCCTGGACGAGCACACCGCCGCGCTCGATCCCAAGTCCTCCGAGCGCGTGATGGAGCTGACGCAGCGCGTGGTCAGCGAAAAGAAGCTCACCACCCTGATGGTCACGCACAACCTGAAGTTCGCCGTGCAGTACGGCAACCGCCTGCTGATGATGCACCAGGGGCACGCCGTGATCGACATTCAGGACGAAGAAAAGGCCGCCTGCACCGTCGACGACCTGCTCTCCACCTTCAACTCGATCAGCATCGAGTGCGGCAACTGACCAATCGACTTCCGGGGCGCATTGCTTCCCCGGCCAGGTGCCGCGCCTCAAATCTTCGATTTGAGCCGTCGGCAGTTTCGCCAAGGGCGAAACCTGAAAACCC
>CAKUFI010000012.1 GCA_934647305.1 uncultured Clostridia bacterium | reverse complement strand
ATTATGGGGCGGCGCTGCCGCCTCGGCTGGGGGAGGCTCCGCTTCGCTTCGCGCTCCCCCAGACCCCCACCGAAGTTCGTCTGCTGCTGCGATGCGCCGGAAATTCGCCTTTTCTCCCGTTCCGTTTGTCGTTATCCGCTCTGAGGCGGGCCTTTTCCCTTGCGGAGAGGCTCGCTATTTGCTATACTTTTCACAGAAATCCGCGGCTCTGAACCGCGCGTGAAAGGGAGAAAAGCAATGCTTACATTTAACCGTGAACAGCTCCGCGACAAGATCTACGCCTGCTGGGTGGGCAAGAACATCGGCGGCACCATGGGCACGCCCTACGAGGGCCGTCAGCAGCTCAACGATATTCAGGGCTTCGTCACCCAGCCGGGCGAGGTGCTGCCCAACGACGATCTGGACCTGCAGCTTGTGTGGCTGCGCGCAATGGACGAAATGGGCCCCGAGGCTATCGACTCCAAGCTGCTCGCCGAATACTGGATCAGCTTCATCGGCCCCAGCTGGAACGAGTACGGTCTGGGCAAGAGCAACCTGCGCGCGGGCATCGTGCCGCCGATGAGCGGCGAGCTGTACAACGAGGAGTGGAAGCACTCCAACGGCGCGTGGATTCGCACCGAGATCTGGGCCTGCACGCACCCCGGCTGCCCGGACAAGGCCATCCGCTGCGCCTTCGAGGACGCCTGCGTCGACCACGGCTTCGGCGAGGGCGCCTACGCTGCGATCTTCGTGGCCGCGATGCAGTCGGCCGCGTTCGTGATCGACGATTTGCGCGCGCTGATCGACATCGGCCTGTCCAAGGTGCCCGAGACCTGCCTGCTCGCCCGCTACATCCGCGCCACGGTCAAGGCCTACGACGATGGCATGACCTGGCAGGACTGCCGTGAAATGCTGCTGCACATGAATGACGAAACCGGACTGGGCTGGTTCCAGGCGCCCGGCAACGTGGCCTTCACCATCCTGGGCCTGCTCTGGGGCGAGTGCGACTTCAAAAAGTCCATGATTATCGCCATCGACTGCGGCGACGACACCGACTGCACCGGCGCGACCGTCGGCTCGCTGCTGGGCATCATGTACGGCATGAAGGCCATCCCCGAGGACTGGCGCAGGCACATCGGCGACCGCATCGTCACCGTCTCCATCATCAACGGCCACGGCTACTTCCCCAAGTCCTGCACCGAGCTGACCAACTGCGTGCTCAGCCTGCTGGGCGCCACCATGCGCACCCCCAACGGCGATCTGGCCGCGCATGGGCCGCAGTTTGAGCTGACCGAGGGCGAAAGCGACTTCGGCGGCCTGACCGCAGAACAGATGAAGGGCGGAGACTTCGCCGCCTCGCTCGCCGGCCGCGCGCGCTATTCCTTCACCGCGGACAACTGCTACGCCCACGCCCTGGTCGAGTTCGAGCACGAGCCGATCATCGCGGCGGGCGGAGAGCTCAGGCTGCGCCTGACCGCCACGCTCAGAACCACCATGGCCGATCAGAAGCTGTTCGCCGTGCGCTTCTACCTGCCCGAGGGCTGGCAGGCGCTGGGTAAAAAGCACGTCCACGCCAGTATGCCCATCTGGAGCCACGACAACGTGCCCTCCAGCCTGCGCCTGGGCCACTCGACCACCGAAATCACCCTCGTCGCGGGCGAGCAGGTCGATGCGGTCAACCGCGCCGTGATCGAGCTGTCCGTCGCCGGCCGGCCCACGCCGCTGCTCATCCCGCTGACCATACTGGGCTGATTGCTCCGCAGTTCATTATCAACAGATCGCCCCACGGCCAGCTTCACGCCTGGCTGCGGGGCGTTTCTCTGTGTTTTTTTGCAGGCTTGCCTGCAGGCGGCGGGCGTGCTATAATATCGTTATACAATAGGAGAGTGATGTCGTTGAAGATGAACCTGCCTTACCCGGTGCGCTACGCCCTGAACGCACTGCGCCGCGCGGGCTATCAGGCCTACTGCGTGGGCGGCTGCGTGCGCGACAGCCTGCTGGGCGTGGAGCCGAACGATTTTGACCTGACCACCAGTGCGCTGCCCGAGGAAACGCTGGCGCTGTTCAAGCGGGAACACACGCTGACCGTCGGCCTGAAGCACGGCACGATCACCCTGATCAAGCACGGCATGCCCATCGAAATCACCACCTTCCGCATTGACGGCGAGTACGAGGACAACCGCCGTCCGGAGGAGGTCACCTTCACCTCGCACCTGGAGGAGGACGTGCTGCGGCGCGACTTCACGGTCAACGCGCTGTGCTGGAACGAGCAGGAGGACGTGGTGGACTACGTGGGCGGCGTGGACGACCTGAACGCCCGGATCATCCGCTGCGTGGGCGACCCGGACACCCGCTTTCAGGAGGACGCGCTGCGCATACTGCGCGCCCTGCGCTTTTCAAGCAAGCTGGATTTCGACATCGACGAGGCGACCGCCCAGGCCGTGCTGCGCAGCCGCGAGCTGCTGAACAATATCGCCGTGGAGCGCATCGCGGCCGAGCTGTGCAAGCTGCTTGCCGGCAAGCGCGCCGAGCAGGTGCTGCTGCAGTTCCGCCCGGTCATGGAGGTAATCGTGCCGCCGCTCAGCGCCCTTTCGGAGGAAGACTACCTGTGCGCCGCCAGACGCGTGTCGCTGGTGCCGCCCGTGCCTGAAATGCGCCTGGCCGCGCTGATGTGCGACCTGCCCGAGCAGCAGCTCGAGGAGACCGCCCTGCGCCTCAAGCTGAGCAAAAAGGGCCGCCAGTTCATGCTCACCCTGACCCGATGCGCCCATGAAAGCGCGCCCCGCACCCGCAGCGGCATGCGGCGGCTGATGCAGGAGGTGGGCGAGGAGACGCTGTGCGCGGTGGTCGAGCTGCAAAACGCCTGCGCACTGGCGCTGTCTCACCTGGTCATCCAGCAGGGCGACTGCGTGACCCTCAAACAGCTGGCCGTGAACGGACAGGATCTGTTCCTGCTCGGCCTGCCCCGCAAAAAGACCGGCGATATGCTCAACCGCCTGCTCGTTCAGGTCATCGAGGGCGCGCTGCCTAACCGAAAGGAGGCGCTCCTCGATTACGTCCGCACCCAGATGAACGACTGGCTGCAGCCCGCCCGCTCGCCCGCAAAACCGCGCCGGAGCCGGAAAAAGGCCTCAAAGCCCGCCGCGCCCGAAACGCCGCTCATGGACGAGTCTACCGCCCCTGCCGCCGAAGATTCCGCCATGTAGCGCAGGGGTACGGTTGCCTCACACCCCACCCCTGCGCGGCGCTTCACGCCCTTTCCACCCACTCGACCCCCGTCTGCGAGGTGATACAGGATGAAAGACCGGGTCATACTGCACTGTGACTGCAACAACTACTTTGCCTCGGTCGAAAGCATCTACCGGCCCGAGCTGCGCGACGTGCCCATGGCGGTGTGCGGCGACCCGGCCAGCCGGCACGGCATCATCCTGGCCAAAAACGAAAAGGCGAAAAAGTACGGGATCAAGACGGCCGAAACCATCTATCAGGCGCTCAAAAAATGCCCGAACCTCACCCTCATCCGCCCGACCAGATACCTCTACGGCGAGTACTGCCGCCGCATCAACGCCATCTACGCCCAGTATACCGACCAGGTCGAGGCCTTCAGCATCGACGAGAGCTGGCTGGACGTGACCGGCAGCCAGAACCTCTTCGGCACGGGCGAGCACATCGCTGACGAGCTGCGCCGCCGCGTTCGGGAGGAACTGGGCCTGACCATCTCGGTGGGCGTGTCCTTCAACAAGGTCTTCGCCAAGCTGGGCAGCGACTACAAAAAGCCGGACGCGACCACGGTGATCTCCCGCGACAACTACAGGGACATCCTCTTTCCCCTGCCGGTGGAAAGCATGCTGTTCGTGGGCCGCACCACCGCGCAGCTGCTGCACAGGTTCTATATCCGCACCATCGGCGAGCTGGCCTCCCTGCCCAGGGAGCGCGCGATCTCGATGCTGGGCGCGGCCTCGGGCGACATGCTCTGGCGCTACGCCAACGGCCTGGACGACAGCCCGGTGCGCCGTCAGGGCGAGGTCGACCCGGTCAAGAGCGTCAGCAACTCCACCACCTTCGCGCGCGATCTGGTCGGCCTGGAGGATATCCAGACGGGCCTTCTCGCCCTGTGCGACAGCGTGGGCGGCAGGCTGCGCGAGCAGCAGCTCTTCGCCACCACCGTGCAGATACAGATCCGCAACCCCGCACTCAAAACCATCTGCCGACAGAAAAAGCTGGCCAGGCCGACCGCGCTGACGAGCGAGCTGTACCAGTGCGCGCTGGCGCTGGTTCAGGCGGAGTGGAACCCGGCCTCCCCCATCCGCATGCTGGGCGTGGGCGCGACAGGCCTGGTGGGCAGCGACGAGGAGGCGCAAATCAGCCTGTTCGAGGCCGAAAACGCGCCCATTCGGGAACGCAGGAAGCGACTTGAAACGACAGTGGACGAGCTGCGCCGCCGCTTTGGCAAGGACGCCGTCACCCCCGCCCGCATCCTCTCCGAACTGGAACGCGAAGAGGACGAGTGAAGCGACAGGCGGTTCGGCAGCGCCCGAAGCTCTCTCTGCCGCCAGTTTTCAAGCGCCTCAGGGAAAGACGTCATTTCCGAACAATCGCCGCGCTTTTTCCAGACCTTCGTGAACGAAGCCCGGCTTTTTGATACAGGCTTTTCCCGGAAAATCACCGTCTTCAGGCTCCGAATCTATCCGCCCGGCAGGGAACCATTCCGAATAATATTCAGCGATCTCGCATGAATCTCCGACTTGCATTGAACAAAGCCCGGCTTTTGCTGTGACTCTCAGGAACCAAAACCACGCTCGCTCGAACGCCCCCGGAAAAGCGCTGATCCTTCCGGGCCTCGCGCCCAAAGGCTGAATAAGCGGCGCTTTTGTCGAACGATAGTCAACGGTTCCATGTGAATCACCAGCTTTTCATCGAACAAAATTCAGTTTAAAACGCAAAACGCGCCCCCTCGCGGGAGGGAGCGTGTTTTTCATCGGGTAATTAGTCGTGCATCACGGTCTTGACGCAGTCCGCGGCGAACTTGCGGGCAGCCTCGAGATCGGCGTCGGAGGGCATCTTGCCGGACAGGAAGCCCTTGCCGGTGCAGACGAACGACTGGTCGAGCACGTTGATGCCCTGCGCCTTGAGCGCGGCGCGCATCTCCTCGATGGCGGCGGTGCTCTTCTTGGGGTTGCAGCAGAACAGCGCGGCGTTTTCTACGCGCTTGACGTTCAGGGAGCGGATAAACTCCATCGTGGTCTTGTCGACCTTGGTGCCTTCGCAGCCCAGGAACATCAGGATGATGTTTTCAGGCATGTAGGCAGGGAGCAGCGGCTCCTTGACGATCTTGATTTCGCGGGCGATGGCCTCGGCGACCATTTCCGCACAGCCCTTGGGGCTGACATAGTGTACGCGACCCTTCATGGAACATTGCCTTCTTTCAAGTGGTTTGGATGTAATTTTTACTATATCACACAAATGTGAAATCTAAAGCATTTTTTCGGCGATTCACAGCAAAATCACACTCCCGTCAAATCCCTGCAAAAGGTGAAGCCGGTCGGCGGGGCCGACAGCCACTTGCTACCGCGTATCCTATCGGCAGGCTATGCGCTATTCGAGAGCCTCCCCCAGCCGAGGCGGCAGCGCCGCCCCATAATCCGCAGAGAATTCTGCGGATTCGAAGAACCCAGCCGCTCCAATTTATGGCGGCTGGGTTCGTGTGCTATTCGGCGGCAGCAAGTGGAACCGGGCACTGCCCGGCGCGCAAACTTCGGTGGGGGTCTGGGGGAGCGCGAAGCGAAGCGGAGCCTCTCCCAGCCCGCGTCGGCAAAGCCGACCAACGATTTCCGGAATAGTTCCGGAAATCCGCAGACCTCGGCCGCTTCAACTTCTGGCGGCCGATGGTCGTCGCCAGAATCCGCGGCAGCAACCGGAACCGGGCCCTGCCCGGCGGCAGCAAGTGGCAGTCGGCACTGCCGACCGGCCCGGAATATTTGCGTGGGGAAGCGATTCTTCATTGACAGCGCCGAAAAGTACAGGTACAATAGAAGCGGAGAATTATCACTGAAAAGGAGACCATGCGGTATGAAAAAAATCGTCGCGGCACTTTTGGCCGCAAGTATTGTGCTGGGCGCCGCCTCCGCCGAAACGCTGAACCTGGCCGCCCAAAACACCTCACCCAGACGGCTGGAGTGCTATACCGGCTACTCGCAGGACGGAGAGACCTGGCAGACCCATGGCGTGCTGGCCGACGCCGCGCTGTACTACATGAACCAGCGGGCGGCGGATCTGAGCTATCAGGGCGCGTGCCTGTTTTACCTGGAGCTGACGGGCAGCGAATCACTGGGACTGATCGTGCCCAGGCTGGAGATGTACTACGTGAACAACACGCCCTCGGAGGCGACGGCGGTTTCGCTGGCCTTCGGCGGCACGCGCTATGACCTGGACGTGGCCCGCGAGGAGACCATCGTGGGCGGGCGCAGGGCCGAGAAGCTGACCGCCTACCTGAACGAAGAGGGCCTCGACATGCTGCGCGCGCTGCAGTCGGCGGACGAGGTCACGGTGCGCCTGCACGGCAGTCAGGTCTATACCACCACCCTCTCGCGCGCCGAGAGCACACAGGTGAAAAAGCGCCTGGAAAACGCGTCCCTGAGCGCCTCGGAGGACATGCTCAGCGAGCTGAACGCGCTGCACATGGATTCCTACGGCCTGTGGGAGCTGAGCGAAAACGCGTACAGGCAGCAGTTCGGCGACTTCTTCCCGATGACCTCGCTGTCCCTTGCGGACGAGACCGAGGGCTTCAAGCTGGACGAGCTGGGCCAGCTGACCCGGGGCGACACCGGCGAGAGCGTGCGCGCACTGCAGAACCTGCTCATCGAGAAGGGCTTCCTGCTGGGCACGCCGGACAACGCCTATGGCGAGGGCACCGCGGTGGCCGTGCGCCGGGCGCAGGCATATTACGGACTGCGAACCACCGGAAGCTGCGACGAGGCGCTGATCGCCCTGCTACGCGGCGAGAGCCTGGCGGTTCCGCTGGCCGACGAGGGACAGCTCGCGGTCGCCGAGGGCGCGGAGGGTTCCTGCTCGGTGTCGCTGGGCAGCTACTACCTGGCCGAGGCGGTCTCCGCCTCCGCGCAGCCGCTGACCGCCGCGCGCACCGTGACCAACGCGGACAACACGCTGGTGATCGCCGAGGGACAGATCGTCAACCGCTCCGCCGGGGAGGTCAACCTGTACTGGCAGATGACCGGCACGCTGACCATCGACGGCTACGCCTATAAGGCCGAGGCGCTGTGCGAGAGCAACGAGGGCGAGAGCCTGGACAGCGCGCTGCTGCCGCTGGCGGACGGGCGGCTGCTGGTCGTGGCGGAGATCCCGAAGAGTGCCTGCCTGCGGACGGGCGAATGGACGCTGAGCCTGCAGATGGGCGAGCAGACCTGGGAATACACCCTGAACCGATAATCGAAAGGAGCGCCGAGCGCCATGAATATCAACCTGAAGCTGGTATCCTCCCTTGAAAAGGTCTTTCTGGATCAGGAGCCCGAGGAGCGCCCCGAGCTGGGCTTTCCGCAGGGCTTCCAAAACGAGATCATTTCCTTCCAGGCGGCCTACACGCTGATCGAGCCGTCCTTCCGGGACTATGTGCACGTCGAGGTCGAGTCCCCGATCGAGCAGTACGTCCACGTGCGGCAGGTCCGGCATGTGCCGGTGCGCCTGGCCGCTTATGAGGACAGCGGCGACAACTACCTGCGCAAGACTCCCGGCCTGTATCCCGACCTGCTCACCGAAATCGGCGAACACAGCCTGCGCGCCTATCCGCGCCAGTGGGACAGCCTGTGGGTAGACGTGAACCCGAAGGGCGAACTGGAGCCGGGGATCTACCCGGTGACCCTGCGTCTGAAGGATGACGCGGGCGAGGTCGCGGCCGAGCGCACGCAGTACGTCGAGGTGCTCAAGGGCCTGCTGCCCGATCAGAAGCTGATGCACACAAAGTGGTTCCACTGCGACTGCCTGGCCCAGTACTACCACGTCGAGGTCTTCAGCGAGGAGCACTGGCGCATCATCGAAAACTTCGTCAAAAAGGCGGTCGAGGGCGGCATCAACATGATCCTGATGCCGGTGCACACCCCGCCGCTGGACACCCGCAGGGGCGGCGAGCGCCTGACCACACAGCTGGTGGACATCGCTGTGGAAAACGGCGAGTATCGCTTCGACATGGCGAAGGTGCGCCGCTGGATCGACATGTGCAGGCGCTGCGGCGTGAAGTACTACGAGGTCGCGCACCTGTACTCTCAGTGGGGCGCCGTGGCCGCGCCCAAGATCATGGCGACCGTGGACGGCGAATACAAGCGCCTGTTCGGCTGGGAAACCGAGGCGACCGGCGAGGAGTACCGCCGCTTCCTGAACGCCTACGTGCCCGCGCTGCTTCAGGTCTTCAAGGAGGAAGGTATCGATCACGCGGCCTTCTGGCACATCTCCGACGAGCCCAGCCTCGAGCAGCTGGACAGCTATCGCGCCGCCAAGGATCAGGTGGCCGGCCTGCTGTCGGGCTACCGGATCATGGATGCGCTGAGCAACCTGGACTTCTACAAAACCGGCGCGGTCGATCACCCGGTGCCCGCCAACAACCACATCGAGCCCTTCCTGGAGGCCAAGGTGCCCGGGCTGTGGACGTACTACTGCTGCGGACAGTATAAGGACGTGTCCAACATGTTCATCTCCATGCCCTCCGCGCGCAACCGCATACTGGGCGTGCAGCTGTTCAAGTATGACATTGAGGGCTTCCTGCAGTGGGGCTACAACTTCTACAACTCCCAGTACTCCGACTACCCAATCGACCCCTACGCCAACACCGACGGCGACGGCTTCGTGCCCGCGGGCGACACCTTCCAGGTTTATCCCGGCGCGGATGGCATGCCCGAGGAGTCCATCCGCATGGCCGTCACCACCCAGGCGATGCAGGATCTGCGCGCCTTCGAGTGGCTGGGCGAGCTGATGGGCCGCAGCGTAGTGAAGGAAATGATCGACGAGGGACTGGCCGAGCCGGTCACCTTCAGCCGCTTCCCGCGCAGTCAGGACTATCTGATCAATCTGCGCCGCCGCGTCAATCAGGCCATACTGGACGCCGCGGAGTAAGCCGCCGAAAAACAGCGTCTCGACCTCCCAATGGCGGTCGGGGCGCTGTTTTTTGTCTGTTCGCGCTGGTGGAGGAGCCGCGGAGCGGCGCAAAAAGCGATTCGCGGAGACGAAGTGCCGCGATCCGCGCACGGCGGGGGCCGGGGGAGGCGAAGTTCCCCCGGGAGCCGCGGAGCGGCGCACAAAGCGGTTCGCGGAAACGAAGTGCCGCGATCCGCGCACGGCGGGGGGGGCAGGCTCAGCCCGCCCGAGTCGGCAGCGCCGACTTACGATTTCCGGAGAATTCCGGAAATCCGCAGACCTTGGCCGCTTCAATCTATGGCGGATGGTTTCGTGTTCTATCCCGCGGCAGCAGGTGGATGTCGGCACTGCCGACCGGAAGCAGGTGCGTGCAGGCTCAGCCTGCCCGACCGGCCTGCTTGCACCCTGCGAACTTAACTTGACGGGAATAGAGGACGGCATTATAATGTAGTATAGAAAATAGCGATGAACGGGAAGAGTAGCTTTTTGCGAAGGGCTCAGAGAGAGGCGGTCAACGGCTGAAAGCCGCCTTGCCGGAGAAAAAGCGAAGTGCGCCCGGGAGCTGCCGCGCCGAAGAACGAGTAGGCGCTGCCGGCCGGCCCCGTTACGGCTCTTGAGCGGAAGCGTGCCGCAAAAAGTGCGCTTCAAACAGAGTGGAACCACGCGCCGCGTCTCTGCAGGAGGCGCGGTTTTTGTTTTTGGGGAGGGTTCATGTTCAAGTATTGGAAGAGCGACATCCAGGCGGTGCTGTCGCGCGACCCGGCGGCGCGATCGGCGCTGGAGGTGGTGCTGTGTTACCCCAGCTTTCGCGCGGTGCGCAGTCACCGGCGGGCGCACTGGCTGTGGACACACGGCATGAAGCTGCTGGCGCGGCTGCTGTCCCAGCGCAGCCGGCACAAAACCGGCATCGAGATCCATCCGGGCGCGACGATCGGCGAGGGCCTGTTCATCGACCACGGCATGGGCGTGGTGATCGGCGAGACGACCGAGATCGGCAACAACGTCACGCTGTATCAGAACGTCACGCTGGGCGGCACGGGCAAGGACGTGGGCAAGCGCCACCCCACGATCGGCGACAACGTGGTCATCGGCGCGGGCGCGCGGGTACTGGGCCCCTTCACCGTGGGCGAGGGCGCGAAGATCGGCGCGAGCGCCGTGGTGCTCAAGGAGGTGCCCGCCTACTGCACGGTGGTGGGCAATCCCGGCCGCATCGTGCGCATGGGCGACCGGAAGGTGCCGATCGACCTGGATCAGGTGCACCTGCCCGACCCGGTCAAGGAGCGCATCAGCGCGCTCGAGGGGCGCATCGCCGAGCTGGAGCGGTGCAGAAAATGCGACGAATGCGAGCAATGCGCAAGCTGCCAGGAAGAAGTCTGCATGAGAAAACAACTCAGGGAGGAAAAAAGCCATGAAGCTCTATAATTCGGCCACCCATACCAAAGAGGAATTCGTGCCCAACCATCCGGACGTCGTGAAAATGTATACCTGCGGCCCGACGGTGTACCACTTCGCGCACATCGGCAACCTGCGCTCCTACATCATGGAGGACGTGCTGGAGAAGTACCTGCGCTACCTGGGCTACAACGTCAAACGCGTGATGAACATCACCGACGTAGGTCACCTGACCTCCGACGCGGACGAGGGCGAGGACAAGATGCTCAAGGGCGCGCGCCGCGAGCACAAGACCGTCATGGAGATCGCGCAGTACTATACCGACGCGTTCTTCTCCGACTGCAAAAAGCTCAACATCAAGCGGCCGGACGTGGTCGAGCCCGCGACCCACTGCATCGACGACTACATCCGCATCATCAGCCGCCTGATGGATACCGGCTACGCCTACTTCGCGGGCGGCAACGTGTACTTTGACACCTCCAAGCTGGAGAAGTACTACGTCTTCAACGACTTCGGCGAGGACGACCTGGCCGTGGGCGTGCGCGAGGGCGTAGAGGAGGACACCAACAAGCGCAACAAGAACGACTTCGTGCTGTGGTTCACCAAGTCCAAGTTCGAGGATCAGGCGCTCAAGTGGGACTCCCCGTGGGGCGTGGGCTATCCCGGCTGGCACATCGAGTGCTCCGGCATCTCGATGAAGTACCTGGGTGAGGATCTGGACATCCACTGCGGCGGCATCGACAACGCCTTCCCGCACCACACCAACGAGATTGCCCAGTCCGAGGCCTACCTGGGTCACAAGTGGTGCAACTTCTGGATGCACGTGATGCACCTGAACACCGCCGGCGGCAAGATGTCCAAGTCCAAGGGCGAGTTCCTGACCGTATCCCTGCTGGAGGAAAAGGGCTACGATCCGCTGGTATACCGCCTGTTCTGCCTGCAGAGCCACTACCGCAAGAGCCTGATGTTCTCCTGGGAGAACCTGGACAACGCGCAGGTGGCCTACAACAAGCTCATCGCCCGCATCGCCGCGCTCAATCCCGGGGGCGAGGTCGATCAGGAGGCGCTCGCTGCGATGGACGAGAAGTTCCGCGGAGCGCTGGACAACGACCTGAACACCTCGCTGGCCGTCACCTCGCTCTACGACGTGCTCAAGTTCAAGGCGAGCGACGCGACCAAGCTGGCCGCCATCGCCAGATTCGACCAGGTGCTGAGCCTTGACCTGATCAAAAAGGCCGACGCCAAGCGCGAGGAGCTCAAAAAGCAGGCCGCTCACGCCGCACAGTTCGCCGTGGTGTTCGACGGCTGCGAGGCCGATCCCGAGGTGGAGGCGCTGCTGACCGCCCGCAAGGAGGCCAAAAAGGCCAGGAACTTCGCCGAGGCCGACCGCATCCGCGACCAGGTCGTGGCCATGGGCTACGCGATCGAGGACACCGCGCAGGGCCCCAAGGTGCACAAGGCCTGAGGCAGAGCGATGAACCGGATCTATATGGACAACGCGGCGACCACCCGCCTGCACCCGGAGGTGCTCGCCGCGATGACCCCCTACCTGACCGAGGTCTTCGGCAACCCGTCCAGCCAGCACGCCTTCGGGCGGGAGGCGAACCGGGCGCTGGAGAAGGCCCGGCGGCAGGTGGCGCAGGCGCTGGGCGCGTCGCCCGAGGAGATTTTCTTCACCAGCGGCGGCACCGAGGCCGACAACTGGGCGCTGGAGCGCGGCATGCGCCTGCGTGAAGGCAGAAATCGCCTGATCACCACGCGCATCGAGCATCACGCGGTGCTGCACCCGGCCGCGCAGCTGGCGCAGGAGGGCTTCGAGGTCGTTTACCTTTCGCCGGACGCGGAGGGCTTCATTTCGCCCGAGTCGCTCAAGGAAGCGCTGAACGAACGCACGGCGCTGGTGTCCGTCATGGCGGCCAACAACGAGGTGGGCAGCGTGCAACCGGTCGAGGCGCTGGCAAGCCTGGCGCACGAGGCGGGCGCGCTGTTTCACACCGACGCGGTGCAGGCGGCGGGCTGTCTGCCCTTTGACCTGGCGCACTCGCCAATCGATATGCTCTCGCTCTCGGCGCACAAGTTTCACGGGCCGAAGGGCGTGGGGGCGCTGTACGTCCGAAGCGGACTGGCACTCACCCCGCTGATCGGCGGCGGAGCGCAGGAAAAGAGCCTGCGCGCGGGCACGGAGAACCTGGCCGGCATCGTGGGCCTGGGCGAGGCCATCGAGCGGGCGCACATCGACCGGGAGGCGAGAAACGCCCATGTCGCCGCGCTGCGGGATCGCCTGGAAAAGGGACTGCTCGCCCTGCCCGGCGCGCACCGGAACGGCCCGGCGAAAAACCGCCTGCCTGGCATACTGAACGTGCGCTTCGACGGGCAGCTGAATAGCGCCCTGCTGCTGCGGCTGGACATGCGGGGACTCGCCGTATCGGCCGGATCGGCCTGCACCGCGGGCTCCACAGACCCAAGCCACGTGCTGCTGGCGCTGGGCCTTGACGAGCGGCAGGCAAACGAATCCATCCGCTTCTCGCTCTCGGACGACAACACCGAGGCTGAGGTGGACGCGGCGATTGCCCTGCTGCGGGAGCTGCTGGCCTGACTGCATACAAAGAACCCCCTTCCCGGGAGGCGATCGCTTCCTGCGGGAAGGGGGATTTTTCGTTTGCGCGGGAACCACGCTCGCGGATGAAAGGGCGGCCTTCTCAGTGAATCCGCAGCGTGGCGCGGCGCATCATGGCGGTGAGCTGGCTCTCGATGGACTCGGCGATGGTCTTGACCATGCGGCGGGTTTCCTCGGTGGGCGGCTCGAGACCCTTCGTCAGCTGGGCGTAGACCGCGCGCTCGATGCTGCCGCGCTTGCTCTTCAGGCCGCGCGTAAACTGAGAGGACGGAAAGAGCCTGCGCAGTTTGACGGGCAGCTCGGCCTTGCGCAGCAGCTTTTCGGCGGTCTGCGTGCCCACGACGGCGGCCAGCAGGCCGATCAGGAAGCCCGCCAGGATGCCCGGCGTGCCCGCAGCCAAGAGGGCGATTCCGCTGCCGCCCAAAAGCGCGGCAATCAGCGCGGCGACCACCACGTCGATCAGCGCCTTGATCGAGCCGGTGTCCATCAGCTGCGCGGTCTCCAGGGAGAGGGACGAGGTCTGTATGCTCAGCTCGTCCGGCAGGCGAAGCGAGGTGCGGGGCAGCTCGTACTCGTCGCAGATCGGGTCGGTCAGGCGCTCAATCTGCGGGCGCAGGCGGGCGATCCACTCGGCCACGGCCGGGCGCAGGCATTCGTTCAGCTCCTCGCCGCGCATCATTTCCTGCACGCGCTCAGTCAGGGCGGCGCTGATGTCGTCGATGGTGCGCAGCGAGCCCTGCTTCCAGCACTCGAAGGTCTTGGGTGCGACGTCGGTGATCAGCTTGTCCACCAGCGGCCCGCTCACGCCCTCAAACAGCGCGGGCAGCTCGCTCATGACCAGATCCTCGAGCTCCTCCGACTGGATCAGGCGGGAGACCGCCTCGCTGAAGCCCTGGGTCTTCTGGTCGATGCGCAGCGCGTGGCACAGTCCGCGGGCAATGGCGTACTCGGGCTCGAGGCCTCGAAGCACCTGCGCGCCGGGGAACACCTCGCGGCAGTGCGCCTCGAGAAAGCCCATCCGGGACGCGCCGCCGGTCAGAAGCACCGTGTCGGGCAGTCGATCCCGGAGCAGCTCGCGGGCGCGCCGGAGCGAACGGACGTAGCCCTCCTCAAACGAGCAGCCGCCCAGCTCCTCCAGCGGCCGGGAGAGCAGCTCGCGCATGTCCGCGTCCGAGGCGGAGACGTCCAGCGTGATCGGCGTGATTCCGGCGTAAATCTTGACCGAGCTTTCGGCGCAGGAAGTCTCGCCGCGCGCCTGCTGCGTGAAAAACATCTCCTTGACCTTGCGGGCCTCCAGCTCGGCGCGGGCATAGTACTGCGGGAACCGGCGAAACACGCCGCGAAGCGCCTCGCACTCCTCGCACCTGTCCACGTTCTTTTCCAGCAGCAGCCGGTCGAGCAGGCCGCCGCCCAGCGCGCTCTCGCCGAAGTCGCAGGCGGACAGGCTTTCCTCGGCCAGGTCGGCCACGAAGGTGAAGTCGGTCGTCGAGGAGCCCGCGTCCACGATCAGCGTGGGCAGGGTGAGCAGGTCGTCCGACACGCGCAGCTCGCCCGACTCCCGGGCGTACATAAACGCCGCGCGCGACTCGCTGACCACCTGAACGTGCTTCATCCCGGCGCGCAGGAACAGCTTTCGGTAGTCTTCCCGCACTGTTTCAGGCCAGCCGGACGGGCAGCCCACGAAAAAGCAGGCCGTTTCCTCGTCCTCGATGCGGCCGTCCGCGAGCAGGTTTTCATACACCGCCCGGGCAAAGCGCTCAATCGAGCGGGACGAGCCCTCGCGATCGGTCAGATAGCGGCTCTTGAAGCGGGTCTCCAGCGAGTCGAGACCCATCGCGTGGCAGGCCTCTTCGCCGATCAGCACGCCCCGGTTCGGATCCACGCCCAGCACGGACAGAAAGCTCTTTCGCCCGCGCAGCTCGATCATTTTGGGGTCAGTGCGGCTGCCCTTTCTCAGCCAGGCCACGGCGCTCTCGCCGTCGCCCAGGTCAAAGCCGAAGTAATCGGTATAGTTTTCCATGCGTTCACCCAATGCTTTCGGTCGCCTGACCCCGAAGGATCAGCTTGCCCTCGCGCAGCAGCGCCGGACGAATGGTGCGCCCGCCCTGCTCGCTGGGAAACATCTCAAAGTATGCCCGGTTTTCCTCCGAGTAATCCACCGCCTGCACGCCCTGCGCAAGGAGCGCCTCGCGCACCTGCGGCAGCGTCTTGAGGGCGTAGCGCCCGTCCTGCGTCTCGGCGGCCTCCATGAGCATCTGAAGCGGCTCGAGCAGGCCGTCGGTCAGGAGCAGCGGTTCACCGCTGGGGGCGAGCCTGTCCTCCTTCTCGGCGCGGCGGGCGGCAAAAAGCGAATCCAGCCGGTCGACCAGCCGGTCAAACAGGCGCACCAGCTCGTAGTCGTCCGCCTTGGGCACGGCCGTGGTCTCCTCCTCGGGCAGGACTTCCTTTTTGTGCGCGAAGCTCAGCGCCATCAGCGGCACGCACAGCACGGCCGCCGCGCGCTCGCCCTCGAGAATCAGCCACACGCACAGCACCGCGCCCAGAAACAGCGAGACATACGGCAGGTATGCGCGCAGCTTCTGCCTGCCGGTCAAGGGCTTTGCGGCGGCGCGCCTGACTGTGACCTCGGCCTGCGTCACCGCCTGCATGCAGGCAAGGCCGGCCTTCGCCGCGGCAAACAGGCGCTCGATCTCGGCGCGCTCCTCGCGAGTGGCGGCCTCCGCCATGACCTCACGGCACAGCCTGTCCAGGAACAGCGCCGCACAGTCGGCAGTCGCCTTCACGTCGGGACACTCCTTCAGCGCGCGGATCAGCTCCTCGCGCCGTTCGTCATATGCTTTCATGATGTACCTCTGGGCTTTTTTCAGATGTATCTTAGTCGGATGCGGAGCGGGTTTTGTTGCGGGCAGGCTGAACACCCTCCAGCCGGGCGGGACACTGCCGTTGGGATTCCCGCTCCTTCTCATGCGGGACGAGCGCGCAAACTTCGGTGGGGGTCTGGGGGAGCGCGAAGCGAAGCGGAGCCTCCCCCAGCCCGCCCGAGTCGGCAATGCCGACAAATGTTTTCCGGGAACTCCCGGAAAACCGGAGAATTCGGGAACTCCAATTTATGGTTCCCGAATTCGTCGCCAGAACCGGCGGAAGCAGGTGGCTCCGGGCACTGCCCGGCCGGCGGAAGCTAGTGTTTTCCGGGAGAGCTCGAGAGGCGCCTTTTTCAAAAAGGCGGCCTCTCGAACGTTCCTTTACGGCAGCTCCGGTTCGATGTGGATGCGGCGGTCGATGCGGGAGAGCACGAACGGGCGATAGCGGCGGGCAGCCTCGGGCCAGTCGGGGTGGCCGTCCAGCTTGGAGACCAGGTTGTAGTCGGTCTGGGCGGCGCGCAGGATGATGCGGCGAGCGCCGTTTGAGAGCCTTGGCGCGGAGGATTTGCAGGCAAGGCAGACCGCACCGCCCCTGTCCGCATCGAACCGGCAGTCGTCGTCGATGGGCGCGCCGCAGAGCACGCACCTGTCCATGACGGGCAGGTAGCCCATCAGGGGCATATAGCGCATTTCAAAGGCGCTTGAGAGCAGCGCGGGAGGCAGCTGGGTATAGCTCAGGTGCGCCAGCGCCTTGTACAGCAGCACGAAAACCGCCTGATTCGGCTCGCCGGGCAGCGCGGCCGCGTCACAGAGCGACAGGCAGTAGCCCGCGTGGGTCAGGCGGTCGAGGTCGTATCGAATTTCCTGAAAGTTTTCGCGCACCGTGCAGCGGGTGACGCTCCATCGCCCGCCGTGCTCGCTCAGCTCATACTCGCCATAGGCCATCAGCTCGGTGGCGGCCAGAAGCGGCGACTTCGTCCTGCGGCAGCCGCGCGCAATCGCGTCGATGCGGCCGTGCGTCGGGGAAAACAGCGTGAGCATGCGGTCGTAGTCGCCGTACTCCGCCCGGCGCAGCACGATCGCGTCGCCCGTCAGATGCGCGCCCATGGGTTATTCCTCGTAGCCGGTGGCGCGCAGGTCGCTCTCGCGGTTGCGCCAGTCCTCGCGCACCTTGACCCACAGCTTGAGCAGCACCTTGGTGCCCATCAGCTTCTCGATGTCGGCGCGGGCCTGAGAACCGATCGTGCGCAGCATCGCGCCCTGCTTGCCGATGATGATCGCCTTGTGGGAGGCGCGCTCGCAGTAGATGTTGGCGTGAATCTCGGTCAGGTTGTCGGACAGCTTGTTGATCGCCATCATCTCCACGCCGATGCCGTGCGGGATCTCCTCGCGCAGGTTGAGCAGCGCCTTCTCGCGGATGATCTCGCCGCACATCAGCCGCTCGGGCTGGTCGGTGATCATGTCGTCCGGGAAGTACTTCGGCCCCTCGGGCATCTGATCGGAAAGCAGGCGCAGCAGGTCGTCCATGTTGTCGCCCTTGATCGCCGAAACGGTCACGATGTGGTCAAAGCCCAGGTCGTTGAGCTTTGCCAGCTCGGGCATGAGCTTCTCGGCCGGCACGAGGTCGGACTTGTTCACCGCCAGAATCTTCGGGCAGCTCATGTGCGCCACGTCCTGCATCACCGCCAGGTCGCCCGGCCCGATGTACTGCGCGTCCACCACGCACAGCACCGCGTCCACGCCCTCGCGCGCCTCGTCCGCCTTCTTCATCATGTACTCGCCCAGCTTGGTGCGCGGCTTGTGCAGGCCGGGCGTGTCCACGAACACGATCTGCCAGTCGTCATGCGTCACCACGCCCAGCATCTTGTTGCGGGTGGTCTGCGGCTTGTTGGAGACGATGGCGACCTTCTCGCCCACGAAGCGGTTCATGATGCTCGACTTGCCCACGTTCGGCCGGCCCAGGATGGCCACAAAGCCCGAACGGAATTTCTTGTTATCCAAGGTAGATATGCTCCTCTCTGGTATCGCAGGGCGCATCGCCCTGATGGATTCTGAATATCGACTTTTTATTCGGCGGCAGCAGGTGCTTTTCGGGAAGGGTTTGGGGAGGCGCTTTTCTCAGAAAAGCGGCCGCCCCAACGTTCCTACTGTAAGTCTGCCGGGCCGAAGCCGTGGGGCAGCAGCTCGCGCAGGGTGGTGACCTGCATGCCGCCTGCACGGCTGCCGCAGATCACGCGGATGTCGGGCGCGAACTCGTTTAAGACCTGGCGGCAGATTCCGCACGGCCAGGGGAAGCCCTCGTCGCCCGCGATGGCGATGGCGATAAAGCGGCGCGCGCCCTCGGAAACTGCCTTGGACACCGCGGTGCGCTCGGCGCAGATGGTTGCGCCGTAGGAGGCGTTTTCGACGTTGCAGCCGGTGAACAGCCGCCCGTCCTCGCACAGCAGGCAGGCGCCGACGCGGAACTTCGAATAGGGTGCGTAGGAAAACTCGAGCATATCGCACGCCTTTTCCAGCAGCTCGCGGTCGGTGGGCAGTGCTTCTCGGGTCAGGCCGATTTCGCGCATCACGGCCTCCTCCTTCTCGCGCATCACGGCGCGCTCGCCCTCCTCCATGTGGTCGTAGCCCATCAGGTGCAGCATGGCGTGGGCGGTCAGGTAGCCCATTTCGCGGGAGAGCGAGTGGCCGTACTCGTCGGCCTGCTCCCGGGCGCGCTCGACGGACAGGAAAATATCGCCCAGGAAGCACAGCCCGGTCTCCGGGTCTTTTTCCCGCAGCAGGCGCTTTTTGTTGTCCTTCGCGGTGGTGCCGGCGGGATAGTTGACCGTCGGGTAGCTGAGCACGTCGGTGGGGCGGTCCACACCGCGGGTTTCGCGGTTCAGGGCGTGAATCTGCTCGTTATTGACCAGGTGCAGGCACGCGCCGCAGCGCTCAATCCCCTCGTTTTTGCAGGCGGTCTGCGCCACCCGCTCGAGCAGCTCCTGCGCGCCCTCGGGCACGTCCGATATCTGAAGGTCGAATTCCAGCATTTATTTTTCCTCCTTCGGTTCGGCGGGCTTCGCTTCGGGCTGCGCGGCCTGAGCGGCGGGCTGAGACTGGGCAGGCTTTGCAGGCTCGGCGGGCTGGGCAGCCGGAGCTGGCTCCTCCCTGGGCACGGTCACGACCTCGGGCAGGGTGGGAATGCGCGTCACGCTGACGTTGGGATACTCCACCCGCTCGTGGAAGGCGCCGTTGAGCACGGTCATAAACGCCTGGCAGATCTTTTCCAGGTCGCGCATGGTCAGCGGGCACTCGTCCAGCTGGCCGTCGTCCATCTTGGCGCGCACCAGCTTGTGAATCAGGGCGTTCATCTTTTCGGTCGTGGGCTCCTGCATGGAGCGGGCGGCGGCCTCCACCGTGTCGGCCAGCATGACGATGGCGGCCTCGGCGGTCTGGGGCTTAGGGCCTGCGTAGCGGAAGTCCTCGATGTTGGTGTTTTCGTCGCCGTAGAGCTTGCGCGCGCGGTCGTAGAAGTAGATGACCGGCGTGTCGCCGTGGTGCTGCTCGATGATGTCGAGTATGGCCTGCGGCATGCGCTCCTTCTGCGCCAGGGCTACGCCGTCGCGCGGGTGCGCAGTCAGTATGGCGGTGGAGACCAGCGGATCGGTGCGGTCGTGCGGGTTGTCGCCCATCTGATTTTCCTTGAAATAGAGCGGGCGCTTGAGCTTGCCCACGTCGTGGTAATACGCGCCCACGCGGGCGAGCAGGCCGTTGGCGCCGATGCTGTCGGCGGCCGCCTCGGCCAGGTTGGCCACGATGATCGAGTGGTGATAGGTGCCGGAGGCCTCCAGGATCAGCCGGCGGATCAGCGGATGATTGGGGTTGCTCAGCTCGAGCAGCTTGGCCGAGGTGACCAGGTTGAACACCCATTCCAGCGCCGGCTGAAGCCCGATGCACAGGATCGACGCCAGCACGCCGCTCAGGCCCGACCAGAGGGCGTAATTGGCGACCAGGCGGATGTCCGCGCTGTTGATCAGGCCGCAGGCGAAGGTGGTGACCACGTTGCCCAGGCCCGCGATCAGGCCGGCCAGCAGCACGGCCAGGCGCTGCTGCTTTTTGTGCAGCACGAGCAGACTGAGCGAGCCGGAGACCAGGCTGGTCATCAGCACGGCGAACATCGCGGCGGTGAAGATGTTGCTGGAGCCGGCGGCCAGTTGACTGGTCAGAAGCGCCAGCGACATATTGACCACCATCGACAGCCTGAAGTCGACCAGCAGCGCCGTCAGCATCACACCCAGGCACACGGGCATGAGGTAGGCGTTGATCTTCTGGCACAGCAGGCAGATGCAGGCGGTGAGCACGTAGATCGTGCACAGCAGCGTCAGCGTGTGCGGGTCGGAAAGCACGTTTTTGTAGAACAGGCGCAGGTACACCGCCACAGACGCCATCAGCACCAGCAGCAGCAGCGCGATGCCCAGGTACATCATCACGTCGATGGACTTGTCCTTCAGAAGGCCCAGGCTATCCAGCATGGCGATCTGCGCCCGGGTGACGATCTCGCCTGACTTGACGATGTTGCGGCCCTTGATGTAGACCACCGGCTCGATCGACTCGGCGGCCTTCTGGCGGTTGGCCTCGGTGACCTCCTCGTCGAGGAACATGTTGGGCTCGATGTAGGCTGCGGCCAGCAGGCGGGCGATTTCCACGTCCTGCTCGCTCAGGCCCGCGTTGGACAAATCGCGCGCCAGCTTGGAGACGGCCTCCTCCTCCTGACCCTCGGCCAGGTTGCTGCTCATCACGCCGGAAAAGAGCGCGGTGAGCTCATCCTTGAAGGCGGTGAACTCGTCGTCGGTCATGTTGTAGATGCGCTCGACGGTCGCGCGGTCGGTCTGCACCGGGGCCAGCGACACCAGCGCCTGGGTCACCTGCGCGTCGGTCAGCGCGCCGTTTTCGGTCTGCAGCGCGCGAATGGCCTCCATCGCGGCGAACGCGTTTTCGAGGTTCTCCAGCACCTTGGGCATGACGGTGGTGTCGGAGATATAGTTGGGCTGCACCGCCGCCACCGCCGCGTCGACGAGCTGCTGGGTGGTCACGGTGTCCTCCACGTCCTTGGTGGCCGTGATGGTGAGGGGCGAGACCTGGCCCACCCTCAGGTCATACTGCTCAGGCCTTGCGGCCGCGATCAGCAGCCCAAACAGGAGCACATAGGTCATCAGGCCGATCAGCACGGCGGCCAGGCGCGGCCCGATCTTCGCCTTCGTCTTCTTCCTGTCCATGTTTCATCAGCCTCCGATGGGGCGTCTTCTGTCCGCGTTTCGCGCGTTGTCGTGCTTTTCATAAGCCTTGACGATGGCCTGCACCAGCTCGTGGCGCACCACGTCCTTGTGGGTCAGGGTGGCCATGCCGATATCCGGCACGCCGCGCAGCACCTCGAGCGCCTCCACCAGGCCGCTCTTCTTGCCGGCGGGCAGGTCGATCTGGGTGATGTCGCCGGTGATGATCATCTTGGAGCCCATGCCCATGCGGGTCAGGAACATCTTCATCTGCTCGGAGGTGGTGTTCTGCGCCTCGTCGAGTATGATGAACGCATCGTTGAGCGTGCGGCCGCGCATGTAGGCAAGCGGCGCCACCTCGAGCGCGCCCCGCTCCATCAGGCGCTGATAGCCCTCGGGGCCCATCATGTCGTTGAGCGCGTCGTACAGCGGCCTAAGGTACGGGTCGACCTTCTGCTGCAGGTCGCCCGGCAGAAAGCCCAGCTTTTCGCCCGCCTCGACCGCAGGGCGGGTCAGTATGATGCGCTCGATGTCCTTGTTCTTGAGCGCCACGACCGCCATGGCGATGGCCAGGTAGGTCTTGCCGGTGCCGGCCGGGCCGACCGCGAAGACGCAGGTGTTCTTCTTGATCGCGTCGATGTACTTCTGTTGACCCAGGGTCTTGCACTTGATCTGACGGCCGCGGTAGGTGATGGCGATCACGCCCTGCATGATCTCCTCAATGCGGTCGGCGTTGCCCTCGCGCGCCAGGTCGATGGCGTAGCGGATGCGGGAGCGGTCGATGCCCTCCCCCTGCGCCAGGATCGCGAGCAGCTTGTCCAGCACCAGGTGCGCCAGGCGAACCGCTTCCTCCTCGCCCGAAAGGGTGATTTCGTCGCCGTGGGCGAAGATCTCCGCGCCAGTCTCGCGCCGCACCAGATCCACGTTTTCGTCGTGCGGCCCGAACAGCGCCATCAGCTGATCCACATTGCCCACGGTCATCATTTCTCTATATTGCTCGTTCTGCAAGGAAGTCCCTCCATTATGTCAGTTGTCTATTATTATTTCGCGCCCGCCTGCGTTTTTCCTGCCGCCGGGCAGGCAGGTCGGCAGGGCCGACATCCACTTGCTGCCGCCGGGCAGGCTGAGCCTGCACCCACTTGCTGCCGCCGGGTCGATCGACGAATTCGGGAACCATAGATTGAAGTTCCCGAATTCTCCGGTTTTTCGGGACTTGCCCGAAAAACTCATGTCGGCGCTGCCGACTGCCGCTTGCTGCCGCCGGCCGGACACAACCCGATCAGAAAGGCCGCCTCCCCGGCGTTCCCGCCGTTCGCCTCTGCCACCGGCGATCTGAGCTCGGGCCTCGAGCAGCACGCGCACGGTGAGCGTATCGCCGTCGACGGTGCGCTCAGCGGAAAAGGCGACCTCTTCCTCGCCGGGGAGCAGCTGCGCCCTCGCGCCCTGAAGCGCAAGCTCGCGGGCCTGTGCCTCGACCTGAGCCGGATCACACGCCGCGCGGCGCAGGACTGTTTCCCGCCGGGTGCGATCGATCAGCCTGAGCGGCGCGAACATGCCGCCCAGCGGAAGCTCGCGGGTCTCCTCCTCGAAGTGCTCAAAGGACTCGGCCCCGGTCAGCGTCCACTGATACCCGCCCAGCGCCAGCGTACTGCCCCGGCTGACTCGGCCCGTGAAGGCGGTTTCCTCCCGCCACAGGGGCAGGGTGCACTCACTCTCCCGCCAGACGCGGGCCATGACCTCGCCCCGGGCGCGCACGCCGCGCGTTTCCTCCTTCGAGACGCGTTCCTCGCCGCGGATGAGCAGCTGGCCCTTCTGCACCGTGTCGCCCGGCTGAACCGCCGCCGCGCCGTCGAGCACCGTGACCGACAGCACCACGCCGCCCTCCAGCGCCACCAGGTCGCGGCTGGCGGCAAGGTCGTAGACCTCGGGCTCCGCGTCCGCGCGCACCAGCTCCACGCGAAGGGTTGCGCCGCTGACCCGCACGCCGGCGTAGCTGTACTCGGGAAAGCGGCTCAAAAGGCGCAGGCGAATAAGCTGCGTGTCCACGTCGCGCCGCCGCATGGGAAGGTGAGCGCCCCAGTCCTCAAGCGCGTCCAGCACCTCCGCGTTCACCGGCGCGCCCGAGCGATCCGCGACCTCGACGCGCCAGACGAAGCCTGAAAACGCCGCCAGCAGCCCCGCGCAGATCAGCAGGCCGCACAGGAGCGTCCATCTCGCCTTCAGCCGACCGCGCAGCCTGGGCCAGCCCGCCGTGCCCGCGACGCGCCCGCGCAGGTGATACGCCTCCAGCAGCGCGAGCACCTCTCGCGCGCCGGGCGAATCGGTCTCAAGCAGCACATGCCTCTCGTCCAGCCGTCGGATCAACGAAAAGCGTACGCCCGCCTCCAGCGCCCTGTCCACGAACCGCTCCAGAAACAGGCCCTCGGCCTCGATGCGCACGCGGTCAGTCATGCCCGTCCTCCGCACCCGGCAGGCGCAGCGCATGCACTCTTCCGCACACGCAGGCCGCGTCCGCGCGAACGTCCGACAGGCGCAGATTCTCGCCCTCGATCGTCAGCACGCCCTCGCCCAGCCGCAGGCGAATGCGCGTCTCGCCGATCTCCTCCACGCCCCGGCAGTTCTCCACCAGCGCGCGCGAGGAACCCAGGAGCACCAGCCGCGCCGCGCGGCCCGACGAGTCCTCAGGCAGGTGAAGCCCCGCGAGCACCGGGTGGGCGGCCGGGCGCGCATGCGTCGCCTCCAGCTGTTTCTGGCGCTTAAGCGCGCGTTTCCTGCAAGCGGTTCGATTCATCGGCGCATCACCCCTTCAGCAAACAGGGTATGCGCCGGGGAGCGCGGTTAGGCCGGGCAGGCGCGGGGGCTCAGTCCCAGGAGGTGTTTTCGTAGCGGGGCGGCTCGTCGCGCGGCTCGGGCTGCACCTCCTCGGGCTGCACCTCTTCGGGCACGACCAGCTCCTCCTCGGGCGGCACGGGCACCTCGCGGGCGCGAACCTGGCCGCGCTCCAGCGACTCAAGCTGCGCGGACATGGCCTTGAGCTGTTCGGTCACCAGGCGAAGGCCCTGGGCGAGGTACTCCGCGCCGTCGTTTTTGGCGGGCAGGCTGCTCTTCTCGCACAGGCGTTCCAGGCGCCTGTCACTCTCGTCCAGCCGTCTGTTCAGGCGCTCGTCCAGCTTCTGCAGGCGGTCGGCCTGTGCCTGCGCGCCGCTCTCCTGGCCCCGGCGGCAGCGATCGATCTCGCCCGACTGCTCCTTCTGCAGCCGCGCCATATCGCCCATCACGCGCACCAGATCGCCCTTAAAATCCTCCAGGCTGGTCTTGACCTCGCTCCGGCTGATTTGAAACGCCGTCTGGCTGTGCTCATCCGTCTCCTCCAGGCGGCTGTGCAGGTCGTCCATATCCCGGCGCAGTCTGCGCGTGCGCAGGATGGACATCACCGTCACGGCAATCAGCGCGATCATCAGCGCAGCCAGTACAATCAGCGCGGCCAGCAGTGCGGGGTTTTGTTCGAATCCAAGGGTTTCTATGCAGGTCTGCCACAAATCATTCATCGGAGACACTCCTTGCATCTGTTTATCTATACTTTTTCATTTTTATTATACTCTATGCGTGCCCGTTGCGCAAGAGCCTGTTTGAAAAACGGATTGTCCTTCGCGAAAGCGTCACAAAAAGGCCGTTGCATTTCCGCGGTCGATGGGATATAATATAAATGGAAAAGTGTGCAAGGCATCCAAGGCATTATTCTCGGGAGGACAGACCATTGAGCACGTATAGACCGACCTCGCTGACCGTCTCGTTGAGCCGGCTGGCGGAAAATTTTCGCGTGATACAGGAATTTACTCACGACGTTCCGGCCATCATGGCGGTGGTCAAGGCGGACGCCTACGGCCACGGCATGATCCCGGTGGCCCAGACCATGGTCAAGGCGGGCGCGCACGCGCTGGCGGTGGCCACGGTGGACGAGAGCATCGCGCTGCGGGAGGCGGGCGTTCAGTCGCCCATACTGATCCTGGGCGGCTCGACCGACGAGGGCCTGCGGGCGGCGGTAAACCATGGCGTGGCGCAGGCGATATTCGACGAGCACTCGCTTTCGGTGATGCAGGACGAGGCGCAAAAACGCGGCCTGATCGCGCTGGCACACCTGAAAATCGACACCGGCATGAGCCGGGTGGGCGTGCGCACGGACAGGGAGCTGATCGACCTGCTGGCGGCGTGGGACAGATCGCCGCTGGTGTTCATGGAGGGCGCGTTCACGCACTTCTGCGACGCGGACGCGGATCTTGAATACACCCGCGAGCAGAACAGGCGCTTCCTGCACGCCGCGCAGCTCATTCACGCGGCCGGCTACACGCCCATACTGCACGCGGCGGCCAGCAGCGGCATCGTGCTGGGCCAGGAATTCTGGCACAACATGGTGCGCCCGGGCATCGCGCTCTACGGCGCGGAGGTGAATGAACAGCTGCCGGGCATCCGGCCTGCGCAGCGGCTGTCCACCTACCCGGTGCGCGTGGAGACGATCGAGGCGGGCGACACGGTGGGCTATGGCCGCACCTTCACGGCACAGCGCGAGTCGGTCATCATGACCGTACCGATCGGCTACGGCGACGGCTATCACCGCGTGCTGGGCAACCGGGCGCAGGCGCTGCTTCGCGGCAGGCGGGTGCCCGTGGTCGGAAAGGTCTGCATGGATCAGATGATGCTGGACGTGACCGACGTGCCCGGCGCCTCCATGGGCGAAGAGGTGGTGCTCATGGGCGAGCAGGGCGGCGAGCGCATCACGCCCGATGAACTGGCCGCCTGGGCGGGAACCATTCCCTGGGAGATTATGCTCAGCTTCAACCAGCGCGTCACGCGGAAGTTTGTGGACTGAGGCGGCGCGAGAACACGCGGAAAGGAACGTGAATCCTATGAAACTGGCTTTTAAGTATGCGGGAAGAATGTGGGGCATTTACGCGGTACTGATGCTGCTGAGTATCTTCTTCGTGATCGGCATCGGCAGCACGGGCTGGCAGCTGGCGCTGGGCGCGCTGCTGCTGGTCGGCTTCGGTGTGCTGCTGTTCAACGAGGGCGGCTACGTCGGCGAAAAGGCCTGCACGCTGGGCGCGCTGCTCGACCGTCAGGTCAAGGAGGGCCGCAAAATCGATCAGCAGCAGTACAGCGAAACCTGGAGCGTCAAAAACGGCGTGCGCGCGCTGATCGTGATGGTAATACCGTTCCTGCTGCTGGCCACGGTGAACGCGGCGGTCTATCCGCTGTATCCCGAGGCGCCCGCCGTGCAGGAGGAAGAGACCTCCGACAGCGGCACCGGCTTTCTGATCGAGGACATGACCGAGCCGGAGGACGTGGTCACCGCGCCCGTCAACTGGGTGCAGATGATCACACGCGTGGTGTTCTCGCCCTATGCGGCGCTGTTCACGCTGATTCCGGCGAAGGTGCTGAACCTGCTGTTCTTCCCCTTCGCGCTGCTGCTGCCCGCCTGCGACTTCGCGGGCTATCTGTGCGGCCCCAAACTGCGCGAGCGCAAGCTCAAGGACATCGCCCGCGGCAAGCGCCGCAAGATGCGCAAGATGAAGCGCGAACGCGAGGCCAACCGCGCCCCCAAGGCCGAGGTCTGACGGGCACTTGTGCAATGCGCGCAGATGTGATATAATAAACAGAAAGAGAGCGGGAGGCGGCGGCATGCGGATCATCGGCGGCGAGGCGCGCGGCAGACGGCTGTTCGCGCCGGAAGGCCTGGAAACCCGCCCCACGGCCGACAAGGTGCGCGAGTCTCTGTTCAACATCCTGCGCTTTGAGACCCCGGGCGCGCGGGTGCTCGACCTGTTCGCGGGCTCGGGCGCGCTGGCGCTGGAGGCGATTTCACGGGGCGCGGAGTTCGCCGTGCTCGCCGACTGCTCCCGAAAGGCGATGGACTCGATCCGGCGAAACGTCGAGGCCTGCCGCGCGCAGGAGAAAACCCGACTGCTGCTGTGCGACTGGCGGCGGGCAGTCGAGCAGCTGACGGAGCCGTTCGACCTGGTGTTCCTCGACCCGCCCTACCGAATGACCGAGGTTTACGGCCAGGCGGCGGCGCTGCTCTTCGAGCGCGGGCTGCTGAGCGGGGACGCGGTGCTGGTGATGGAGCACGCGAGCGACGCGCCGCTGTCCCTTCCGGAGAAATTCGAAGTGTGCGACGAGCGCGTGTACGGCGCGGCTGCCGTCGCCTTTGTCAGGAGGGAAGCGTCATGATGCGCTGCTTTTACGCGGGCAGCTTCGACCCGCCAACGCTGGGCCATATCGACCTGATCCGCCGCGCCAGCCGCCTGTTCGACGAGGTGGTCGTGGGCGTGATGATCAACCCGGACAAAAAGGGCATGTTTCCGGTGCCCGAGCGCGTGGACATGCTGCGGGAGGAAACGGAAGACCTGCCCAACGTGCGCGTAGTGGCCGACAGCGGCCTGACCGTGGACATGGCCCGGCGATCCGGCTGCCAGGTGCTGCTTCGCGGAGTACGCGGCGCGCAGGATGTGGCGCTCGAGGAGCAGCTATCCGGAGCCAACCGGCACGTCAGCGGCCTGGAAACCCTGATCCTGTTTACCGCCCCCGAATACGGCTACATTACCTCTTCCATCGTGCGCGACCTGATCCGCCACGGCGCTTCGGTCGAGGGCATGGTGGGCGAGTCGGTGAAAAAGCGCCTGACGGCGAATGAAAAGACGACCCCAGACAATCGGAAGGAGTGACAAACCCATGAGCGACGAACGTTTTTACGAGGACGACAATCGCGACCTGCCGCAGGACGAGCAGGACTATGATCAGCAGGACGACCGGCAGCAGCCCCAGGGCGACGAGCCGATGGACCAGCTGGAGCGGCTTCTGCTCTACCTGGGCAAGATGTTTGAAAGCGCCTCTCCGGTTCCGCTGAGCAACAAGCGGATGGTGAACGCGGACATGTGCCTGCGCATCATCGACAACATCTACAACTGCCTGCCGGTGGCGGTGCGCCAGGCCCAGCAGATCCTGGACAACCGCGACCGCATCATCCACGACGCCGAGGTCGAGGCCGACGCCAAGGTGCGCGCCGCCGACGCGCGGGCCGACGCCGCCATCAAGGACGCGACCCAGACCGCCCAGCGCACCATCCACGACGCCGAGGACAAGGCCGAGGAGACCATCCATCAGGCCGAGATGCGCGCCCGGGCGATGGTCGAGCAGTCCGAAATCATGCGCCACGCGCACGAAGAGGCCGCCCAGCTGATGAACGACACCCGCGTGGACGTGAACCAGCAGAAGATGGAGGCCAACCAGTACGTCGAGGACCTGCTGCACGAGCTTGAGCGCGACGTGCAGTCCACCCTCTCCGCCGTGCAGTCCAGCCTGAAGAACATTTCCGGCAACTGACCCGTTCCTTTCAGAGACCCGGTTTCCCGACGCTTGCCGGGCGGCCGGGCTTCTTTCTTTTCGCCGATAAGGAGGGATTCCCATGCGCCTGAATTTCCTGAAAAAACTGCTGGCCGCGCTCGCGCTGGCCTGCCTGCTCCTGTGCGGATGCGCGCTGGCGGACGGCCTGGACGTGCACTTCATGAACATCGACCGCAACGACGGCATACTGATCGTGTGCGACGGCGAGGCGGCGTTTATCGACTCGGGCATGCCGCGCTTCGGCACGCAGGCTGTCGAATATATGCAGTCTCAGGGGATTTCCTCCCTCAGGTACTACATCGGCACGCACGCGCACCGCGACCACGTGGGCGGCGGGGCAAAGATCCTGACCGCGATGCACGTGGGCGAGGTGATCGCGCCGCACGACGGCGTGCGCAAATGCATGCTGTTGACGACCGAAAACGCAGCCGAGAAGCAGGCGGTCGCCGAGGCAACGTACCGCTATGTGAAGCAAGGCGACGTGCTGACATTGGGCGGGGCGACGCTGACCGTGATCGGCCCGGCAAGCTACCAGCCCTACGTCAGCCCGACCTACGTGCCGGAGAATTTCAACTCGCTCATCATTCGCCTGAGCTACGGCGAGACCAGCTTCCTGCTGACCGGCGACGCATACAGCAGCACCCTCAAGCAGCTTGAGCGCGCAAACCCCGGGGCGCTGAAGTGCGACGTGTTCAAGAACCCGCACCACAACGCGATGGTCGATCAGCTCGTGTTCGAGGCCGCGAAGCCGCAGTACGTGCTCTATTCCACCGACGACAGGCATCTGCCCGGACGCACGTCGCTCCAGCGGGCGGCAGGCGTGGGCGCGCGCGTGTTGATTACCGCGGGCGGCCAGAACGGCCACGTGGTCTTCCACTCGGATGGGACAAGCCTGCGGGTGGACGCGCAGTCCGGGCCTGAAAAGGTGGTGCTGCGCGAGGAAGCGCTCACCGTCTACGAGGGCAAAACCGCCAGCCTGCACGCGCAGGTACAGCCCAGGGGCTTCGTCAGCGCCTTCGTCTATACCGTGCTCGACCCGGAAATCGCCTCGGTGGACGGGCAGGGCCGCGTGAAGGGGCTGCGGGCGGGCGAGACCGTGATTCGCGTGAGCGCGGGCAACGGCGTGTATGCCGACTGCCGGCTGACCGTGAGCCCGGCCAGCGTGCGCCTGAGCAAAGAGGAACTGACCCTGCGGCAGGGCGCTTCGGCGACGCTCCGGGCCACGCTTCTGCCCGCCGGGACGCGCGGACTGAACCTGACCTGGACGAGCGACGACGAGAAGATCGCCTCGGTCAGCGCAAAGGGCAAGGTTGTCGCGCTGTCCGTGGGCGAGACGGCGGTTCGCGCGCGCCTGGACAACGGCCAGGAGGCGGTCTGCCGCGTGACGATCGCGCCGGTCGAGGTGCGGAGCGTGTCGGTATCGCCGTCGCGCCTGACGCTGACGCTAGGCGAGGAAAAGGGCCTGACCGCCAGGGTTTCGCCCGCCAACGCCACCGACCCGACCGTCCGCTGGGAGAGCGCCGACGAGACCGTCGCCGCGGTGGACGGGCTGGGCAGGGTGCGCGCGGTGGGCGTGGGCAAGACCGTGATTACGGCGCGCGCGGGCGACAGGGAACGCACCGTCGCCGTCACCGTGCGGCCGGTCTACGTGCAGAAGGTGACGCTGACCGCCGGGACGACCACGCTGGTGTGCGGCCTGGAGGGCGCGGACAGGGTGACGCTGACCGCCGCGGTGCTGCCGGAAAACGCCACGATTCAGGAACTGACCTGGAAGAGCGGGAACGCCCGCGTGGCCCAGGTGGACGCGCAGGGAAACGTGACCGCCGTTTCTCCCGGCACGGCCACGATCTACGCCGCCGCGACCGACGGAAGCCGCCGAAGCGCCGCGCTGCGGGTGAAGGTGATCGACAACCGATACGACGCGCGCCGCCCGCTGACCGAGCAGGGACGCGTGATCCTGAGTGCGAAGAGCCTGCGCTATGAGGACGGACAGCTGCACGCCGTGCTGTACGTGAGCAACCGCTCCGGCCGCACGCTGACCTTCCCCGCCCCCGACGCGCTGCTCGGACGCCTGTCTGCCGACGAATACGCGCCCGCGCGCGTTACCGCCTCCGCCCCCGCCGTTCGGCACGGCGCAACCGCCACGCTGGACGTATACTACGCCCTTGCCGACTGCCCGGCGCTCGCGAACCTGAACCTGCCCGCGCTGGGAGGCGGCGTGCGAAGGGAGCTGGCGTGGGATGATTAGCTTCCTGCGGGAGTGCGGCGCGTTCTTCCTGCTGACCGTGGACGAGGGCAGACCGTGCGGCCGTCCGTTCGGCGCGGTGATGCAGCGCGAGGGCGACCTGTTCCTCTCCACCTCCCGCGATAAGGCGGTGTTCCGGCAGGTCGAGGCCTGCCCGCAGGTGCAGCTCCTGGCGCTCAGGCCCGGCACGCGGCAGTGGGTTCGCCTCAGCGGCACGGCGCGGGAATGCGCAGACAGCGCGCTACGCCAGGCCATGCTGGAGGAATGCCCCGCGCTCCAAAAGCGCTTTGCCTCGGCCGACGACCCGCATTACGCCCTGCTGCGCGTACAGGTGACCGCCGCGGAACAGTACGAATAACAGACAGCCGCCCCGGAAAGCGTAAGGCCTTCCGGGGCGTTTTGCGGGCAAGACCGCTTCAGCGGCGGTTCGCGCGATAGAGCCTTGCGAAGAGCAGCGCGGCCAGCATCAGCAGCATGCAGCCGCCGTACAGGAGCAGGTTATTGTTCCGCGCGGAGGCGGACTGGCCGCTTCCTTGCCGCCCCTCGAAATCAGACCCGCCTGCCGGGAGGTTTCCGGGCGCGTTCTCCGAGGGTGGGGCCTGTTCGCCGTCCGGTTGCGCGCCGGCCGAGGCCGTGTCGTCCGTCTGCGCGGACTGGCCGCCCGGCGGACTGCCCGGGAAGGTGCGCTGCGCGTCGGCCGAGGCCGTGTCGTCCGTCTGCGCGGACTGGCCGCCCGGCGGATTGCCCGGGAAGGTGCGCTGCGCGTCGGCCGAGGCCGTGTCGTCCGTCTGCGCGGACTGGCCGTTCGGCGGATTGCCCGGAAAGGTGCGCTGCGCGTCGGTCGAGGCCGCGTCATCCGTCTGCGCGGACTGGCCGTTCGGACGGCTGCCGGGGAAGGTGCGCTGGGCACTGCCGCCGAAGCCCTGACCGCCCATGCCTCCGCCGCGGCTGCCGTTCATCGTGCCCATGGTCTGCAGCGAGTAGGCCGAGGCGTCGATCAGCGCGTCGGAATCGCTGCGTCCGCTGTCGGTGGAGGAAATGCTTCCGTCCAGCTGCGCCTCGATCGACTGCGCGCGCAGCTTCACGAGGTCGTAGAGCGTCTGCGCGGCCTGGTCGTACTCGTCGTAGGTGTAAAAGGCGGTCGGGTCGTCGCGCACCAGCTCGTCGATCAGGCTGCGCGTGCGGGTGTAAAACGCGTCCAGCCCGCCGCCGTTCACGTATTCGCTGACCAGCCGGGAGAGGCACTCGTGGTAAGCCAGCAGGTACTCGTCGTCCGCCATCAGCGTGTCGAAGAAGTCGGTGGAGGAAAAGGCGTCGTCGATGGCCGAGTTGACCATGCTGGTCGCATCGCCGCCGTTCATGCCCCCGAAGGCCAGGTTATAGTCCCAGGGGATCAGGTTCAGCGCGCCATTCGACTCATAGAGATAGTAGTTGTGCGCCATGGAGCCGCTGAGGCTGTCCTCGTTGACCGAGAAGATGTGCACGGCCATGTACAAAAGCAGGTTGTCGATATCCATGACCTGCTCGAGGTTCTCGCCCGCGGAGATGCTCTTGAGCGCGGCCACCACCCGCTGGTGATCCTTCTTGCCCGAGTCGGTGACTTCGCCTTCCCAGATGGTCGAGTAGCTGTCCAGATCGTCGTCAGAATAGTTCAGGTTGGCCCCGCCGGAGCCCATGCCCGAGAAGCCGCCCCACCCGGCTGCGAGATTCGCCTCGCCCGACTGGCCATCTTCGTCCGTGGTCCCGCCGGAATCGGGCCTGTCGCCCGGAGAGAAGCCGCCCGCGTCCGGCATGCCTTCGCCGTTGAAATCCTCCATATCCGGCAGGTTATCGGGGTCAAAACCGTCCATATTCGGCAGATTATCCGGCGAAAAGCCACCGTTTCCACCCGCCTTGCCGCCTATACTCATGCCCTCGGGCTTGTAGAGCTGGCCGTAATTCACGCCGTAATTGCGCAGCAGGAAGCTCTCCTCCACCGCCTCGAGCGCCAGGTACAGGCCCCAGTACTCGCCGTTGACCGAGACACGGGCGTAGTTGTACAGGGACGCGTCCGCGCCCAGGAAGGCGAACATGTCGTAGACCAGCGCTTCCTTCATGCTGGTCGCGTCGGCGTAGTTGTTGTTCAGGATCAGCTTGTCCAGGCCGTAGCAGGTCTGGCCGTCCACATAGTGGTCGAACTCCAGCTTGAAACTGTAGCGGTCGGTATCCGGGTCGCTGGCGATGGAGGAGAGACTGGTATTGCCCTTGGGGCGAATGCCGACGCTGCTGAATCTAGTGCCGTTGATCTCTACATCGCAGGAGACGTATTCCTCGGCGGTCGCGTTTTCGAGCATGCTCTGCCAGTCGGCCTCGTCGATCAGGATGTTGACCGAGATCGGCTCGCTCGTGTCGAAGAGCTTCGTCTCGTACTCCATCGTCACGCCCGTGCCGCCCGCCGCCTCCGCCAGGCCGCCCGCAAAGCCCTGCGCCAGCGCGCACAGGCAGACGGCCAGCGCCATCAGCAGCGCGGCAAGGCGAGTCGCGTGTTTGTGCGCAATCATTCTCGTTCCTCCCGTCAGGCCATGTAGTCGCCGTTGTAGCTGACCAGCGAGGCGTTCGTCACGTCGGGCAGGTCGTTTACGCGGTTGACAAAGGCGGTCTCCGCCTCCCGCACGCGCACCTCGGCCGTCAGCTCGATGCCCGCCGCGTTCACGGTCTTGGACTTGATGACGAAGCGGCTGGAGGAGGCCTTCACCAGGTCGCGCGCCGCTGCCTCGGCCGCCTCGTTTGCGCAGTTCAGCACCAGGATGTAGGGGCGGTCGTGCGTCTTGCGGCCGGCAAAGAAGATCAGAATCAGGCCGATGATCGCCGAGCCGATGACCGCCAGCGGAATCATGCCCGCGCCCACGACGATGCCCGCCGCAATCGCCCAGAACAGGAACACGATCTCGATCGGCTCCTTGATGGCCGCGCGGAAGCGGACGATCGACAGCGCGCCCACCATGCCCAGCGACAGCACCACGTTCGACGTGACCGCCATAATGACCAGCGCCGTCACGCAGGACAGCCCGACCAGCGTCAGCGCGAAGCTCTCGGAGTACAGCACGCCCGTGAGCGTCTTTTTGTAGACCATGAAGATGTACAGGCCGATCACCAGCGCGAAGGCCAGGCCGATCAGCGTGTCGACGACGGAAAACTCGGTGACGCTTTCCAGAAAGCTGGACTTGAAAATGTCGTTGAATGTCATTTGATTTTCCTCCCTGATGTGTGTAGTAGGTTGGGATACGCTCGATAGACGGTTGCATGCTCAGCCGACCCCTCAGTCGCTTTCAGCGACAGCCCCCCTTTCAGGAGAGCCTTGAGTCTGCCGATGTATGTCTCCTCTGAAGGGGGGAGATGCCGCAATGCGGACGGAGGGGTTCGCAATCCGCTCCAGCAGGCAGGTGGGCAGCGCCCACATGAACCTGACAGACGCAAAGCGTCCCGGCAGGGGAAGACCTTGGCCGCTTCAACCTATGGCGGCCAATGGTCGCCGATAGAACCCGCGGCAGCAACCGGAACCGGGCACTGCCCGGCTGCCTGCCCGGGGTCAGCCGAAACGGCGGCAGACGGCGTACTTGGAAAAGGCCTGCTGGCGAATGCCCGGCTCCTGGAGCAGGGCGCGGACGACCTCGGGCAGGTACGCGTCGTACTTGACCTCGAGCAGCATGTCGCCCGGACGGTCGGTTGCCGGCACGTCGCGCACAGATTCCTCGAAAAACGAGCGTTGAAACAGCGTGGTTCGGATGCAGGAATCAAAGGTCACGCGCACGCTGCCTGCCGAAAAGACATACGGCTCGCGCGTGTAGGAGACCAGAACCCGCGGATACAGCTGCTGCGTGAGCATCTTCGCGCGCAGCTCGCGCACCAGCGGCTCGGGGTGCTCCCGCATCCAGTCCACCTCGCCCGCTCCCAGCAGGCGGCACTCCTCAAGGCTCAGACGCGCGCCGGTCTTCATGCACAGCGCGTCGTGCTTGACCTTCTTTTCCAGGGTGAGGAGGCTCAGGTCGTCGTTGTAATATCGGATGCGGAATTTTTCCCGCCGCTGCACGCCGTCGATTTTCTCGCGCAGGGCCAGGTCGTCCGGGTTATCGAAGTAGACGCTGCGGATCGTATAGCGTCCGTCCGCGCCCGCGTGGGGATCGGGCCGCATGACCGCGCGAAGGCGGCTGCGCAGGGCCAGGTAATCGGCCGGGCTGACGGCGTACTTGAGCTCGTGCCGAAAGGTTCCGTATAGCTGCATGGCGCTTCTCCTTTCCGTTTGCGATGGTCTGAGTATACCCCTCGCAGCCGAAATGAACCTGAAAAAAGAAATGAACGGTCTGCGAACGCTGCCTTCGCCCGGAAAAATGAAAAGCCCGAGCCGCGGCAGATGCCGGGTCGGGCCGTGGGCGCGCCAGAGAAAAGAGGAGAGGATGTGAGAAGCGCGCCCGATCTATGTCATCGCCGTGGGGCGGCGGGGTGATTGGTCTGCCGCTTCGAGCGGACGCTCCGGCGGGCAGTGGCCGGTGAAGCTCCCGTGCAGGGGAAGCGCTCGATTCATTGAGCGTGACTTTATTGTAGCCTGCGAACCTGAAACCAACCTCAAAAGAGCTGTGACGAAATCATGTGCTTTTCGCCGCGCAAAAAAAGAGCGCCGGGGAGGACGAGCCTGCCCGGCGAAACGGATAAAACTGCCTTAGAAAATCGCGTCGATGAATTCCTTCGCGTCGAAGGGCTGCATGTCGTCGAGCTGCTCGCCCACGCCGATGTAGCGCACGGGCAGGCCCAGCTCCTCGCGGATGGCGATGGCGATGCCGCCCTTGGCGGTGCCGTCCAGCTTGGTCAGCACGATGCCGTCCAGGTCGGCCACGTCCTTGAACACGTTGGCCTGCGCCAGGCCGTTCTGGCCGGTGGTCGCGTCGATGACCAGCAGCGCCTTGGTGGTGGCCTCGGGATACTCGCGCTCGACCACGCGCGCCATCTTCTTGAGCTCCTCCATCAGGTGCGCCTTGTTGTGCAGGCGACCGGCGGTGTCCACGATCAGCACGTCGGCATGCTTTGCCTTGGCGGTCTGCACGCCGTCGAAGACCACGGCGGCGGGATCCGCGCCCTCGTACTGCTTGATGATGGGCACGCCCGCGCGGTCGGCCCAGACGGTGAGCTGATCGGCGGCGGCGGCGCGGAAGGTGTCGCCCGCGCAGATGATGACGCGGCGGCCGACGGTCTTCATGCGGGAGGCCAGCTTGCCGATGGTGGTGGTCTTGCCCACGCCGTTGACGCCGATGATGAGCAGCACCATGGGCGAGGTCAGCCTCAGCGGCGGCGCGCTCATCTTGTCGATCAGGATCTGCTTGAGCTCGTCGCGCGCCTTGGCCGAGTTGCCGATCTTTTCCGCGCGGCACTTTTCCTTTAACTGGCCGACCACCTCCTCGGACAGCTTCATGCCCACGTCGGCCATGATAAGGATGTCGGTCAGCTCGTCGTAAAAGTCGTCGTTGAGCTCCACATAGGTTTCCACCAGCTCGTCCATGCGCTCGCCGACATTGGCGCGCGTGCGGCCCAGCTTGCTCTTCAGCTTGTCAAAAAGTCCCATGGCTGCACCTCGTTTGATGTATATTGGTTATTCCAGCACGTCGCCCAGCTTCACCGAGACCATTTTGGAGACGCCCTTTTCCTCCATGGCGATGCCGTAGAGGGAGTCGCAGCGCTCCATCGTGCCCTTTCGGTGGGTGACGACGACGAACTGGGTGTTGACGGAATAGGTCTTCAGGTAGTCGGCAAAGTTGTCGATGTTAGCGTCGTCCAGCGCGGCCTCGATCTCGTCCAGGAAGCAGAAGGGGGTCGGCTTGAGCTTGAGCATGGCGAAAAGTATGGCGATGGCGGTCAGCGCGCGCTCGCCGCCCGAGAGGAGCGACAGCATCTGCAGCTTCTTTCCCGGGGGCTGCACGACGACCTCGATGCCGCAGTTCAGCACGTCCTTCGTGTCGGCCAGCTCCAGGTGCGCGTGTCCTCCGCCGAACAGCTTGACGAAGGTCTCCTGGAAGTTCTGGTTGAGCAGGTCGAACTGGGTCTTGAACTGGGTCTCCATCTTGTGCACCAGCTCGTCGATGATGCCGGTCAGGTCCATCTGCGCCTTGAGCAGATCGTCCCGCTGGGCGCTCATCTCGTCGAAGCGCTCCTGGGTCTGGCGGAACTCTTCCACCGCGCCCACGTTGACCGCGCCCATCTCGCGGATGCGGCCCTTGATCGCGCCGATGCGCTTTTCGGACTCGGCCAGGCGAAAGTCGGCGACGCGGAATTCCTCGGCCCCGGCGTAGGACAGCTCGTAGTCCTCCCAGATGCGGTCGGTGAGCTGCTTGAACTCGCCCTCGACGCGGGTGAGCTGGGTATCGGTCTTGTGCCTGCGCTCGACGATCTCGTCCAGCGCCGCGCGCAGCGTGTCCATCTGAAGGGACAGCGCCTGAATCGACCTCTGCGCGCCGGTTCGCTCCGCGTCGCAGTCGGCGAAGCGCTTTCTCGCCTCGTCCAGCCGGGCGCGGTAGCCGGCAAGCGCCTGCTCGTCCCGGGCAAGCTGCTCCCGGTCGGCCTCGACGGCCCCCGCGCAGGCGGACAGGGCGCTTTCGTTGTCCGAAAGGGCCTTGGTCAGGTCGGCCTTTTGGGCGGTGATGCGCGCCAGGTCGGCCGACAGCGCGGTCAGGCCGCGTTCGCGCGAGGCCTGTACCACCCGCTTGTCGTTCACCGTCTTATTCTCCAGCGCCAGCGCGCTGCGCATCGAGACGATCTCGGCGTTCAGGCGCACCACATCAGCCTGCTGGGCGGTGTGCTCGGTCTGGGTGTCCTGCTGCCTTGCCTCGAGGGTGGCCAGCTGGGTGCGGATTTCCTCCCGCTGGGCGGTGAGCTGTCCGGCCTCGTCGCGGGTGCGCTGGGCGCGCTCGGTGATTTCGGAGAGGGCGGCCTGGGCGCTTGAAAGGTGCGCCTCCTCGCGGGTGCAGGCGATTTCCTGCTGATGCACCTCGTCGAAGAGTCCCGCGCGCTCGTCCTTGAGGGAGGCGCGGGTCTTTTCGTGCTGCGCGCGCTCCTCCTCGCAGGCGGTGAGCCGCCCGGTCAGGCTCTTGAGGCGCTCCTTATGCTCGGCCAGCTCGCGCTCGCGGGAGAGCAGACTGGTCACGCGGCTGGTCACGCTGCCGCCGGTCATCGAGCCGCCGGGGTTCATCACGTCGCCCTCGAGCGTCACCAGGCGGAAGGCGTGCCTGCCCGCGCGGTGAATGGCGATACCGGTGTCCAGATCCTTCGCGATGACCGTGCGCCCCAGCAGGTTCTCTACCACGCCCTTATATTTCGGGTCGTAGGAAATCAGCTCGCTGGCCAGGCCCACGCAGCCGGGCATCGACAACACCCGGCGCTCGCTGTCGTTCAGCGTGCGGCCGCTGACCGCGCTCAGGGGCAGGAAGGTCGCCCGGCCCAGGCGGTTGGCGCGCAGGTAGTCGATCATGCGCTTGGCGTCCTCCTCGCGCTCGACCACGACGTTCTGCAGCGCGCCGCCCAGCGCCATATCGACCGCCCGCTCCAGCTCCCGGGGCACCGAGATCAGCGTCGCGACCACGCCCAAAACGCCGCTCCCGCCCGTCCTGCGGGCCTGAAGCAGCACCTGCTTGACCGAATTCTGATAGCCCTCATAGTCGCGCTGCATTTCCTCCAGCACGCGCAGGCGGGAGGCAGTCTCCTGCTTCTGCGCGGTCAGGGCGCGGAGGGTCTGCTCCAGTTCAGTGGACTTCGCCGCCGCGGCGGAGAGCGTCTGCTGCACCTCGTTAAGCCTTCCCGAAAGCTCGGCCATGCGCGCCTTTTCCTCGTCCAGCAGCTTCTGCGCGTCGGCCACGTCCTGCGTCCGCTCGCCCAGAAGCGCGCCGTCGTCCTCGCCGGACTGGGAGAGCGCGGAAAGGCGCTCCGTCACCGCGCCGTCCATGGCGCGCAGGCGGGCCTGCTCGCTCTTGACGTCGGACAGGCGGTTGATCGCGTCGATGACCTGCTGCTTGAGCGACTCGGCCTGCGCTTCCTTCGCGGCCAGCTCCTCGTTCTTGAGAGCCAGCGCCGCCTCCAGGCGAGCCAGCTCCTCGCGGCAGGCTTCGGCCTCGGCCGTCTCCTGGGTGATGCGGTCGCCCAGGTTGGTCAGCAGGCGCTGCATGCCGCCCTCGCCCTGCCGGGCCTCGCTCAGCTCGTGCTCGATGCGGGCGCGGTCGCGCTCTCCCGAGGCGATGCGCTCCTTGAGCACGCCGGCTGCGCCCTCGCGGGCCTCGACCTCGCGGATCAGGCGCTGGACCTCCTCGCGGGATTCCGCGGCGCGCTCCTCCAGATGAGAGAGCTGATCGTTGAGCTCGTCGCGCCGGTCGGTCAGGCGGGCCTGCTCGGCCTCGGACTGCGCAACCGATTCGCTGAACGATTCGAGCGACTGCTTGAGCGCCTCGATGCGCTCGTTGTAGCGATCGCTGCGCAGGAGGAAGGCGTTGAGCTCCAGTCCCTTGAGCTCGTCACGCAGCTGCAGGTACTCCCGGGCGGTCTGGCTCTGCTCGCGCAGGGGCTCCAGCCGGTCGCTCAGCTCGGTCAGGATGTCCTCAACCCGCGACAGGTTCAGCCGGGTGTTCTCCATCCGGCGCTCGGCCTCCTGCTTGCGGGTCTTGTACTTGACGATGCCGGCGGCCTCCTCGAAGACCTGCCGGCGATCCTCCGACTTGGCGGACAGGATTTCGTCGATGCGCCCCTGACCGATCAGGGAATAGCCCTCCTTGCCGATGCCCGTGTCGCGGAACAGCTCCACCACGTCGCGCAGGCGGCAGGGATTGCGGTTGATCATGTACTCGCTGTCGCCGTTCCGGTACACGCGGCGGGACACGGCTACCTCGGCAAAGTCGATGGGCAACTTGCGGTCTTCGTTTTCGATGGTCAGTATGACCTCACACCAGGGGAGCTTCTTGCGCTTCTCGGTGCCGTTAAAGATGACGTCCTCCATCTTGCCGCCGCGCAGGGTCTTGGCGCTCTGCTCGCCCAGTACCCAGCGCACCGCGTCGGAGATGTTGCTCTTGCCGCTCCCGTTGGGGCCGATGACGCCGGTGATGCCCTCGTCGAAGGTGATCTCCACCCGGTCGGCGAAGGACTTGAAGCCGTAGATCTCCAGTTTTTTCAGTCGCAACGGTTGCACTGCCTTTCGTTGATTCGATTAATCGCCTGCTGCGCCGCGGCCTGCTGCGCCGCCTGCTTGCTGGGACCGTCCGCCTGACTCAGGCACTCGCCGCCCAGGCAGACCCGCACGGTAAAGGTCTGATGAGGCGCGCTGCCCTCGCTCGCGACCACCTCGTAGACCGGCGTATGGCCGCCGTGCTGCTGGGAGAGGATGTTCAGGCGGCTCTTCGCGTCCAGTATCTGCTCGAAGGGGTCACCGGACAGCGGCTTTTCGAGCAGTCTGCCCACCAGGGCGAACGCCGCCTCGATTCCGCCGTCCAGGTACACCGCCGCGATGACCGCCTCCACCACGTCCGAGAGGATCGAGGCGTTGTCGCGCGCCCCCTCCTTTTCCATGCCGGGGGTGATCCGTATGAACTGGCCCAGGCCGATGCGCCTGCCCGCCTCGTAGAGCGTCTCCTCGCGCACCAGCTTCGACCGGGCGAAGGTCAGCTTGCCCTCCTTGACGGCGGGATACCGATCGAACAGCGTCCGGCTGATCGCCAGCTGCAGCACCGCGTCCCCCAGAAACTCCAGCCGCTGATAGTCCGTCAGGCGCTTCTCCGCGGCGTAGGCGGGCGTGGTCAGGGCGTTTTGCAGCAGTCCCTCGTCCCGAAAGCGATACTTCAACCGCTCCATCAATTCGCGCATGCTCATTCTCTCCTGTCGATGCCTGGTTTTTGTCCACCGGAGGCCGGTCGATACGGCCGTTTCGCGCGGCCCGGGCGGCCGCAGCCGCCCGTATCATGCGATTTCCTGAGGGAAATCGCTTCCCTGCGGGCCGCCAGGCCCGTGGGTGGGGTGCGGGGAGGCGCGGCCCGTTCAGGGTGCCCTCCCCGGCGAAGCGTCCCGCGGCGGCGAAGCCGGCGCGGGACGGCGTACTCATTGCGCTTACTTCGTGTTCTTCTCGAGGTAGTCCACGATATCGCCGACGGTCTTGATGGTGGCCAGGATCTCGTCGTCCACGGTGATGTTGAACTCGGTTTCGAGGTCCATGATAAGCATCATGACGTTGGCGGAGTCGGCCTTGAGATCCTCAAAGAGGCGGCTATCGCGGGTGACCTGTTCGGGCTTGACGGGCAGCTGATCGCACAGCAGCTTGACGACCTTGTCGTAAATCATGGGAGGTACTTCCTTTCTTTTGGGTTGAATGTAAAGGTGTTTGTGCAGTTTATCCTTCTTCAGGCAGCAGGCGCTGAAGGCCGCTCTGGATTTCCTCCGTCACGCGGCCCTTGAGCATGTCCCTTGCCTGACGAATGGCATTTTTGAAGGCGGTGGCGTTCGAGTTGCCGTGCGCCTTGATGATTGCGCCGTTCACGCCCAGAAGGGGCGCGCCGCCCACGTTTTCGGCGCTCAGGCGGCCCTTAAAGCGCTTGAGAGCGGGCATAACCAGCGCCGCGCCCAGCTTGGTGCGCAGGGAAGAGAGCATCTCCTCCTTCAGCATGCCCACCATGGCCGAGGATAGTCCCTCGGTGTACTTGAGGATCAGGTTTCCATCGAAGCCGTCGCACACGACCACCTGCACCTCGCCCAGCGGGATGTCGCGCGCCTCGACGTTGCCGGCGAAGCGATAGACGCTCTGCGCCTTCATGAGCTGATAGGTCTCCTTGGACAGCGCGTTGCCCTTGGTGTCCTCCGCGCCGATGTTGACCAGGCCGACCGCCGGGTCGTGCATGCCCAGCACGTTTTCCATGTACACCTTGCCCATCAGGCCGAACTGGGTCAGGTATTTGGGCTGGCAGTCCACGTTCGCGCCGCAGTCGATCAGCATGAACAGGCCGCGCCGTCCCGGAAAGACCGTGGCCAGCGCCGGGCGCTCGATGCCCCGGATGCGGCCCACGCGGGTCATGCCGCCCGCCAGCACCGCGCCGGTCGAGCCGGCCGAGACGAAGGCCTGCGCCTCGCCGTTTTTGACCGCCAGCATGGCCTTGACCAGGCTCGAATCGGTCTTCTTGCGCACTGCCATCATCGGGGACTCGTGCATGTCGATGACTTCCTCGGCGTGCACGATCTCCAGGCGATCCTTCACATCCTCGTATTCGCCCAGGCAGGCGCGGATTTCGTTTTCGCGGCCGTACAGGCGAACGCCGATCTCCGGCATTTCCCGGAGCGCCTGCAGCGCGCCCTCGCAGACCGCCCTGGGCGCGTTGTCGCCGCCCATCGCATCCACCGCAATGATCCATTCCGGCATGTCGTGTATCCTCCCCTGTAAAGCTATTCTTACAGATAATATAGTATACCGCACTTTGCCCCGCTTGTCAAATTGTGAATCGTTTTTTCACCGTTTGTCGTTTTTTTCACGCGCGGATTGACAGTCACAGGGCGAGGCGGTATACTATGAGCATGTGTTTCCCCATCAACTCGAAAGAAAGAGGACTGCCCATGAACACGCTTTCCCTGAACGGAGAATGGTCGCTGCGCTATCATATGGAAGACGGCGTCATGCCTGAGACGCCCGATGAACTCAGCGCCCTTTCCTGGCCGCAGATCAGCGCGGAGGTGCCTGGCAACGTGGAGCTGGATCTGGTGCGCGCGGGCCTGGAGGAGGACCCCTTCTACGCGGAAAACATCTACGCCTTCCGCAAGTACGAGTTTTACCAGTGGTGGTTCGAGCGCACGTTCGACGCGCCCGAAGACACCGGCAGCCGCTGGATCCTGCGCTTTGACGGCCTGAACACCTTCGCCGACATTTTCCTGAACGGCGAGCGCGTGGGCTCCTGCGACAACATGCTGGTCGAGCACGAGTTCGACGTGACCGACGCGCTGAATTACGGCGAGGAGAACACGCTCACCGTGCGCATCCGCTCGGCGGTCAACGAGGCGCGCAAAATGGACGTTCCGGTCAGCGTCGCCGGCAACGACGGCGAGGACGGCTACGCGCTCGTGCGCATGCCCCCGTCCTGCTTCGGCTGGGACATCATGCCCCGGTTCCTGTCGGCCGGCATGTGGCGCGGCGTGAGCCTGATCGAGCGGAGCGAAACCCGCCTGACCCAGACCTACTACGTCACCCGCAGGATCAACTCCGACGGCTCGGCGGAGCTCATGTGCCGCTTCCGCTATGAGACGAACGCGCTCACGCTGGACGACTTTGCCGTGCGCCTGACCGGCTCCTGCGGCGACTCCGCCTTCGAGGTCGAAAAGCCCGCGCTGTTCATCTCCGGCACGCTGAGCGTGAACATCCCGCACGCAAAGCTGTGGTGGCCGCGCAATTACGGCGAACAGAACCTGTACAGCGTGAAGCTGGAGCTGCTGCGCGAGGGCCAGGTCGTGGACTGCCTGGAGGAGACCATCGGCCTGCGCACGATCGTCGTCGATCAGGTCATGAAGCCGGGCGACGAGGGCGAGTTCAAGGTCATCGTCAACGACACGCCGGTGATGCTGATGGGCAGCAACTGGGTGCCCATGGACGCGATGCACAGCCGGGACGCCGAGCGCGTGCCCGCGGCGCTTGAGCTGTTCGTGGACGCGGGCTGCAACGTTGTGCGCTGCTGGGGCGGCAACGTCTACGAGGATCACGAGTTCTTCGACCTGTGCGACCGGTACGGCATCCTGGTCTGGCAGGATTTCGCGATGGCCTGCTGCACCTATCCGGACGTGCCCGGGCTGATCGGCGCGCTGGAGAAGGAAGCGACCAAGGTGGTGCGCAAGCTGCGCAATCACCCCTCGATCCTGCTGTGGGCGGGCGACAACGAGTGCGACGAGGCCTTTGTCGGCCAGAAAACCGCCTGCGCCACCAGCCGTTACAACCCGCTCACCCGCGAGGTACTGCCCCGCGTCGTGCGCCTGAACGACCCTTCCCGCATGTTCCTGCCCTCCTCGCCCTACATTCCCGAGGGCATCAAGCGCTACCTGGTGCCCGAGCAGCACAACTGGGGCGCGCGCGCCTACTTCAAGGACGACTTCTACAAGCAGACCACTGCGCACTTCATCAGCGAGTGCGGCTATCACGGCTGCCCGTCGGTCGCCTCGCTCAAGAAGTTCATCCCCGAGGACATGCTCACCCCCTGGCTGGGCAGCAGCGTCTGGGACACCCACAACACCGACTACCTGCCCCACGGCGCGCGCCACTACAACCGCATCGGCCTGATGGACGACCAGGTGCGCATACTCTTCGGCAGCGTGCCGCAGGATCTGGAGCAGTTCTCGCTGCTCTCCCAGATCTCCCAGGCCGAGGCCAAGAAGTTCTTCGTCGAGCGCACCCGCGTCAAGAAGTGGCGCCGCACGGGTATCATCTGGTGGAACATGATCGACGGCTGGCCGCAGATCTCCGACGCGGTCGTGGACTACTACTACGACAAGAAGCTGGCCTACTACTACATCAAGCGTGCCCAGCAGGACGTGTGCCTGATCCTGGACGAGCACGTCGACTGGGGCCACGACGTATACCTGTGCAACGACGGGTGCTGGAGCGGCCATGTCGAGTACTCGATCGTGGACGGCGAGAGCGGCGAGGTGCTGCTCTCCGGCGCGTGCGACAGCGAGGCCAACCAGACCGTGCGCGTGGGCAACCTGCGCGTGCTGCCCGGCGAGCAGAAGCTGCTGCTGCTCAAGTGGACGCGCGACGGCAAGACCTTCGGAAACCACTACATCACCGGCTTCCCGCCCTACAACCCCGGCCGCATGATCCTCTGGCAGGAGATCATTGCCCGCACGCTGGGCAACAACTGAGAGGCCTGAATAAAAACCGAGGCGGAACCCGCGAAGGGCTCCGCCTTTTTCATAGGGTTATACGGTTTTTCAGGTGCTGCGGGTCATGGTGCAGCCGCAGCGGGGGCAGCGCGATGTGTTTCCGGCGCAGGTGGTGCCGCAGGACGAGCAGGTGCTGGTGCAGCTGCCGCAGGTCGCGCCCAGGTTATTCACGCAGCTGCCGTCGTGCGTCGTGCAGGCGCAGGTACTCGCGGCGGCCGCGCTGTCCGCGCAGGCAGAGGGCGGGAACAAGGGCAAGCTAAAGAATTCATCACATACATTTTCCGCAAACTCCTCACAGGGCGGGATGCTGCAGAAGCCGTAGGAGGGCACCATCATCTCGACCTCCGCCAGGATCTTGAGCACGACGGTCACGCAGATGGTGATCTTGAACTGGCAGGAGCCCTGATACGAGCCGGAGACGCAGATCGCGCTGACCATCGACTCGATGGTGAAGGGCACGATGGATTCGTCCGGGATAGCCAGCAGCACGTCTTTGTTCACGGCCACGTTGGCGCGGCCCATCCACTCCTGGCAGTTCTGGTCGGTGAAGAGCACGTCGACCGGGATGTTGACCGTGCCCTTGACGCGGGCGTACTGCGGCCGGTCGCACAGGCGGTCGATGGTCAGGTTGCTGATCGTGCCGCAGGTGGTGGACGAGCGGCAGCTCTCAAACGTCCAGGTGCCGCAGGGAGTGAGGCGGCAGCCGCTGTTTTCAGCGTTCTCGACCGCCTCGTCGTATGTAACGGGCTTTCCGCAGCTGCCGCAGGTGCAGGTGCAGCTGCACCCGTCGCACTCGCACCGGCAGGGCTTCGTGGTCTGGTTTCCGCAGCCGCACTCCAGCACCGGCACAATGTCCGATACCGTGACCGTCTTGTTGGTCAGCTGCTCCTGCTGGAGGCAGGCGTCGTAGACGTTCTTTACCTGAATACAAATTCTTTCGTTCAGGCCCTCCAGGGGATTGCCGGTGATGCAGCCCGGGCTGACGGCCGCGTTGGCGTTCTTGTAGCTGTAGAATGACATCGTCTGATTCCTCCTTTTTCGGTTCGGGGGCGTCGATGCCCTCACTGCATCGTATGACCGCGGCCGATTTTGGTGCGAATCGAAGCCCTTTTCCGCCCGGCATTCGATTCACTCCGATTTGCAGTTTTTTCCGCGCCGACTGATTGCCTTTCGGGGAGAGTTGATGTATACTATAGCTTGGATTGGAGCGTGTGTCATGTGCCGAAACTGGAAGCCTACAACAAAAAACTGACCTACAGCTACGCGCTGGGGGTGTTCCCGTCGCTGAACCTGCTGGAGAGTCATCCGGAGCAGGCGACGAGGCTGCTGCTGCACCCGAACGGATTGCGCAACGAGGGCGTGAGCCTGCTGCGCGAGAAGTGCCGCGCGCTGGGCGTGCGCGAGGAGTTCGCCGACCGCGTGCTCAAGCGGGAGTCTCAGAAGGACAACTGCTACGCCGCGCTGGTGTTTGAAAAGTACGAGGCGGTGCTGGACAAGGATCTGCCGCACGTCGTGCTGTGCCAGATCACCGACGGCGGCAACCTGGGCACGGCCCTGCGCAGCTGCCTGGGCTTCGGGATACGGGACGTGGCCATCGTGCGCCCGTGCGTGGACGCGTTCGACCCGCACGTACTGCGCGCGTCAATGGGCGCGTTCTACAAGATGCGGGTGCGCACCTACGACCGCTTTTCGGACTATCGGCAGGACTACCCGGAGCGGCCGCTCTACCCGTTCATGCTGGACGGGGCGAAGCCGCTTTACGAGGTGGCCGGCACGCAGCCGCCCGTCTACAGCCTGGTCTTCGGCAACGAGCAGGCTGGACTGCCCCACGAGTTCGCTGAAATGGGTCAGAGCGTACTGATTCCCCAGTCCAGAGACATCGATTCACTGAACCTGTCGGTCGCCGTGTCGATCGGCGTATATGCCTTTACACAGGCACAGGGAGGAAAGTAACATGAGCAATCGTAAGTTCCGCACCGGCGTGATCGGCTGCGGCGGCATCAGCCAGGTACACATGAACGCCCTGATGGGCATGGACAACGTGCAGATCGTCGCCGTGTGCGACGTCCGCGGGGAACGCGCCCAGGCCGCCGCGAAGAAGACCGGCGCATCGCGCGTCTACACTGACTGGCACGAGCTGCTGCGCGACCCCGAGGTCGAGGTGGTGCACCTGTGCACCCCGCACTACCTGCACGCGCCGATGACGATCGAGGCGCTGGCCGCGGGCAAGCACGTGCTGACCGAAAAGCCCATGGCCACCACGCTCGAGGACGCGCGCGCGATGATCGCCGCCTCCGAGCGGCCGGGCGCGCCCACGCTGGGCGTGATCTTCCAGAACCGCTACAACGACGCGGTGAAAAAGGCCAGGGCCATCCTCGAGTCGGGCGACGCGGGCGCGTTCCTGGGCGCGCGGGCGGACGTTTCCTGGCGGCGCGAGGCGCCCTACTACCACGACTCCGGCTGGCGCGGCACCAAAAAGATGGAGGGTGCCGGCACGCTGATCAACCAGTCGATCCACACGCTGGATCTGATGAGCTACCTGGGCGGCCCGATCGAAAGGGTGCGCGGCTCGGTGTTCACCGGCCTGCTGGAGGGTCAGATCGAGGTCGAGGACAACTGCGCGGCGGTGGCCCTGTACGCGGGCGGCCAACGCGCCGTGATCCACACCACGAACAACAACGTCTGCGACGCGCCGGTCGAGCTGGAGCTGTACTGCGAGAAGTACAGCCTGCGGCTGGTCGGCCTGAAGCTGTATCGGGTCGAAAACGGCCTGTTCACGCTGCTTGAGGACGGCGCGGCGCCGTCGCTTGACAGCAAGGCCTACTGGGGCAGCGGCCACGGCGTGCAGATCACCGACTTCTACCGCGCGCTTGAGGCGGGCGAACACTTCTGGCTGGACGGCAGGCAGGCCTTCCCGGCGCTGTCGCTGGTGCGCTCGATCATCGAGTCCTCGGACAAGGGCGCGTGGGTCGAGCTGCCCAAGGCGTGATGGGCGCGGTCTACGAGCAGGTGCGCGCGGCGCTGCGCGAGCTGCTTGAGATGGACAGGCGCGACCTGCGCAGGGTGCGCCTGCTGGCCGTGGGCTGCTCCACGAGCGAGATCGCGGGCGGCGTGATCGGCCACGCTTCTGCGCCCGAGCTGGGCCGCGAGGTGGCGCAGGCCGTGCTGGACGAGTGCGCCGAACGGGGAATCGTTCCCGCGTTTCAGTGCTGCGAGCACCTGAACCGGGCGCTGGCCATCGAGCGCGAGGCGGTGGAACGGCTGAACCTCGTCGAGGTGTGCGCCGTGCCCTGGCCCAAGGCGGGCGGCTCCTGCGCCTCGGCGGCCTACCGCCTGATGAAGGAGCCCGTGCTGGTCGAGTCGATTCAGGCCGACGCGGGCATTGATATCGGCGACACGCTGATCGGCATGCACCTGAAAAGCGTCGCCGTGCCGGTCAGGCTGAGCGTCAGCCGGATCGGTCAGGCGAACCTGGTCTGCGCCCGCACACGGCCGAAGCTCATCGGCGGCGAACGGGCGAAATACGCGCTGGAATGACGGAAAAGCGCGGTTCACAGCGTTTACTCAATTCAATCCAATAAGCGACAAAGGAAAGCGAGGAAACTGACCATGACCAACCTGCAAATCGGCGCGCAGATGTACTCCCTGCGCGACCACTGCCAGAATCCCGAGGAAATGCTCGCCGCGATGAAGGTGCTCAAGGCGATGGGCTACAACATCTGCCAGCTCTCCGGCCACAGCCGCGACATTTCCGCCGAGCAGCTGCGCGACATGCTGGACGAGTCCGGCCTGAGCTGCGCCTGCACACACATCGGCTTCGGCGAGATGGAAGAGGACATCGACAAGGTGATCCGCGAGCACAAGCTGTTGGGCTGCGAATACCCCGGCATCGGCGGCCTGCCCGTCGAATTCCGCAACCCCGAGGGCTATATCGAGTTTGCAAAGCGCGCCAGCAAGGTGGCCGAGAAGCTCCTGGACAACGGCCTGCACTTCATCTATCACAACCACGCCTTCGAGTTCGAGCGCTTCGAGAAGGTCGGCAAGACCGGCTTGGAGCTGCTGATGGAGAACTGCTCCCCCGCCGTGCAGTTTGAGCTGGACCTGTACTGGGTGCAGATGGGCGGCGGCAGCCCGCTGGAGTGGATTGAGAAGGTGCGCGGCCGCATGGAGGTCGTCCACTTCAAGGAGATGAACGGCTCCCGCGAGAGCCGCGGCGTGATCGCGCCCATCGGCAAGGGCAACATGAACTGGAGCGCCCTCATGGCCGCCTGCGACGACATCGGCGTGAAGTACGCCATGATCGAGCAGGACAACGCCGTGGAGCAGGGCTCGCTGGACTGCATGTTCTACAGCCTGAACACGCTCAAGCGCCTGGGCGGTCGTTTCTGACCGAGCTTCGCCTGCGCAGGTTTTTCTGTGCGGGCGTTTCATTTTGGGGGCAGCCTCCCCGGGGGCGGTTCCCTCCCCCGGACCCCCTCCGCGCACTTTTCCTCCGAAAAAGCGCGCGCATGCCCCGGGCGGCTGCAGCTGCCCGTAAAACGCGATTTCCTTCAGGAAATCGCTCAGACTGTCAAAAAACCCCCGGAGAGCTCGAGAGGGCCGCAGCCCTTTCGAACTTTCAATCGTGCCCAGCGGCG